>CAZOCO010000007.1:0-35710 GCA_964578325.1 uncultured Muribaculum sp.
CCACCTTCGGCTTTAAGTTTTCCAAATACACGGTCGAAAAGTCCGAGCTGATCGCCACAGTCGACATGCACGATAACTTTGGTATCGGGGAAAATGGCTTTTACAGCATCGTAGCCGGTATTTACCATTTGTGTGAAGTTAGTTCCGTTGTCAATCTGTCCTATAGGCCACATCATACCGGTGCGGGTTTCGTTGCCGATCTGTACCCATTCAGGCTCGACACCGTAGTCTTTAAGTTTTAAAAGCATTTCGTTGATGTGTGACGTCATAGCTGTCAGTATCTCGTCGAGATTCATGTCGTCCCATGCCGCAGGGATATACTGTTTACCTGGATCTGCCCATGTGTCGGAGAAATGGAAGTCGATCATCACACGTAGCCCGAGATTATTGGCTCTGCGAGCTTTGACCACTACGTCGTCGATATTGCACCAACCGTTTACATCAGCATCGTTTTCCGGATTTACCCATACACGCAGACGGATGGAGTTGACTCCGCAATCATCGCGAAGCAGTGTCATCAGTTCTTTCTGTGTACCCATTGCGTTGGAGAAAGTATATCCGAGCGATTCAAGTTCTGTGATCCAGCTTACATCGGCCCCCTTGGCAAATGTGCCTCGCTCTATAGTCATGGGTTCGTGGTTTACCGGTGGATTGGTGACTGGATTGACTTCGGTGCAGCCTACAGTAAGCATCCCGAAAAGGGCTGTTACTGTGATTGAATATATTTTATTGAAGCGTTTCATAGTAAATAATAATTTTTAAATTATTTTGAGTATGAGTATGTTCCCTTGGCGAGATCAACCGTAAGGGTGTATTCTCCGTATTCAAGGTCGTTGTCGCCTTCAAATCCGTCGTGGTAGAGAACGAGTTCACCAGGTGTACCGTTACCGCCGAAGAACAGATCCCAGTTATCGTTCAATACGATCTTGACTCCCCATGGGGTATTGGCTGATTTATTTACGGCGGCAGTATATACGCCGGGAGTATCGCCGGGAGTCATTTCGGTAAGAGACCAGTCGTCGTTCAGACCTGTATAGCTAACCTTGCTGATAGAAGTGAGCTTGTACGACATATTCGACAGCGAAATGTCGAAGAGATAGAATCCCTTTTCTGGAGCGGCTATATTGTCTTCTCCATTGGCAACGAGGTGTCCTTCATAGCCGTTTCCTCCTGGAACCATGGTGTAGTAGTTGTCCCATACATCGGCTTCAGGATAGATACGATATCCCCATTCTGAATCGACAGGTAGAGCGGCACCATATGTCAGGTCGTCTTCATTGTAAAGTTTTACATACCAGTCGAACGTCCATTCTCCGTAAACCCCCGACAGGTAGAGATATGGAGCTGCAGCCGGAGTCGGCTCTTCAGAACCGTTACCGATAGCAAGTGTCCATTGCGCGGGGTTATTGAGATCCAGTTCTATGGTAGTTTCGCCCGCCGAGGGAATTGATAGAGATACAGACGAAGCTGTCTGACCGAAAGTAAGTGCGTCGGCAGAACCTCCAAATCCGATTGGAGTGTCAATGGCAGCGGCATCGTCGGTGCCGGTGGCTACGTTGTATTGTTTGCCGGTACCGGAAATAGTGATATTTATTGTGCCGGCAGAAGCGGCTGTATATGTGTACACCCATTTGTTGGTCTTGCGTACATATGTCATTTCTCCTTCAATATCGCCCGAGATGAATAGCTGGGGCAACAGCAGAGCGCTCCATTCGTTGGCCGGGACATTGACAATCGTGTAGTAGCATCCTGAAACTCCCGGATACCAGAAATTCCATGCGGAGTCAGATGATGAGATGATAAACGGTGTACCGGTGACATCATCGTTACCCCATACGTGTCCGTCGCTTTCGCGGAACCACCAGTTTTCCCATGAGCCGGCTCCGATAAAGCCTGAATATACGTGGTCTGAATCGGCAGAGCGTAGAGTGCGTCCTGTATCGTTTTTCGATGAGTCAAGATACATGCCTACGGTCATATCTACCTGAAACGGAGTGATTGTCATTGTAATAACATTGCTGTAGAAAGCGTCGGTGTTGGCACTCAACGAGCCTTTTATACGTGCGTACATTGTAGAAGCTATGCCGCCTTCAAATCCGAGCTGTGATACCAGTGCATTGAGTTCACGGCATGTAAACTGTCGCGAATAAACGTTTTTTGACACATTGATTGCTGCTATTTTTTCAAACGACATGTCATCAGAAAATTCGATTGTATTTGATACCGCACCATCAGGGACAGCAACTGCAGGATTACTTGTGGAAATGTTGCCGTTGGCATTCCAATGGAGTGTAAGAGCCAATGCATCCTGTGCGTTTTCATTCAGAACGATATCGCCGGTGGTGCCGCTCAACCTGATTTCTTCAATACCGTCGGCATAAACTATATCGGTGTCGTTATCGCAGGCTGTAAGGCCCAGAGTCATCAGACCTATGGCTGCGAGCAGTATATTATATTGAAAATATGATTTCATGGAAATTTATTAGTATAGAGGGTTTTTCATATTTGGATTGGCAGAAAGTTCGCTGGCCGGGATGGGATATATGTTATACTTGGCATCGACTTCGCGACCGTTGACTGTTCCACCCTTCCATTGCCACAGATAGTTGCCTGAAGTAAATTTACCGTGACGTACAAGATCGCTTCGGCGAAGGCTTTCGTAACACAATTCACGACCGCGTTCGTCGAGCATGAAGTCGAGATTGAACTGTGCGTCGGAGATATCTCCGGATGTGTCGCCGTAGGCACGACGACGTACTTCGTTGACTATAATGAGAGCCTCGGCACGCGACATTCCTGTTCCACCGCGCAATACAGCTTCTGCACCGTTGAGCATCACCTCGGCCAGACGGAAGGCTGGATAATCGGTATCAACACCATCGTTGGTGTCGCATGACTGTTGGCCATCGTCGGTGAGATTTGTCCATTTGGTGCTGTGATAACCGCTTGTAGCATTATCTATTCCTTCGTCGAGATATTGCGACTGACCGTCGGTCCATATCATACAGCGTGAGTCAGTGCTTGAGGCGATGTCGCCAAAGAGAGCGCAGTATTCTCCACGCAGACGGTAGTTGCCCCAACCGTTGTTGATACCATAGTCTGATGGCGTCTGCGAGTTGTCGCTGCCACATGAACCTTGTACCAGATTGGTAGTAGTACCCCATGTCGGGGAGTTCTGTGAATCGACGGCAAACGCAAGTATTATTTCGTTTGTACGTTTGTGGTTGTCGGCATTGAAGAGTTTGGCAAAGTCGGGCTCTAAACTGTATCCGAGGGCCAAGACTTTGCGAAGTGCGGTCACACATTCAGTATAACGGTCGACACCGGCTGTGGCATATGCGTTCAGGAATACACGCGACTGTAGGGCATGTACAGCTCCTTGACCTACACGGGCATAGGCGGGATGTGGCGGAAGCAGAGTCTCAATCTCTTTGAGTTCAGACTCAATGTAGGCCAGAAGCTGTGCGCCGTTGTAGCATACAGGAACATAACCGGCTACCGGACATTTGTCGTCGACAAACGGGCCTTGGCCAAATAGATCAAGTATCCATGCATAGCTCATAGCTCTAAAGAAGCGGGCTTCAGCTGCCATACCGGCGATTTCTTCACGTTCGGCATCCGTAAATCCGGAAGGAATAGAAGAGGCATTACGTAGCAGATCGTTGCATACGGCTATGGTGTAGTATAGACGATAATAAGTGTCGGATACAAACGATTCTGTAGCATCCCATGAAATGTAGGCAAGTGCACCCAGATTATCGCCTGAAAGCCAGCGGAACGCACACTCGTCGGTAGGACCTTCCTGTAGAAGGAACAGGTTGCGCATCGTGTCGTAGCCATGATTGGTAGAGAGGTCGTTGCTCGACATTTTGTCGCTTCCGGCGAGGCAATAAGAACCTAAAATTTTAGCAGCTACCTGACGGTATCCATCTATTGTGGAGTAAACTGATTGAGGCGTTTCTCCGATATGTGGCATCTGGTCCAGATCGTCGGTACATGACGACAGCGCGATGGCCGATGCAATGGCCGCGATACCTGAAATAAATATATGTTTCATGATATATGTCATAATTAGAAGTTAAGACCAATGGTTAAAGAGTAGGTGCGTGGACGCGGATATACAGAATTGTCGATACCTCCGGCTATTTCCGGATCTACTCCGTGGTATTTGGTTACAGTAAATACATTTTGTATACTTGCACTGATATTGAGTTCTAATGATTTATATACGTGTCCGAAATTGTAGTTGAGCTGCAGGTTGTCCATCTTCAGGAACGATGCGTTCTGCAGATAGTAGTCAGACGTATAGTGACGGTCGCGGAACTGTGTTTCCAGGAAGCTTGAGTTAAGGTTGTTGACCTGACCGGCACTCCATGTGGTACAAACCCATGCACCCATTCCTGCGGCATTCTGATTGTAGGCGTAATTGCCGACATTTGCTCGCAAAGATGTGCTCAAAGTCCACTTTTTATAACGCAAAGATGTGCTTAAACCGAAAATCCAGTCGGGAGCCGGGCTGTGGCCTTTATACCTGTCGGCTTCGGTTATCTGTCCGTCGCCATCAAGATCGGCATATAGTCCTTCGATGGGTCGGCCGGTAGCCGGATCGTAAATCTGCTTATAGAGATTGAATGTGTATGGAGCATATCCGGTGCTGAGGGTCTGTACATAGTCGTTTTCTACAGCCCCGACGGGGGTGTCGGGAGTGTCAGCCCCAGCGACAAGACTCAAATTTGTGATGCGGTTGCGTTGCCATGTAGCGTTGAATGTTGCTGTCCAGTCCCAGTCACGTGTCGTGATAAGATTGGCGTTAACTGAAAATTCAATACCCTTTGACGAAACATTGCCGACGTTTGTAAGCATTTGTTTGTCGAAATTTGTGCCTGCCGGAACCGGTACTGTTGCGAGCAGATCGTGGGTGTTGCGTGTGTAGAAATCTACCGATGCAGAGAACCGGTTGCTTAGGAATCCAAGATCTACACCCACGTTCCAGCTTTTGGTGGTTTCCCATTTAAGGTCGGGGTTGTAGACTGTCGGGCGGAGCGATGGAATAAATGCACCGTTGTATGGATAATATGCTCCGGGCTGACTGATTATATATGAAAGGATGTGGAAGTAGTTGTCTATGCCGTCCTGCTGCCCTGTAACACCGTAGCTGGCTCTTAATTTGAAATCATTGACAACTTCACGGGCAAAATTCCAGAAATTTTCGTTTGACACGCGCCATGCCAGAGCTACGGATGGGAATGTGCCCCATCGGTTGGCTTTGGAGAAGCGGGAAGAGCCGTCGCGACGGAATGTGGCGGTGAGCATGTAGCGGCCATCGAATGTGTAGTTTACGCGTCCGTAGTAAGAAATGAGGGCGTGTCGCTGATCCCAGGGAGCGTTGGTCCAGCGGAGTTCATGGGCTACATTATAACCGTTGACAGCGGGGCCGCGGTTAGTCCATAACTGGTAGTCGTAGCCGACTGTGGCATCGAGAGTACTCTTAATTGCAGAAAATTCGCGGTTGTAATTGAGATATGCAGTGAGAAGTTTATTGTCGTTGCGTTGTGCACCGGTGCTGTAATCGACACCTCCGTTGTAATATTCGGTGAAATTTTCAGCCGGAGTATAGTATTTCGATTTACCACGGCTATAGTCGTAACCGGCAGTGACATGCAGGCGTAGATCGGGAAGGAAATGCATGCTGTAGTCTACATCGATATTTCCGATTACACGGAATACATTTGATTTGCGGCTGTATTGTTCGAGCATAGCCAGCGGGTTGGCGATAGCACCCTGTGCAGGGCCTCCGACATTGTCCATTACTTCAAAGTAACCTCCAAATGGGCTTCCGTCAAGATATACGGGTTGAGTGGGATCGTAGGCACTTGCATTCCAGATAGCTCCGTTGTTGGCAAAGCGATTGCGCGAATATGTGCCTTTCCCGCTTATCATCACTTTGAGATGATTGTCGAAAAACGACGGATTAAGATTGATGTTGGCTGTGTAACGGGTTGAATTATCGGTCTTCAATATACCATCTTGTGTCATGGCGCCGAGAGAAACGCGGAACGGCAGCCATGATGTGAAACGCCCCGATACGCTCAAGTTGTTGTCTGTGCCGAACGCTGTCTGGAAAATTTCGTCGTTCCAGTTTGTGTTATATGTTCCAAGCAGAGATTTCTGTGATTCAGATCCGAATGTGTTTACTGCATCGATAAATTGGCTGTGAGAAAGAGTTTTGACTGTGCGGGTTTTGTGTGACAGTGAATTTGTGGTCTGGAAAGACACTTTCACGCGGTCGCCAGATCCTTTTTTTGTCGTGATGATGATGACACCGTTGGATGCTCGTGAACCATATATAGCTGTCGAAGAGGCGTCTTTAAGTATTGTCATCGACTCTATGTCGTTGGGGTTGATAAGTTGAAGAAAGTTTGCCTGGCCTTCAACGCCACCACCAATTTCCATCGGTACGCCATCGAGAACGATAAGAGGATCGTTGGATGCACTTAACGATGCGCCACCACGAATACGTATAGTAGAGGAGGCGTTAGGAGAACCACCGCTGTTGGTGATCTGCACACCGGCTATTTTGCCGTTTACTAGTTCCTCTGGCGAAGATATCATACCTTTGTTGAAGTCTTTTTCACTAATAGAGGATATAGAACCGGTGAGGTCGTTTTTCTTTTGTGTACCATAACCGATTACTACTACTTCGTCGAGTACTTCGCTGTCGGTGAGCATGGTGACATTTATTACGTCTGACGTGATACCCACTACCTGCTCTACATAACCGACATAACTGAATGTTAGTTCCGTAGCTGTGGCCGGTATTTTGAGTGTGTATTTACCGTCGATATCGGTAGTTGTGCCGATTGCGGTCTGATTGATTTTGACTGTCGCTCCAATCAGTGGTTCTCCGGTTTCGTCTGATACAGTACCCGACACCATGCGTTGGTCTTGTGCCATAGCCGATATTGGCATAAGGAGTATTGCGAGGAGCGCCCACAATAGCCGGTTCCTTATTTCGGCTGCAATAGATGCTTTGTTCATGTAAAAATGTGTTTGATGAAATTTAAGGTTATTTATATTTTTAGATCGTTACAATGTGTTAGCCAAAATGCAAAAACAATCGTATTGCCATATGGATTTACTGTATGGAAACACCGCAAATTTATGATATTAGGGCAATAAATAGATGTCAGATATCAGACAATTAATGCAACAATTCAGACTATGTCGCACAAAGTGGCCGGAATAAAATAAATTGTCTTATTTTTTACCTATTGTCTCATCGTCGGATTGATATTGGCTTGGTTTTACCCCGAAATGTTTTTGAAAACACTTGGCAAAATATGAAGGGGTCTTGAAACCGACCATATAGCTTATTTCGGAAACAGTGAACCGGTGCTGGCTGAGAAGCATGGCCGCTTTCTGAAGTCTGACACTACGTACGTAGTCAAGCGGGGACATTTCCATATACTTCTTGATGAGTCTGTAAAGTTGTTTGTTAGATATTTCACTCTTTTCGCACAACATGTTGACATTCAGATCAGGATCGGAAATGTTTTCTTCAATAATCTTTGCGATTTTCGCAAGTGATTTTTCATTGATAGATTCAGCTTTGATGGGTTTGGATTCCGCCTGGGTTATTGTCTGTATGCGTAGCTTTTCTTTTATTTCCGAACGCAACTTGAGAAGATGGTTTATTCGTCCAAGTAAAGCTGCCGGTTCAAACGGTTTACCCATAAAAACATCTATACCGAGTTTGATACTTTCATTTTCTGTCGTGTTGTCGGATTTGGCTGTGAGCATGATAATCGGTGTCGAGGCAAGACGTGGATTCTGTTTCAGGCGTTTTACCATCTCCAGTCCGCTCATTATCGGCATCATCTCGTCAACTATTATCAGATCGGGAACAAACGAAGCCGCAATCGCCAGACCCGAACGCCCATTTTCGGCCGACAGACATGTGAAATCGTCTTTTAAAAGACCTGATATGAAACCTGATATCTGTATATTGTCTTCTACTATAAGGATTTTTGGCCTGTTATTGTCGTCGGCTGGTATGTCCGGACTGTTTGCCATGGTATTTTTTTCGTATATAGGTAGTGTGACTACGAATGATGTTCCCTGTCCGGTTTTACTGTATAGGTTTATATTGCCTTTCATGAGCTCAAGGTATCTTTTGATAAGATATAACCCAAGGCCGGTGCCTTCGCATAGTTTTGATGTGGACGGCGAACGGAACATGCGCTGGAATACAAGTGGTTGGTCTGTGTCTGAAATTCCGATTCCATCGTCTGAAACTACTATTTCAACATTGTTGTCCTGTAGGCTGATTCCGCACGATATAGTGGCGTTCTCATCGGAATATTTACACGCATTTGAAAGCAGATTGGTTATTACAGACTCGAATTTTACAGCATCAGCTTCTATAAGAATCTGTGGATGTGACGTGTGAAAAATGAAATTTTTCTGTGAATTGTTTTCTTTGAACATTTCAAATACGCCACGACAAAATTCAACAACATCGAATACAGACAGGATAAGTAGGTTTTCGTCAGAGTCTTCAAGATGTTGCAACTCAATGGTACGGTGAATCATATTGTTGAGCCTGACAGCGTTGTCGTATACGGTTTCAAGGTTTTTACGATTTTCCGGATCTTTAGCGCGCTCTTTCATGAGGCTGACAGGTCCGAGTATCATAGACAACGGAGTCTTCAGGTCGTGTGATATTTCAGAAAGAAAAGATAGTTTGCGCTCGACATTTTCAAGCGCAGTCATTCTTTCCTGTTCGTGGAATGCACGGATATTGCGTTTTCTTGTATACCATACCGCCCAATATATAATGGCCAGTCCGGTTGCACCATACAGAAGAATCGCCCACCATGATAAAGTCATCGGTGGTTTGACTGTGAGCGGAATGGCAACCGGCGCCGCAGGTGATCCGACGGCTTTTACCAGTACACGATAGTCTCCCATCTTTAGGTCGTAAAACGTAATGGCGTTGGATCCTTCCGGCATTATTACCCATCCATTGGTAGTGTCTGCCGGTGATTCGGATAGTTTATACATGTATCTCTGGACTGTTTCAGGTGAGTAGTCGAGAGTGCTGACTATCATTGTGATACTGCCTCCGTAAGGTATTTTTATGCGTTTAGTTCCGCTTTTTATGTCAGACAGGTTAAACTGACCCTCTCTATTGTCGTTTAGGAGCATACGTATGTTCTTGTAGTCGACATTGTTTTGGATAACCCTGCTGTCAACTTCAAGTATCTCGTCAGTCCCTCCGAGATATATTTTATTGCTGAATGTATCTTCGTAAACTGCGGTGTATGATTTTTGTGGTATCGGAAGCGGGGTGGCGTCGAATGAGTCACCGTCGATGCGCCATACGTTGCTATGGGTGGCTATCCACATTCCGTTGCCAACCTTGCCCATTGACAGAATTGACTCATCACTATTTGTATAAGGAAATTTTACAATGTTGTATCTGTCGCGATCGAATATAATTGCTCCTCCATAGAATGCGCACCATACACGACCGCGGTTGTCGGTGTTGATAAAGGTTGGATATCCACCTGTAAGTTCATGAATGTCGTATTTGTATATTTTCTTTTCGGATGGTACGTACTTTGCCAGTATATTGTCGCGAAACAGCAGTATCCATATGTTTCCGTCGCCATCCTTTGTCACATCGTTGATCAGATTGTTTTCAATCGACAGATCATCGTTGTCGTTAGTATCTGCATTTATTGTCATTTCGGAAATAATTGTGGCGCTTTCGTTGTGGAACTTATTTTTGTCAACGCAGTGCATACCACTGAGAAAGCTTCCTATCCAGAAATATCCGTTATCTTCAACAATCGCGTATACCCAATTGGATTTGTGCTGACCGATATTGTCTACAACATAAAATACATCGAACCCGTCTGTCGCATTGTTGTACCTGTTGATGCCGCCGTCTGTCGCAAACCATATGTTGTGTTCGGTATCTTCGTATATTGATCGAATCCTATTGTGTGACAGTGAGTTCTGCTTGTTTGAGTGTCGTAGCCACTTCGGTTTTGAATCATCGGACAATAGTATCACACCGTTTGTTCCTCCGAACCAAAGATTGTTTTTGCTGTCGCGCAAAATTGCATGAATCTCATTCCCTTCGCCCGACTGTGTCAAAGATCCGAGTTTTATAGTTCTGACCGAATTGGAATTAGATGCTATGGAAAATCCACGAGCATGACCGGCCCATAAGTTGTGGCTATCGTCTGCATATATACACCAAATCTCGTTGTCGGCCAGACTTAATTCATGCCGTGAATCGTGGTGGTAGTGTCTGATACTCTCCTTGTACAGGTCAAAAACTCCATTATCGGTTCCTACGAATATATGTCCGTTTTCTCCATTAGAAAGACTTTTGATAATATTACTTTCTACAAGCATCATCTTTTCCCATAGATCATTGGCCGGCGTATATCGGAAAAGAGAACCTTCACCGCCAATGTATATGCTCTCTTTATCATCGGCCTCAAGCATGCAGTTGACAAATAGAGATTGCTCACCATGTGTTTTGAGTTTTATATTCATTGGCCTGAAAGTATTGTCGGATGCATCCCATCGTGCCAGGCCGTTGTATGTACCGGCGTATAAGACTCCTCGGCTGTCTCGTAAAATGGAATATACAGATTTGTGTGGCAGTCCGGTGGAAAAATCGGATAATGTGTTATCTCTGAAATTATATCGGTAAATGCCGTTCAGGGCTCCTATCCAGAGATTGTCGTCAAACAGTAGCATTGTCCGAATTTCTTTGGGCGTGACAACGTCGCTTTGATACGCAGTGCCTGAAAAGTATTCATAAATCAGCAGTCCGTTATTGCTCCCGATGTAAAGTTTGTCATCTTTTTCTATGAGCGAATATATCTGGATGGTTGAGAGAATATCTTTGCAGACAGGATGGGTTGTCACTCCATCATAAAAATACAGGCCGCTGTCAGTCCCGACCCATACTATACCACGACTGTCTTTGAAAAGACAATGAACGGTGGTCTTTTTATCGTTTACGGTTACGTTTTTCCACGATAAATCCTGTTCCGGAAGTTTTGGTAACGGGAAACTATATATAGGTATAATGATAGTGACCGCTACTATAATCGAACGGAATATGTGTCGGGTGTGTTTGCGAATATCCATGAGGTGTTTGGTATTAAATTTAATTGCAAATATAACACTTCATATAGAAGAGTCAATTGCAAATGTCGAGATTAAAGACAACAGATAGGACTATTTATGCAACATATCGGACTGATTGACGCATAAATAGATGTAAATCAATACGGATCGACATCGTAGTAGATAGTGAGCTGACGTAGGCGTGGGTCTGACATATAACGCTCATAGACATCGCGGAGTATCTTTTTTACTTTTTTCATTGATGCCGCAGTCTCTATTTTCAGCATGATTTTTCTGATGTAGAGATTCTGTATTTTGTCGACCCACGGAGTTTCAGGCCCATAGATGCGATTGCCGAAAAGCTCGCGGAGTGTGGCCGCGTAGTGTATCGCGAAATCTGCCGTAAGGTGAGGATCGCGGTGCTTGATGTATATGTTTATCACGCGGGTAAACGGCGGATAACTGAACATCCGGCGTTCTTCGAGTTCGTGGTTGTAAAAGCCTATATAGTCATGGGTCAATACATATTGCAGTACTGGATGAGACGGTACTGAAGTCTGTATGATGACTCTTGCGTCATCAGATGAGCGTCGTCCCGCACGTCCTGACACTTGTTCGAGCATATTGAACGCACGCTCTGACGATCGGAAATCAGGCATGTTTATAAGGTTGTCGGCATTGAGTACTCCCACAATGCTTACACGGTCGAAGTCAAGTCCTTTTGTCACCATCTGTGTGCCTACCAGTATCTGTGCTTCACCACGGGAAAATCCGGTAATGATTTTCTCGTAGCTGTCTTTGTTGCGTGTGGTGTCTAAATCCATACGCATGATATTCACACCTGGAAAGGCAGCGTCGGCCACTGTCTCTATACGTTCCGTGCCATAGCCGTAGGTGGTTATTGCCGGTTCGTGGCATGATGGACATATTGTTGGCAGTTTCACGGTCGAACCGCAATAATGACATACCATTTCGCCTGTCGACCGATGATATGTCATGGCAACATCGCAGTACTGACATTTAGGCACATATGCACATTGACGACATGTGACTACCGGTGCATATCCGCGACGGTTGAGGAAGAGTATGGCCTGACTGCCGCGGGAAGTAGTATTGCGTACCTGTTGTATCAGGCGTCCTGACATGGGGCCTTGTAGTCGCTGGTGCTTACGCTCGTCGGTCAGATCAATCAGTTCGATCGGTGGTAGTTTTACCCCCTGATAGCGTTCGCTCAATGTCACCAGTCCGTAGCGGTCTGAAGAGGCTTTGTAATATGTCTCTATCGATGGAGTCGCACTTCCGAGCAATGTTTTTGCTCCGTACATGTTGGCGAGTACAATTGCCGAATCGCGTGCGTTGTAGCGCGGTGCGGGATCGAATTGCTTGTAGCTCGATTCGTGTTCTTCATCGACAATGATGAGATCGAGATCGGCAAACGGAAGGAATACCGCCGAGCGTGCTCCGATTACGACATAGGGTTCTGTCGCTGTCAGTATTCGTTTCCATATATCGACACGTTCATTGTCGGAAAATTTGGAATGATAGATTATTACACGTGAGCCGAATACGCGTTGTAATCGGCGCGTGAGTTGTGTGGTAAGGGCTATTTCGGGTACGAGATATAGTGCGTGGCGTCCGCGTTGCAGTACGTCATCGATAAGATGTATGTAGAGTTCTGTCTTTCCCGATGAAGTGACACCATGTAGCAGAGTTACGTCGTGATTATCAAACGATTGTTGAATCTCTTCTAATGCCTTTGCCTGTGGCGCGGAAAGCGTAGGTAGTGGAGATATTGCCGCATCGGAAAGGGCAAAACGGCTGACTTCTTTTTGATAGAGTTCGATAATTCCTTTTGATGCAAGCGCTCCGGCTATGGCTGTGGTGACGCCAGCCTTTTCTATAAGCTCGTTGCGTGGCACTTCAAGCGGAAGATTGAGCGAACGACGTTTGTTCATTATGTCGATCAGCGCTACGAGTAGAGCCTGCTGTTGTGGAGCGTGATTTACTGTGGCAAACGCTTTCGCTATTGCTTCGTTGTCTTCACGATTGAACCGCGGACGCACCATCGCGACGCGACGTGTGCGGTAGCGGTTGACAAGCTGTTCTGATATACATATGCGTCCTTGTTCTACGAGGCGGCCTACAAGTGTTGCCGTGCCTCGTAGTCCCGTATGTTTTTCCAGATCGGATACGCGCATACGTCCGTGGTGGTCAAGTGTCTGAAGCAATATAGCTTCGCGTTCTGAAATTGAATGGCTGTCGATCTCCGGTGCATCGGGCAGAAGCTCTATATAGCTGTCGCTTTCTATTTTCAAGCCGGCAGGAATGGCTGCTTTGTATACGTCGCCTATCGAACACAAGTAGTATTCTGATATCCATTCCCAAAATTTCAGCTGGTGAGCATGAACGATAGGTTCTGTGTCGAGAAGTTCGACTATAGGTTTTATCTCAAATCCGGTGGGGGGAGTTTCCTCGAATCCGATCACGATGGCCGTGTAGTAGCGTCGGGTGCCAAACTGCACTATGACTCGCGACCCCACATTGATTTTTCCCTGCATTGCGTCGGGTACAATGTAGGTGAATGTAGAGTTGAGGGGCAGAGGCAAAATTACCTGTGCATATTGCGGAATGACTGATGTCATGAAGGAGAGTAGAATGTCGGATTGGTAATACGGATCAATTTTTTGTACCCGCGCGTTGCATTACGATTCCATGGCGGAACGCATAAAGGAGATCGGTGAGTTCGTCTATTTGCGATTGAAGAGCCTTGCCTTTGTCGGTGTCGCGTACACGCATGCGTTTTGTGCTAAGTTCCACTATCTGGGTAGATGAAACAATGTCTGTACCATCGGTAATAGCTTGTTCGGTCGAAGCGAAAGGTTCGTGCTGTACAAGCTGTAGGCCACGGCTGTGGTAGACGAGGGTATAACCGGCAATACCGGTCTTTTTATGGTATGCCTTTGCAAAGCCTCCGTCGATCACGAGCAGACGTCCGTTGGCTCGTATCGGACTTTCGCCCTTGTTTATTCGTACCGGGACATGTCCGTTGATGATATGGCGGTGTTCGCCTTCGACACCAAAAGCGTCGAGGATGCGGTTGCATACGCTTTCGTCATTGCGCATGAGGTAGAAATGGCCTTTCTGCTCCTTGTGGGTTTCGGGATCTTCGATAAAATAGCGCTCGAAAGTTGCCATTTTTGATTTATCGAACAATACGGAATCTGGACCACACCACAGATACCAGTAATAGTCAAGTGCATAGGCCTTACGTTCGGGGTCGGTGTCATCGTTGAAAACCGAACGCATCAGCATTCCGATGTGGTTCATCAGTGATTTTCCGGAATAGCGTTGTCCGGGATATAATTCAACCTCTTTCAGCTGACCATCTGCATCCAGCGGTATGGAGGCGTGGAAAAGAAGATTGGAATTACAAATTTTATATAGACAACCGTGAGAGAACAGACACTGTATGTGTCGGCCGAGGCGGTCGGAGATCTGGAACGAATGACGCAGACGCGCTACCAGAGTCTCTTCTTCGGGTGTTAGTCGGTATGGATCGTCTGGATCTACTGTAGGGAAGTTTGTATCGGTAAGAGGATATGTCTTTCCGTCAAGGATGACTATGCCGCGATCGGGTTTCAGTCCGGTTAATACTTTGCGGTCTTCCATTCCCCATTGTGGGCGTCGGTCGATAATATGACCCTCAAGTTTAAACTGTATTACGGCGATTGCTTTATGCATTTTTGCCATAAGTTTCAATGTCTTTGGATCGATATTTTCTTCCTCCGACACTACAGGTTGAAACTGTGTGCAAGGATCATCGGCATATGTTTCCATTGCAAAGGTTGCCAGCGGCATAAGGTTTATTCCGTAGCCGTCTTCGAGTGTGATGAGATTGTTGTATCTCAACGATAATCGCACCACATTGGCCATACAGGCTTCGTTGCCGGCAAATGCGCCCATCCACAACGCATCGTGATTGCCCCACTGGATGTCGAATCGGTCGTAGTCGCATAGGGTGTCCATGATGAGATGCGCTCCGGGGCCGCGGTCAAATATGTCGCCGAGTACATGCAGCTGGTCGATCGACAGCCGTTGTATCACATTGCATATCGCGACGATAAAGTCATCGGCTTGTCCCGTCGATATGATAGTTTCGATAATCCGCTGGAAATATGCGTCTTTGTCGTCGTCCGACGGCGATTCGTGCAGAAGTTCCTGTATGATATATGCAAATTCGTGCGGCAGAGCCTTGCGAACTTTCGATCGGGTGTATTTAGATGATACTGACTGGAGTACACGTACGAGTCGGAATAGGGTCACAGCATAGAAATCTGTGACATCGTCTTCTGCCTGTTTCAGATATTCGAGTTTTCGTTCGGGGTAGTATATAAGAGTACACAGATCGCGTAGCTCCTGGTCGCGCAGTGAGGCACCGAAAAGTTCTTTTACCTTGCGTTTGATGTTTCCGGAAGCATTGCGCAGAATGTGGCTGAATGCCTCATGTTCGCCATGTAGGTCTGCGACAAAGTGTTCGGTGCCTTTCGGTAGATTGAGTATAGCCTCAAGATTGATGATCTCGGTGCTGGCGGCACTGACGTTAGGAAAATTCTGGGCGAGGAGTTCGAGTATGCGCCGGTCGTTTTCGAGTTTGGTAATTATAGCTTCAGACGGCATAAATAAAAGCAAGTGTAATTCAGTACAAAGTTACGGAAAAAGTGCCGATAATTGCTAAAATTTGCCGCCCAATATTTTTTTGCTAAATTTGTGCATATACGTTGATCATAGAGTGATGTGACGGTGTTATATACGATATAAAATCATAAAGACGAAATGTAAAAGGTATGATCGGAAATATAGTGTGGCTTATAATTGGCCTTGTATTGATTCTTGTAGGAGCTAATATGCTTACCGACGGAGCATCGGCGATTGCCCGTAGAATGGGTGTGAGCGATCTTGTGGTAGGTCTGACAGTAGTGGCTTTCGGTACATCAGCGCCTGAACTTGCTATTTCTGTGTACTCGGCAGCTGCCGGGAGCGCCCCGCTTGCTATAGGAAATGTGGTCGGGAGTAATATATTTAACATTCTGGTCATAATAGGCATTACGGCTATGGTTCGTCCAATCGTGGTTGAGCGTAGTGTAATGTCGCTTGAAATACCGATGGTGATATTGTCGTCGGTGGCGCTCCTTGTGCTGGGCAACAGCGGTATTATCAATGGTGGCGGGTTGAATGAAGTGTCGCGTGTAGATGGAATTTTTCTGCTGATATTTTTTCTGCTGTTTATGCGCTATACTTTTGCTACTGCCAAGAATAGTCAGCCGGATGAATCTGATGCCCCGGATGAAAAATCATCAGATATGCCCGTGTGGCGTTCGGTGGTGTATGTGCTTGTGGGGCTTGCCGCTCTGGTGTTCGGTGGAGAGAAATTTGTCGACGGTGCGTCAGGAATCGCTGCCGGACTTGGAATAAGTGAGGCTGTGATCGGTCTGACGATAGTGGCTGCAGGAACTTCACTGCCCGAATTGGCCACCTCGGTAGTTGCGGCTGTAAAAGGAAAGCCCGGATTGGCGATCGGCAATGTTATCGGCAGTAATATATTTAATGTTTTGATGGTGCTTGGTGTAGCTGGTGTGATTACACCGTTGCCGTTTGGTACTATAGGTAATTTAGATCTGCTGACATTGTTGGCCGCGTCGGTGGCATTCTATCTGTTTGGCTGGCTTTTCAAAGTACGTACGATTACGAGAGCAGAAGGTACCGTGCTGTTTATCGGCTATGTGGTTTATGTGGCAGCTCTGTTGTCGCGACTTTAATGATATAATACATATCAGAGTTTCAGTCTGTTGTCGTTTTTGTCGGTATGGCGACGGAACAATCGCTTTCTCAACATATTGAATCGTCGGAATACTATTGCTGCACGTACCCAAAGATCGGTGGGCGCGCCTGAAATGTCGCTTGCCAGCGGGTCCATAATTGAAGTGATTGCCATTTCTTTGCCGAATTGTTCGGGGTATAGTATGACCAGATTGTTGCCGGCAAAGTATTTCTGAAGGAATCCAGGCATTTCATCCATTTCAGAAGTAAAGGACACGGATGTGCGGCGTGCGCTGATTACAACGAATAGATCGTCGTCTAAAATATTGTTGGCCAGGAGCAAGAAGTCGTCCCAGTCGTTCATGTCGCGGTATTCGTGGCGTAGCTCTATTCTTCCGCGTTTCAGCAGTGTGCGTATAAATGGACGAGTGTCGATGTGGCAACAGAATACTATACGGCAACCTATATTTGCCGCGAGATTGCCGAGGCTGATGACCCACCGCCTGAATCCTGTCTCGAATTCGGCTTTCTGCGGCACATATACTATAATGCGGTTTACTGTAGATAGCGGAATGAACAACCGGCTCATTATAATCATGCGGTTGGTCGATTTAAGCAACTGTTCTGTTTTTGACCCGTAAAAGCTGTCGATTATGTTTGCCTTGCGGTGCAGTCCCATTATTACATCGGTGATGTCTCGTTCTTCTATGGTGTTGAGTACACCGGTTGCTACGTTGAGGTCGTAGCGTTCTATAGGAATAATGCGTGTGTCGGTGGCCGCACCGGTCTTTACGGCGACATCGAGAGCGTTTCGTCCGATAGCACGTGACCCAGGAGTATTGTCGTTGCGCACATGCAGGGCATATATGGTGCTGTGGTTCCAGTATGGGCCACGCAGCATCATTGCAAAATCTACAAGCGACGGAGCTATCACCGGATTTGGCACGGAAACCAGTGAATGTATACGGCGGTCGACTTTTGGCGTGCCATCGTCGCCGGAGTCAAGCACGTCGCGTACTTCTGCCATTTTCATGCGTGCTGCAGCGCTTTCGGTGACAAGTGACGATACTATACAGGTTACGAGAATCATAACGACCGTGCCGTTTATTATCGTTTCGTTTATAATACCTATATTATATCCGATCATTACGGCGGCAAGAGCAACGGCTGCGTGTGCATTTGTAAGCCCGAACAGCATCATACGGTCTGTACGTGTCATCCCGTATATCTTTTGGGTGGCAATCGCCGGTAGCCATTTGCCTATAATGGCTATAAGCGACATTGCGGCCGCTGTGTACACTGTAGTCCATCCGCTCACGAGTACCCTGATGTTGATAAGCATGCCGACACCTATCAGGAAGTAGGGAATGAATATAGCATTGCCGACAAACTCTATCCTGTTTTTCAGTGCTGACGTTGCGGGGATATATCGGTTTAGAATTACGCCGGCAAAGAATGCACCCAATACGCTTTCGAGGCCGATCATCTTTGCCGTTATGCTGGCGAGAAATACAAGCGCAAGTACGTAGATAAACTGTGTGACGTTGTCGGCAAATTTACGGAAGAACCATTTGGTAAGCCGTGGAAATGTATATATAATGATGAGAGAGTATATGACGAGTTTAAAGAGAAGCCACGCGAGAGTTCCCCAGCTGAAGTATCCGCGTGTGGCTACACTTACTACCGATCCAAGTACGATTAGCGATCCGAGAACGGCAACGATTGTTCCGGCGATAGCTGTGATGACCGTAGGAGATTTCGTGAGTTCAAATCGCGACACGACAGGATAAGCTATCAGTGTATGCGATGCAAACATGGATGCAAGCAGTGTTGCCGTCAGCCAGTCTACATTGAGTAGCGCGACAGAGCATATTGTTCCCGTCACAAGCGGAATGATAAATGTCATCAGTCCGAAAGAAAATCCTTTGCGGATATTCTGTTGGAGATGATACATGTCGATTTCAATTCCGGCCAGAAACATGAGATATAAAATACCTACTTGTCCGAAAATCTCAAAACTGGCATCGCGATTGAGCAGATCGATACCATGAGGTCCGATGGCAATACCGGCCACAATCATACCTATAATATGGGGAATTTTTAGCCTATTAAGAATAATAGGTGCGAGTAGTATGATTACCAGTACGATAAAGAATATCAGCACCGGATCGGTTACAAGTGGTATATGTAGTTTCAGAATGTTCATTCTGTTGTGAGTCATGCTATTTCGATGCAAAATTACGATAATTTTTGCACGATGACAATAGCTTGATGTGGAAGTGGAAAATATACGTCAGTTTTATATCACACTGTTGTATTAATTGAGCAATGGGCTATATGGCTAATGAAAGCCATATAGGGTATGGGTTGTTACACGTGGTGTGATTGTTGTAACAACGGAAGTATGGAATGTTGCAAATGTTTTCGTCGCGAAAATAGCGCGGATATGTTACATGAAAATATGGGTATGTATTTATTTTGTAACACGAATGAAATTTCCTATCGTTCATTATCAGCATATTATAAATTAACAAGTGTTAAAAGTGTGATTTTGGTTGAAAAAATGTTGCAAAATATTTGGAGGAATAAAATACAGTAGTTAACTTTGTGGTGTAATCAAAATGTAACACGATTGCAACTCAAACGAAATTATAAACTCATAAATAGATACGACTATGGCAACATCAGCATTCCAAACCAAATTACTAGGTCTTCAGAAAAACCTTCTTAACTTTGCTTACGTTCTGACCTCAAACCGTGATGATGCCTACGATCTGCTCCAGGACACCACTCTGAAAGCTCTTGACAATGAAGAAAAATATGTTGACAATGTCAACTTTAAGGGCTGGGTGTTTACAATCATGCGTAACATCTTTATCAATAATTACCGCAAGACTGTACGTTCGGCTACTGTAATCGATCAGACCGAAGATCTGTATCATCTGAATCTTCCGCAGGATTCGGGATTCGAGACTCCTGAAGGTTCTGTAGCAGCAAACGAAATCACAGATGCCATCAATTCGTTTTCAGATGAATATCGTATACCGTTTACAATGCATGTAGCCGGATACAAATATAATGAAATCGCCGAGCAGATGAACCTCCCGCTGGGTACAGTAAAGAGCCGTATCTTCTTTGCACGCCAGCGTCTGCAGGGTATGCTCAAGGATTACCGTTAATTGTTGCCAATAATTGTATTTTTAGACTGGTTAATAAAAGAAGGTGTGCCGTCAGGCACATCAGTCGCGCGACTCTCCGTTGAGGATGGGTCGCGCGACGGTTTTCAGTCGTCTCTGTCGGTGAAAAACAGTGGAATATTGGCTATAAAAATATCCTCATTGTTTAAGACTTCTCGATTTGCTATTAAGTCACTCAACAATATATCTCCGATTACATAATTAAATTCATCTGATTGGTATGATGCCCGGATGCGTTGGAACGGCAGAAGGGCTGTGATATCGGTTGCCTTATGATGAACATACACCCGCAAAGACACATCCGTGGTATATTCCGGTCGAGCAATGTAACTCATCTTTTTATACTCATATCTATAATCGTGGCGACGAGCCATAATGTCGCTTAAGATTGATGATGCCGTAGGTAATCCTCCAGCACCCTTGCCAAACATAAATTGGCGGTCATAACATTCACCGCGTATCACAACTCCGTTGTATTCATTATCTACGCTGTAGATGTATCGCGACGGAGAGACAAACTCCGGCATTACAAACATAGTGAATTTGTCATTGCCAATTTTTACAACCTGAGCCACAAGCTTGATTTTAACTCCCTTTTCACGAGCAAATTGAATATCCTCATCGTGGATTGTAGTTATGCCGTAAGTAAAGATTTTTTTCGGCGCAATGTAGACCCCAAGTGCGTGAACCGTGATTATGATAAGTTTAAACAAGGAGTCGGCTCCACTAAGATCAAAAGTAGGGTCGCTTTCTGCAAAACCAAGACGGCGCGCGTGATCAAGAGCCACACCATACGCTTCTCCATGGTCGAAAACGCGCGAGAGGATATAATTTGATGAGCCATTCAGGATTCCTTTCACTTCGAGCAACAAATCATTGTCATAATACTCTTCGAGATTGCGAATCACAGGAATTGATCCGCATGCAGAGGCATCGTAAAGTAGTGCGGCTCCATAAGCTTGTTGCAACTCAATCAACTCCGGAAGATGGCGGGCTATCATGGCTTTTGAACCGGACACCACCGGAATTCCGTTACGTAGAGCCGTGGTTACTATTTCAAATGAGGCATTGGCATCGTCAACCACTTCGACTATGAGGTTTACTTCGGGATCATTGAATATGTCGTCGGCGTTGTCTGTCAGAATGCCTTCGGGTAAACTGATTTCGCGGGGTTTATTGATATTTCTTACACATACATGAGAAATATGTGCATGAGCATTACGAGCCGTACTCACCACTTGATATACTCCTTGACCCACGGTTCCGAATCCGAAGAGGGCAATATTTAGATTCATGATTATTTACGTTGAAATTCCGAAATTAATTTATTTAGTTGCTCATGTTCAATCAGGAAACCGTCATGACCGAATGATGAAAAAATCTCCGCATACTCCGCGCCCGGAATCATTTTCGCGAGACGTTTCATGTCTTCCGGCAGAAAGATAATGTCGGTTGAAATTCCTACCACCAAGGTCTTGGCTCTGACTGCGGATAAAGCCTTTTTTACGCCGTCGCGATTGCGACCTATATCGTGGGTGTCAAACGAATTGAGTATTGAGACGTAGGAATATGCATTAAATCTCCGACACAGCTTGTCTCCCTGATGGCGCTGATAGCTGCAGGCACGGTTGTGGCGAGGTGAGAGAAGCACACCGGGTGGATCTTTCTGTGTATGATTATATCCTCCCGCACCTCGGTATGTGAGCAAACCGATGGCCCGCGCTGTAGCCAAACCCGCAGCCCCGGCATCATCGCGAGGTTGTCCATATGTTTGATCAGCAAAAATGGCCATGCGTTGAGTTTCATCAATTGCTATTGCCCAAGGCGACGCTGAAGGCTCTGTAGCGATTAAAATGAGTTGATTAAACCTGTCTGGTTCTTCTGCCACCCATTCAAGCGCTTGAAATCCACCCACGCTGCTCCCTACAAGCATTTCTATTTTGTCAATGCCAAGATGGTCTGCCAAAAGAATATGGGCTCTCACCATATCTCTGATAGTAACTGTAGGAAATGAGTCATAATATGGTTTACCCGTTGTAGGATTGACAGATATGGGAGAGGTGGAGCCGTATGGTGAACCAATAATGTTGGCACAAACCACAAACCACTTCTCCGGGTCGAGAAAACAACCTTTCTCTACCGTGTTAGGCCACCATCCGCGCACATTGCTGTCGGCTGTTAAAGCGTGACATACCCATGCTGTATTTGAGGCTTCCTGGTTGAGTGTCCCGAATGTATGATATGCTATGGTGAGTGACGGCAGTTCTTCACCACCCTCCAGACGAAATGGGTGCGGATAATGATAATACTTCAATTCAGATGTATTCATAATAGACAGCTTACAGACCGGCGATAGCAAACGCTTGTTCAAAATCGGCAATAATATCCTCAATGTTTTCCAGTCCAGGAGAAACTCGGAGAAGGGTTGGAGTGACGCCTGCGGCGACTATATCTTCTTCAGACAGCTGTCGGTGGGTGGTCGAAGCCGGATGTGTCACCACTGTGATGGAATCTCCGATCATGGTCATGTGTGCGGCTAATTTCAAAGCCTCAACAAAACGCACTGTAGTTTGAATGTCTCCCTTCAATTCTACATTCAGCACACAGCCTCCTCCATCAAGAAAATATTTTCCAGCTAACTTGTGATATGGATGGTCTTCAAATCCGATATAACTTACCTTCTTCACTTTATCGCTTGCGCGGAGATACTCGGCCAAACGTCGTGTAGAGGCCAATTGATGCCGAACTCTTAAAGCGAGAGTCTCCAACCCGAGGAGCATCAGATAACTGTCAAAAGGAGACGAGCAAGTTCCGAAATCGCGAAGTCCGTCAACACGACATTTTATTATAAAAGCTTTATTTCCGAATGTTTCATAAAGATTTAAGCCATGATAGCCGTCAGATGGGCCGTCGATAAGCGGGAAACGACCGTTGTCCCATTTGAAATTGCCGCCGTCTACTATTACGCCTCCCATAGCTGTGCCGTGTCCGTTAATCCATTTTGTAGCGGAATCAACTATGATGTTTGCTCCCCAGTCAAACGGATTGCACAGAAACCCACCGGCTCCGAAAGTATTGTCTATCACTAAAGGAATGACTGCTTTATTTGCAATTTGCGCTAATGCCTCAATGTCTATTACAGCACACGTAGGATTACCCATGCTTTCAGCAAACAGACACCGAGTATTTTCATCTACAAGGGCGGCGAAATCCTCCGGTGTGGTTGTTTTTGCGATTCGCACCTCAATTCCGAGACGCCGGAGGCTATGGCGGAACTGATTATACGTTCCTCCGTATAGGTAAGGTGAGGCAACGATATTTTGACCGGCTGAGGCCAAGGCTGTTACTGCAATTAAGATGGCTGCCATACCGGATGAAACCGATAAAGCTCCTACACCTCCGTAAAGTGATGAGATTCTTTCCTCGTAGGCTGAATTGGTAGGATTGTTGAGACGTGTATAGATATTTCCCGCCTCACTCAACTCAAACAGATTAGCAGCATAGTCGCATGATTTAAAGCGATACGCGGCTGTGGGATAGATGGCCAAACCTCTTGACCCTGTTGGTTCCTGTGGATTCAGACCTGCATGGATCTGACGTGTTTCAAACTTTAGTTTCTCTCCTGACATGACTGTATAAATTTATAGTTATAAAAAAAACCGGTTTCCGCAACTTGGAAACCGGTGGTAAAATTGATTCTATGTGGGGTACAAAATCACTCCTACAGCCGGCTTCGTCGGTTGCGCATCATCATACCCATCATCATAGCAAAACTGCTTGCTAAATCATAGACTTGGCAAGTATTGCTAACCGTTGATATGTGACGTTTTTGAGTCATTTGTAGCTTTTATCGTCCGCAAAGTTAATAACAATATTTATAATTCCCAAATACTGCCGGCACGGTTTTATCACACTGGCAATAGTGGATCACATGGCAGACAGGGCGTCGGAGAAGAGGTAGCGCAACAGTGCGTTGGTCATCATACTCTGTTTAAGAGCATCGGATTTCAATAGCTCGGCTACTTCGTGAAGAGTGAGAAATCTGACCCGCAAGTCTTCGGTGGGGTCGAGGTGCTGTTCGCCAACCGGAACTACATCTTCAGCGACAAAACTGTAGTTCAGATTGTTCATAGATCCGGGATTTGCAGATGTTACAGTCAGCAGGCGCCAGCGCCCACCTCCGAATCCGGTTTCTTCTGCGAGTTCGCGGCGTGCAGCTGCTTCAGGAGCTTCTCCAGCTTCTACGACTCCGGCACAAAGTTCGGTCATGGTTTCGCCAAGGCCGTGGCGATATTGTTCCACCATCACGAACATTCCATCGGTAGTACGGGCCACTACATTGACCCATGTCGGGTATTCAAGTACATAATATTCAGGATTGACGATTCCAGAGGGAAGCAAAACCTGGTCGCGTCGGGCAGTAAGCCATGGGCGGCGAATAATATATTCAGTGTCAAGCACCTTCCATTTACGTGGTTTATCCATATATATTATAGCAGCAGATAAAATTTAACAAAAAAAATGATGTGCAATACTTAATTATACTGGTCAATAGCTTAAAATCTCTCGCCGTGACGCATCGAGCCTCAACAGAATGAATAGTAGAAATGTGAATCCCCATAATGATGAACCGCCATAACTGAAAAAAGGCAGAGGAATACCGATAACCGGGCATAGGCCGAGTACCATACCCACGTTGATTGCCAGATGGAAGATGAGGAACGAGGCTACGCAGTATGCATATACGCGGGCGAATATGGTCGGTTGGCGTTCGGCAATGGATATTATGCGCAGAATAAGGGTGAGAAACAGCAACAGCACTGTTGCTGACCCAAGAAAGCCTTCTTCTTCGCCGATTGTGCAGAAAATGAAGTCGGTATGCTGTTCGGGGACGTATTTTAGTTTAGTTTGTGTGCCGTTGAGAAATCCTTTACCGGAAAAACCTCCTGAACCGATGGCTATTTTCGACTGATTGACATTGTATCCGGTGCCTCTCAAGTCCTGTTCTATTCCAAGCGATACCTTGATACGCTGTTGCTGATATGGTTTCAGTCCGTCGTTGAAAAACTTGTTTACCGAAAATAGAAACAGTATGGAAAGCAAAGCAGCTCCGATCGTTACAAGCACGGTGACATGACGGTGGCGTGCCAGATAGACAATAAGAAGATATATCGAGCCTATGGCGATGGCACTGATGAAAAGTAGCTCTCCGGATATGCCTACTTCGTATATGTTCAGAACCCAGGCCGACACTGTAGTCGCGACAAACCATAACAGCAGATTGCGGGCTGTGGTGGGTGTTTTTGCATAAAAACCTGTCATTACCACAGTTCCAAGCTCTATCATAATAAAGACGGCGAGTTCGCCCTGCTGCATTCCGAGCCATGTGGGATCACTGTATTTGAGTATCGTGACGAAAAATACTACCGCACATAGAGCTGCTGCCAGTACAAGCCCACTCATGCCTTCGCGGTATAGAACGAAAAACAAAGCCATGTATGCAAGTGCCGAGCCAGTCTCTTTCTGCAATATGATGAGTATGATCGGTGTGCATATTATGAAGAGTGCTCTTACATAGTTGAGCGGACGGCCGTTTAGATTGAAATTGTATGATGAAAAAAGTTTTGCCAGCGCGAGTGATGTGGCAAATTTTGCAAATTCGGCAGGTTGCAGACTCATCGGGCCAAGTACGAGCCACGATCGAGACCCTTTGATGTCGGGAGCAATGAAAATAGTAATAATGAGTAGTATCAGCAATATGCCGTAGATAGGATAAGCGTATGCCTCATATATGCGGAAGTCTGTCATCAAGATAAAGAATCCCGCGATAAAGGCTAATGCAATCCAACGCATTTGCTTGCCTGAAAATTCGTTGAATGAAAAAATCGAGGCATTGTCGAAATCATAGCTTGCCGCGTATATGGATATGGCTCCTATGATGACGAGAACCGCGTATATGATGACGGTGAACCAGTCGAGATGACGTAGAACAGATGTAGTATTAGTGTTTCTTGACCCCACTGCCTATGATAGTGTTAGAGTTTAACATTCGTTGTTCAAGATCAAGTCGGGATGGCGATATTTCGCCGTTGAGATATTTTTCGATCATGAGAGAGCCGATAGGTACACCGTAGCTTGCTCCCCATCCACCGTTTTCTACGTAGACGCAAATTGCGATTTTGGGGTCGTGATAGGGGGCAAAGCCTATAAATGCCGAGTGGTCGCGGCCATGAGGGTTCTGTGCTGTACCCGTTTTTCCGCATACTTCGATATCCGGTAGGTTTGCGACACGGCAAGTACCTCCGGTGACAGCCATGCGCATGCCTTCGGCTACTTCATCGAAATGCCGGGAGTCGATAGTCGGAATTCTTTTTTCCCGGTATTCGGGCGCGATTACGGAGTCTTGAATCTCTTTGACTACGTGTGGCGTTATGAACCATCCTCGATTTGCGACAGCCGCGCAGAAGTTGGCTATCTGCAGGGGTGTTGCCAAAATCTCTCCCTGGCCGATGGAAATAGATATGATAGTGTTTGCACTCCAGCGTCCTTCGCCATATATTTTATTGTAATACTTGTCGTTGGGAATAAAGCCACGGTTTTCGTTGGGTAGATCGACTCCGAGCTTGTAGCCGTATCCAAGCGATACAAGATGCTTTTTCCATACCTCAAACGCTTCTGCCGAGGATTTATATTTTGAGCGGTGACCATCGAGCATGCTTTTCAGTCCCCAGCAGAAGAATGCATTGCATGATGTCTGGAGCGCCGGTTTCAGTGGTAGCGGTGAACCATGGGAGTGGCATCCGACTTTCAGGCCGCCATTGATATATCCGTGATAGCAGGGATAGGCTGTCGACAGTGAAATGATCTGCTCCTGAAGAAGTATGAGCCCCTGTGACGGTTTGAATGTAGACCCAGGCGGATAGCGAGCCTGCAGAGCGCGATCGTATAGAGGTTTTAGCGGGTCGCTTATCAGTGCATTGTAGTTGGCTCCGCGTTCGCGGCCTACGAGCGATGTGGGATCGTAGGTCGGTGAGCTAACCATGGCAAGAATTTCGCCGGTATATGGTTCAATCGCTACGATAGCACCGATTTTGTTGCGCATGAGTTTTTCTCCATATTCCTGCAGGTCGATGTCGAGCGAAAGTTTGATGTCGCGGCCTGACTGCGGCGCTACATCGTGGGCACCATCGGCAAATTTTCCTTTTATGCGGCCGTAGGCATCGCGAATGAGGATTTCCACACCTTTCTCGCCTCGCAATACGTTTTCATAGCTTTTTTCTACACCGAGGTCTCCGGTGTAGTCGCCTCGTGCATAGTAATCGTCGTTTTCAATGTCGCGGGTAGATACTTCGCGAATGTTGCCGAGGACATTGGCTGCCACCGGTCTGGTATATTGGCGGAGAATACGTTGCTGGATATAGAATCCGGGGAATCGGTATAGCTTCTCCTGCAGGCGTCCGTAGTCTTGTGCTGAAATGTGGGATATCAGTCGTTGAGGGGTGTAGGAAGAGTATCCGGGATTGAGCCTCCGGTCTTTCATGTCTTCAAAGCGACGCTGTAGTTGCTGAGGAGTGATGTTGAGTGTGCGGCAGAAGTCAAGAGTGTCGAATGGCTGTACGTCTCGTGGAATGAGCATTACGTCGTAGGCCGGTTGGTTGTAGACGACCAGTTTGTCGTTGCGGTCGTAAATCATACCTCTCGACGGATACATGGTTTTGCGCATGAATGCGTTTGAGTCGGCAAAGGCTTTATAGCGGTCGTCGATGACCTGTAGGTTGAACAGTCGTATGATATATATGACGACTATCAGCAATATGAAACCGCCGATAACATATTTACGTTTTTCAAGTCGATAGTCTTTT
The DNA here is from genome assembly GCA_964578325.1 of uncultured Muribaculum sp. Lineage (GTDB taxonomy): Bacteria > Bacteroidota > Bacteroidia > Bacteroidales > Muribaculaceae > Muribaculum. The sequence continues at coordinate 28,031 of CAZOCO010000007.1, forward strand.
CTCATGTATAATTCAGGCAGATCTCTGGCCGAGAATACCGTCCAGTCCAAGCAACAATAAGAATGTCAATATAGAAGATGTAAGGATACGGGCGATCGTGAGGGAATAGTTAAACAGTGAACATGATTCAATGATGAAAATCAGTGTGCAGTATAGTAGTACAGATGTGAAGAGGTATTTTATATATACCTCCAGACCGAGTGAACTGATGGATGGAATAGGTATCGACAGCTCGTCTTCGCGGGGAAAATAGAGTTGGAGTATCGAACGGCGGGACATGGCCAGAATGGTGCATGCCAGTGAGTTGACACCTTGAGTGTCGGCGAAAATGTCTACGCACAGACCGAGCAGAAATCCTAATGTCAGTGTCCAGTTGGTCGACATATTCACCGGTAGACGCAGTATGAAGTAAATGAATACAAATGGTACGGCGACGTTGAACAGGCATATGTGGTTGAATACCACCGCCTGCATTAAGACGAGGACTACAAAGAGTAGGGTGAATTGCAGTGTCGTTTTGGTCATGGTTGTCGCGCGTTATTTGTTGTTGTCGCTCTCTTCGCCGATACGCAAGCCGTCAAGTTCAGCTTTCATATTGTTGCGGATTACACGCACAGTAGACAATGTGGTGAAGTCGGTAAGAAGGCGTATTCGCAGTGAGTAGAAGTTGTTGTTGTGGGCATTTTCGTGCGACATGATTATACCCACGGGTATGCCTTCAGGAAATATGGCTGAATATCCGGATGTGACAATCGTGTCGCCCGCTTTAAACTGTTCGTGTCGCGGCATTTCTTCCAGTACGGCCTCATGAGGATTCTTGCCATCCCATACCAATGGACCAAAATCTTCGCGTCCCTTTATCTTGCAGCTTAATCTCATTTTAGGGTTTAGCAACGACATTACTCTTGCGGAGTGTGGCCCTACGACGTTGACAATTCCTACGACTCCATTTTGGTCGACCACTCCCATTTCTGGTTCGATACCGTCGAGAGAACCTTTTTCTATCGTCAGATAGTTGTTGGTGTGGTATACTGAATTTGAAATGACTCTGGCGAGAATGTAGCTGTATGGCATATCGCGGGTGAGCAGAGCCAGTGAGTCGGCGGCAATCATTTCGCGATAGTCGTTGAGTTGACGGCGCAAGTAGGTGACTTCCATTTCAAGGGTTGCATTGCGTCGTTGCAGATCGTCGTTGATATCGTGCAGGTGAAAGTACGACGTTATGTTGGACGTGATACGGAAAATAGTCGAACTTACGCTGTTGGCCGATGTGAGATAAATGTAGTGCTGGTAGGGATTGTGGGAGAACAACAATGCGCAACTGATGGTCACATACAGAATGAACACCAGCCATTTGCTATATTTAATGAGAAAATCTATGATATTGCGCATCGTTTCGGGCCGTATCAGTCGGGAAGCGGGAGAAGGTTGGTTTCAACCGTCTCCCGCAGTATGTTATCGTATCAGGAATTTGAATTTACTGATATTCTTGAGGGCAACACCGGTGCCTCGGGCAACGGCAAGAAGCGGGTCTTCGGCAATATGGAACTCAATACCGATTTTGTCGTAGAAGCGCTTGTCGAGACCGCGGAGTAGTGCGCCACCTCCAGCAAGCCAGATACCATTGTGAACAATGTCGGCATAAAGTTCGGGAGGTGTCTGTTCGAGCGCCGACAACACTGCCGACTCTATCTTTGTGATAGATTTCTCGATACAGTGAGAAATTTCCTGATATGTCACGGCTACCTCCATGGGTAGGGCTGTCATACGGTTGGGACCGTGTACGATGAAGTCTTCTGGCGGATTTTCAAGTTCGGTAAGTGCCGAGCCGACGCGCATTTTTATGAGTTCGGCAGTGCGTTTTCCTACGCGGATGTTGTGTGCACGGCTCATGTGTTCCTGAATGTCGTCGGTGAGGTCATCACCTGCTACCTGTATCGACTTGTTTGAAACGATACCACCGAGCGATATTACCGCAATTTCACTCGTACCGCCGCCTATGTCGACGATCATGTTGCCTTCGGGCGCCTGTACATCAAGTCCGATACCGAGAGCGGCCGCCATAGGCTCGTAAAGCATATATACGTCTCGACCATCGGCATGCTCCGACGAGTCGCGCACAGCACGTATCTCTACTTCGGTAGACCCCGAAGGGATGCCGACAACCATGCGCAACGATGGAGAGAACCAGTTGCTTTTGGTGCTGACCTTCTTGATGAGTCCGCGAATCATCATTTCGGCTGCGTTGAAGTTGGCAATCACACCCTGACGAAGTGGTCGCACGGTGTAAATCCCATCAGGCTCACGGCCTTCCATACGCTGGGCTTCTGTACCTACAGCGATAAGTTTTCCGGTTTTAGAGTCGAGAGCTACAATCGACGGCTCGTCAATCACAATTTTATCGTTGTGGATGATGATGGTGTTTGCCGTCCCGAGGTCGACCGCTATTTCTTTGGTAAATGAGAATATCCCCATTGTATTGTCTTGAAAAAATATTAATGCTTGAAGTGACGGAATCCGGTGATACCCATGGCAATGTTGTTGGCATTGCAGTAGTCTGTCGTTTCGGCATCACGTATCGAACCTCCGGGCTGTATTACTGCGTCGATACCGGCTTCGTGGGCTATCTGTACACAGTCGGCAAACGGGAAGAATGCGTCAGATGCCATAACAGCTCCGTTGAGGTCGAACCCGAATGACTGAGCTTTTGCTATGGCTTGCTTCAGTGCGTCTACGCGTGAGGTCTGTCCGACACCGCTTGCCAGAAGTTGATTGCCCTTGGCCAGTACGATGGCGTTTGATTTGGAGTTTTTGACGATCTTGTTGGCGAAGAGCAGGTCGTCGATCTGTTCTTCGGTAAGCTGTCGTGTAGTGGCACCTTTTACTTCTTCTGGGGTCTCGATTTTTAGGTCGCGCTGCTGCATGAGAGCTCCATTTAGGCAAGAGCGGAATTGCATTGTAGTAGACAGCGGAGCTTTCTGAACGAGAATAATGCGGTTTTTCTTCTGCTTGAGTATATCGAGCGCTTCGTCGGTGTATGCCGGTGCTATTATCACTTCAAAGAATATCTTGTTGATATCTTCGGCAGCTTCAGCATTGACTTCGGCATTGGTGACAAGTACGCCTCCGAATGCGCTGACCGGATCTCCGGCAAGAGCGTCGCGCCACGCTTCGGTTACTGTCGGGCGTGAAGCCAGGCCGCATGCGTTGTTGTGTTTGAGTACAGCAAATGTGGTGTCGGTGAATTCGGAAATAAGAGTTACCGCAGCGTCGATGTCGAGAAGGTTGTTGTATGAGATTTCTTTGCCGTGGAGTTGAGCGAATATTTCATCGAAGTCGCCGAAGAAGTATCCTGCCTGATGAGGATTTTCGCCGTATCGCATTTTCTTGACACCATCTATAGCAACACGCATAGCTGATGGGCCTTCTTTTAGATCGAAGTAGTTGAAGATGGCAGAATCGTAGCCGGAACTTACAGCAAATGCTTCTTTGGCGAGCCAACGGCGCTCGTCGAGAGTTGTAGCGGCACCGTTGCGTCGCAGCATCTCAATCATGGGGCCGTATTGTGCTTTAGAAGCTACAATGGCTACATCGTTGAAATTTTTGGCTGCAGCGCGGATGAGCGAAATGCCACCTATGTCGATTTTTTCGATGATATCGGCTTCCGGAGCACCCGATGCTACTGTGGCGCTGAATGGATAAAGATCAACAACGACAAGGTCTATTTCCGGAATTTCATATTGAGCGATCTGCTGGCGGTCGCTATCGTTGTCACGACGGTTAAGTATTCCGCCGAATACTTTGGGATGAAGGGTCTTTACTCGGCCTCCGAGTATAGATGGATATCCGGTGAGATCTTCTACAAGGTCGCACTCGTATCCGAGGCTCTCAATGAATTTCTGAGTTCCGCCAGTCGATAGAAATTTTACACCGTCTTTATGAAGTAATGCCAGCATTTCGTCCAGTCCGTCTTTGTAGAAGACCGAAACGAGGGCAGTCTTGATAGGTTTGAGTTCAGCCATTTCAGTTAAAGGATAATGTAATTGGATTTTAAGACTGCAAATTTAGCGAAAAATAATCATAGATTGCCTATTTGCAGGATATAAATTTACGCTGAAATGGCGAATATGTTATTTTGGCTTAATATTCTGTGTCGTTGGTGTTACGGATGGCGTTGAGGGGGCGCATTATATTGCATAATATCTGACTCCAGTAGTCCTGGAAATCTACACGTGCGGCCGATAGCATTTCGATTGTTACATCTACCGGCATGTCGCGCACGGAATCAAGCAGATTGTAAAGAGACTGGTATATGTCTGCCAGTCCTTCGGAGATTGTTGCGGAAATCGGGGTGTCGGAATATTTCATGTCTTCAACAAACACTTCGAGATATGTATCGTCGGCTCCAAGAAGCGCAGACAGCGATGCAGCGATTTCATTGTAAGAGTTTTCGTCGAGACGGTTGTCTATGAAAGTCTCTTCGAGTGCCGTGTCATCGGCGATGAGATCGCTGGCCGAGATATAGATGCGTGGAAGCAGACGCAGCATGTTGGCGACAAAATCGGCCTGCTCGGTGGCAGATGCCGTTTCGATAGCGTGACAGTATTCGTTGGCGAGGGCGAGAAATGCAAGAGAGTTGTTGGAGAGCTTGTCCATGAGGCTATTGGTATAGGTGATGTTTCTGTATGTACTTATAAACTTCCGGGTCGAGATATTGCTGCGTAAATGCCGGGTCGGCAATGTTGTCGCGCAGGATAGTAGATGATATGTCGAACATCGGTACGCTGTCGAGCATGATGATGTTGCTGTCGGTTATCATGTCGCCGGGGCTGTAGTCGGGACGCGGATATACGATAAGGCCGTAGTCGCTGATGATGCGGCGATAGTCACGCCAACGGTCGAATATTGCGAGATTGTCGGCTCCGGTAATAAGTGTGAACTTGCAGTCGGGATATGTATGGGCTAGCCGGTCGAGAGTATCGATGGTATAGCTGGGCCGTGGCATGGAAAGTTCTATATCGCAGACCTTAATGTTGTCGGCTTGTATCGTAGCCATTTGCAGCATTGCGAGTCGGTGGTGCTCAGACAGCGAATTGTCGGGTTTGAGCGGATTTGATGGAGAAAGAGTCAGCCACACTTCGTCGACAAGCGGTGTGTGTGCAATGTACGAAGCCAGACCTGTGTGTCCCCGGTGGACGGGGTTGAACGATCCTCCGAATATGCCGACACGGCGGGGAGTCATCGAGCAAGAAATTCTTTGAGCGTGAGTTCTGTATCGTTGACTGCCGTAGGAAGGTCGTCGTTGACGATACGGGCATCGTATAGCGGCGCGTATTGTAGTTCGGATTCGGCTTTTGCCAGTCGCTCCTCGATTGCTTCAGGGGTGTCTGTTGCCCGGCTGTAGAGACGTTGGCGCAGTGTTTCGACCGATGGTGGAAGAATGAAAAGCGTCAATGCGCGTTCACCATAAAGTTTCTTTACATTCATGGCTCCTTTCACGTCGATGTCAAGAACGATGTTGTGGCCGATTCCGGTGATACGGTCTATTTCAGAGCGTAAAGTCCCATAGAAACGTCCGCGGTACACTTCTTCGTATTCGATAAAGTCTCCTGCCGCTATGCGGTCGCGAAATTCATCTTCAGTCAGAAACCAGTAGTTTACTCCGTTGGTTTCGCCTTGTCGTGGAGGCCGGGATGTGGCTGATACAGAAAACTGCATGTCGATCTGACCACGGTCGAGCAGTGCATTGATAATAGTAGACTTTCCGCAACCCGACGGTGCCGACAATATTATGATTTTTCCTTCTTTCATGCGGTTGGCAGGGGTAAATTACATTACGTTGAGTACCTGTTCTTTTATCTGCTCAAGTTCGTCTTTCATCCGCACAACGATCTGCTGCATCTCGGCATTGCACGATTTAGATCCGAGGGTATTGATCTCACGGCCCATTTCCTGTGCAATGAATCCGAGTTTTTTTCCTTGCCCTATGGGGCCATTCATTGTTTCGATGAAATAGTTGAGGTGTTGGGTCAGACGCTGCTTTTCTTCGTTGATGTCAAGCTTCTCGATATAGTATATTAGTTCCTGCTCCAGCCGATTTTTGTCGATAGAGAGGTTGGGGATTTTTTCGAGGTTTTCTTCGAGGCGTAATCTGATTTTGTTGACACGTTCGTTTTCAAAAGGTGCAATCTGCTCAAGAAGGGCAGCTATGCGGTCTATGCGTTCGGCAAAGAATTCTTCAAGTTTCTTTCCCTCTTTGGCGCGGAACTGTATGAGTTGGTCAATAGCTTTGTTGGCAACTTCGATCAATACTGCGGCATCGTTTTCGGGTAACGAGTCGGGCATTTCACTCTTGATCGTTTCGGGAAAACGAAGCAGTACGCTATACCAGTCGTCGGGCCAGGGTATACCGAGCGTGCGGGCCATCTCTTCTACCTGTTCTTTGTAGGCTGCCATGAGGGGTACATTGAGCGATACGGTAGTTTCAACTCCGATCGATTCGGTGTAGATGATAAGTTCCACCTTACCTCGTACCACACGTTGACTTAATATATTGCGTACGTCGAGTTCTTTCTCTCGAAATGCGGTAGGAATTTTTGATGATATGTCGAGCTGCTTGCTGTTGAGCGATTTTATCTCGACTGTAATCTTTTTGGCTGGCAGAGTACCTACTGCTTTGCCGAAACCTGTCATTGAAAGAAGCATAATGTGTCGGTCTATTTTTGGCAAATTTACGAAGTTTGAAGGAAAGTTTATTAACTTTGCAAGGAAAAAATAGACCACGTATGGCAACGATATTAAATATAGATACTTCGACCAAGGTGTGTTCGGTGGCTCTGACCGCCGAAGGTACAGTTATATTCAACCGGGAGGATTATGAGGGCCGCAATCATGCTTCGCTGTTAAGCGGATATGTGGCTGATGCACTCGCGGCAATGAAGGAAAAAGAACTTACTCTCGATGCCATCGCTGTAGGTATCGGACCGGGCAGTTACACCGGTCTTCGTATCGGGCTTTCTGAAGCGAAGGGACTTGCATATGCTCTTAAAGTTCCGCTGATCGGGGTAAATACACTCCAGACAATCGCCGTGACTGTGATGTTCAGCGATTTTTTTGACGAAAAGGTAGTATTTGCTCCTATGATTGATGCCCGCCGTATGGAAGTGTTTACTGCGGTATACGATATGGCCCTGACTCCGCTTATGGAGCCGCATTCGCTTATACTCGACTCTGATAGCTATCGTGAATTTCTCGATGCCGGGCATGTAATATTCTGCGGTGACGGCAGTGACAAGGCGCGTGATGTCATAAAGCATCCGAATGCAAATTTTATTACTGAAATATATCCTCTTGCGCAGAATATGATGGCATTGAGTGAGAAGGCTTTCCGTCAGGGCGACTTTTTGGATCTGGCGTATTCCGTGCCATTGTATCTTAAGGATTTTCAGACCACAGTGTCGAAAAAGAATGTACTCGGCCGGTAGATAATAAAGGCTTCAGTGACTTTAGGGTCACTAGGGATACTAAAGACGCTATAAATTTCGGATACCTTTCCGGTAGTTCCTGCCGTCAGGTGGCTTGTTGACTATACCCGTATGGTGACTTTACCGCCAAAAATAAGATTTGATGACGCGTCCTAAATAAGCGTTACAAAAAATGCTTATTAATTAGACAAAGTTA
>CAZOCO010000008.1:0-31287 GCA_964578325.1 uncultured Muribaculum sp.
GCGTACCTCGGGGTCTTTCTGCTCCCAGCGACGTAGCATCTCGCGGGCTTCGGCCATTAGCGGTGAGCGCCGTTCGGCTTCTTCCTTGTCGACATTGTCGCGCTGCATAATTTCATCGGTCTCGGCTTTGTAGTGCTTGTCAAACAGCACATAGAAATCGCCGATGAGGTGGTCGCCTTTCTTGCCGGTAGACTCCGGTGTGGCGCCTTCTCCCCACTTCTGCCATGCAAGCATCGATTTGCATATATGTATGCCGCGGTCGTTGACGATGTTGGTCTTTACGACGCGGTTGCCACAGGCTTTAAGTATCTGCGACAGGCTGTAACCCAGTAGATTGTTGCGTATGTGGCCCAGGTGAAGGGGCTTGTTGGTGTTGGGTGAAGAATATTCCACCATCACCAGAGGGCTGTCGTCAGAGGGGGCTGTGATACCGAACTTGTCGCCGGCATCGTCAATCGACTTCAAAACGGCGGTATAGGCTGTCGGCTCGATTACCAGATTCAGGAAGCCTTTTATTACGTTGTATCGGCTTACTGCGCTACAATGTTCTACCAGATAGCGGCCTATTTCATCGCCGACGGCTTCGGGCGATTTACGGGCAACTTTTACCCATGGAAATACCACCACAGTCAGATTGCCTTCAAATTCACGTTTGGTCTGTTGCGGAACGATTGATGAGGCGGGAGTATCGACGCCGTAGAGATTTTTGACGGCATCGCTGACGCCTTGTGCGATAATGTCGTCGACTGATACAGTATAGTTTTTGTCAGACATAGTCTCGTATTTCAGTTAAATTATAGTAAATCACACAAAGGTACAAAAACCGCGCCAAAACACCAAACGAGGATTAAAGTGTATACCCACGATGAACTATCATGGAAAATCACATGTTTTATTGTTCAGATGTAATAATTTAGTTTATGAATACTGATTCTTTGTTTGATCTGACCGGAAAGGTGGCGGTTGTCACCGGTGGTGGCGACGGGATAGGCCGTGGTTCGTGCGAGATACTGGCGGCTGCCGGAGCGTCGGTTGTTGTAAGTGACCTGTCGATAGAAAAAGCCCGTGCAGTGGCACAGGGTATAGTCTCATCGGGCGGAACGGCTGAAGCTGTGGCGTGCGATGTGTTGAACAGCAGCGATCTGTCGGCTCTCATCGAATTTGCCGTAGAGAAATTCGGTACAATTAATATTCTGGTAAATAACGCAGGAATAGGTGGCGGCGGACGTGAAAATCCATTTAAAATAGACCGGGCTTATGTGGAGCGCATATACGCCATAAATGTATTCGCGCCATGGGAACTGTGTCGTATGGCAGCCCCCTATATGCAGAAGTCAGGTTACGGTAGTATTGTTAATATCACATCGATGAGCAGCATCAATAATAGCCCGGCAATGGCGATATACGGTTCGTCGAAGGCGGCTCTCAATCACATGGCGTCAAATCTTGCCTTCGATTACGGCCCAATGGGTATACGCATCAACAACGTCGGACCCGGAGCAACACGTACTCATGCGCTTTCTACGGTGCTTACTCCAGAAATTGAAGCAAGAATGCTGGCGCATACACCCATACACCGACTTGGCGAGGTTTTCGATATCGCAGGTGCCGTATTATATTTTGCCGCGCCGGTTTCGGCCTGGGTCAGCGGACAGACATTGATGGTAAACGGTGGCGGAGTCCAGACCCTCGACTGACAAGAAATTAAGTATATATTAGAGGTTTAAAAGCAAAGGCTGTGTTGTCAGGAAATTTGCAACACAGCCCTGTATATTATGTATAGAGTGATATGTGGTATTACAATTCGTCTTTTTCAAAAACAAAATCATAGTAAGTGTCGGTTTTGTTTCCCTTATACAGGAATTTGATGCCTCGGTCGGCAAGCTTTACTACTTTTAAGAATTTCTCCTGTTCGGGATTCCGGATAATCTGATTCAGGCACTGCTCTTTCTGTTGGTCGGCAGTCTGTTTCATGGCGTCAAAGTCAACGGCATCTTCATCTACGATGTAATTATAGATGACGTAGTTGTCATCGGCCGACATATACATTTTTTCAATGCCGGGTATTTTCTGTCCTTCCAGCTGTTTGTTTATTTCATCGATTGTGGCGTCAAGAACTTTGTCGGTGGCGCCGCATGCGGTAGTCATGGCTACAATTACTACTGCAATAAGTGTACGGAAAAAGCGGATAGTTTTCATTGTAATAATAGTGTTGAATGTGTTTTGTGCAAATATAGCAAAATTTCAGTTGAATTTCATACACTTTAAGCGGTACTATGTACATTTGCGAACAGAAGTAAGATGTAGATTGATTCAAATGTATTATTTTTGCGTTGAAAAACTCGTTTATGGCAAAAGATACACACAAGGGATATCCATTTTTGACATTATTGCTGGCGGTGGTTGTTGTCGCCGGGTTGTCGTTTGTGCCCTGGACGCGGGTTACAGGTGGCTTTTTTAAAGATTTTGATTTGCTCGAAGATATTTCAGACCTTGATCTTGACCGAGGTGAGGCCGACGAGATGATAGATCCGCTGCTGGCGGCTGAAATGAGCGGAAATAGTGTGGAGGCAGATATTCCGGCGGCCGATGTGGAGGAAGTCGCTCCCGACACTATTACCGGTACGCCCTATGAAGCACTCCGCCGTGGCGAGCTCGTGCTGATGGAGGATTTTCATCCGCAAGGCCATGGGCTGGCAAGGTTTAAGCATGCGTTGTCGCAGAGCGGTTCCCGACCGGTGCGTATCGGTGTGATCGGAGACTCCTATATAGAAGGAGATATCTTTACACAGGATATAAGAGAGTTGCTTCAGGCGGAGTATGGTGGTCGCGGAGTAGGATATGTTCCGCTCACCAGCGAGGTCGAAGGTTTTCGCAGGTCGGTGCGCCAGAATGATAGCGGATGGACGGAACATGATCTGCGGCAGGATAAATCGGCCGACTGTCGATGGCTGTCGGGTCAGCGGTTTACCGGCGATGGCGGTGCTACGGCTACATGGAAGTCGTCAGGACAGTCGCAGCCGCACTCGCGTAGCTGGAACAGGGCTACCGTGCTGTTTAAGGCTACAGCACCGGGACAACTTGCGCTACGCATGGATGCCGGTGAAAGACAGTCTGTAGCGGTAGATCGCGCTGATACTGTGCAATGTATCAGTGTCGGTGGTGAAATGTCTTCATTTTCGATTACAAACACCTCGGTGCCCGGTCTTACAGTATATGGTGTGTGGCTTACTGACAGCACGGGAATTGTGGTAGACGGCATGTCGCTGCGCGGTAATTCCGGTATAGTGCATGCGTCGTTGTCTCCGACTCTTGCTGCCGACATGCGCAATCATATAGACTACGATCTGATAGTGCTTGAATACGGACTAAATGCCGTGACATCCAAGCAAAAAGATTACACTTACTATGGCAAGCGCATGCTTGATGTCATAGGCCGTCTGCGCGAGTGCTATCCGAATGCCGATATCATTGTAATGGGAGCCGGCGACAGAGGACAGAAGTCAGGAAGCGATGTACACTCGATGCCTACGGTTCAGGCGATGGTTAACACGCAGCGTGCCATGGCACGCGAGGCCGGTGTGGTATTTTGGGATACCCGTGCTGCTATGGGGGGAGAGGATGCCATAGTCGACTGGCGCAACGATAAACTCGTCAACGCTGATTATATTCACCTTAACTTTGACGGTGGACGCCGTCTGGCTGAATTGTTTGTCAAGGCTCTTGATTTATCGATCAATGAATAGTATTTTAAAATACATTATAATATCGGCGGCTGTCGCCGTGATAGCTGTAACTGTGGCGGCCCAACAGACGGCTATTGCTGATGATAATGATGATGCACTTCGTATAAGTCCGGAACTTGCCGATAGACCGGAATCGGTGGCGACAGTCTATTCCGATTATCCGTGGCTGAATATCGATGAAAACCATATAATATTGAACGGTGCCGACTGGAGTATACTCGGCGATAAGCTGAATAAGATAGAGCACAGGCCATTCAGAATAGTACTTATAGGCGACTCACACATTCAGGCAGATGGTGCGACATCGGTGGTGAGGCGTACTCTACATGAACGCTACGGCACCGCAGGCAGGGGTATGATAACTCCGCTACGTATGGCCGGTACCAACGAACCTCGCGATTACAGACTGACATCGAACGGATGCCGATGGACTTCGGCCCGCTTGCTGCCATCCCGTAGCGATCGTGTCATGCTGTTTACCGGTGTGACGGTGTCACCCGTCGATACGGTTTTTGATCTCAATGTAGTGTCGACAGAGTGTGATTTTTCACGAATAAAACTATATTATTCGGGTAGTATGCCAGAACTTATGGCGGTGTATGATTCAGCCGGAGAAGAGATGGCTTTTGATATAGAAAGCTACGATGACGGTTTTGTGGATATATTGCTTGAGAATCAGGTGGGTGAATGTTTGCTGAATTTCATGTCGGGTGCCGATGAAGATGTCTCCTTTATCGGCGGACTTGAGCTGTTGGGACGTGATGCCGGTATTGAATTCAGCTCTATAGGTAACAATGGTGCCACATATGGGTCGTATCTCGGAATCGGAACCGGCAGGGGACTGGCGTGTATGGAGTCGGATCTGGTGATACTGTCGCTTGGAACCAACGATGCCTGGGGATCGATGTCGGATGACGACTTTATTTCGACTGTAGACAGATTGGTATCTGAAATAAAACACGAAAATCCATCGGTAAAGATAATGCTTACGACTCCAGGCGAGGCTCAAAAAGCAATGCGCAGAGGTCGTCGGTCGAAAACTTATACCCCGCATATGAAAATCGGACACTTCCGCGAATTGCTACTCGATTATGGACGACGTAATTCTTTGCCGGTCTATGATTTTTATAATGTTGCCGGAGGAGAGCGGTCGTCGGAACAATGGGTGATGGCCGGATTGTTCTCGCGTGATCGAATTCACTTGTCGTGGGCCGGATATGAGTTGATGGGCCAACTGATGTGCGACGCACTGATAGAGCAGTTTGAAAATATGAAGACAGAAACAGCTAACATTGCAACGAAGTATGGATCCTGTGACTAATGACAAAACACCCGTGCAGCGTCCATGGAAAATGGTATTTGTGCTTGTGATGGCACTTGCCGGTGCTGCCGGAATATATATGTTGGCTGACTCTTCGCCGCTGCACCTGCGGCTCGATCATCTGCAGGCTGGTCGCATAGCCGATGTTCTTGCGTTTGATCCACAGAATCCGATGCTGTTCAATACCGGACTGTTTCTCGTGTTGTTTGTGGCATTTCTGGCTATATATCAGGCCGCGGCACGGTTGAGGCTGCTGCGTATGGCTGTGACTATATTGTTCTCGCTGTTTTTCTACTGGAAATCATCGGCGGAATGCTGCTTTATACTGCTTGGTGTTGCTGTGGCCGACTACTGGCTGGGACAGTGGATGGGTCGGGAAAATCGACTCGCCGCAAGGCGATTGATTGTGTGGATCAATGTGGCTATGAATGTGGGCATGCTGGTATATTTCAAGTATTTCAATCTGTTGTTGTCGACATTTGCCTCTATTTCAGGTTCTGATTTTTCACCGTTGTCGATAGTGCTGCCCGCCGGTATATCGTTTTTTTCGTTTAGATCGATATCATATATCGTAGATTTATATAGAGGAAAGATGCAACCGTGCGATTCGCTTTGGGACTACGTGTTTTTCCTGACATTTTTTCCACCGTTGCTTGCCGGCCCTGTAGTACGTGCGACCGATTTTCTGCCGCAGATACGACAAAACCGTATAGCTACTCATGCTATGGTGTCGGAAGGCTTGTTTCTGGTGATGTGCGGTTTGGTGAAAAAAGTAGTTATTGCAGACTATATATCGGGTAACTTTGTCGACCGCATCTTTGATAATCCAGGGCTGTATTCGGGCTTCGAGAATCTGATGGGAGCCATAGCATATACGTTGCAATTATATTGCGATTTTTCAGGATATTCCGATATGGCGATCGGTCTGGCCCTGATACTCGGCTTCCGGTTTAAAGACAATTTTGATGCCCCGTTCAAGTCACAGAGTCCAACCGACTTCTGGCGTCGATGGCATATATCGTTGTCGACCTGGCTACGCGACTATATATACATTCCGCTGGGAGGCAACCGTAAGGGTGCGGTACGGCAGTACGGCAATCTGCTGACAACAATGCTTATCGGTGGCATATGGCACGGAGCGTCGTGGATGTATCTGTTGTGGGGAGCCTATCACGGGGTGCTTCTCGCCGTTCATAAACTTATCAAGAAAATATGGCGTCTGCCGTCGCGACTGGTGGGAACACGCCTTGTGGTGATTCTGAATATTTTGCTTACGATGGCTTTGACGGTAGCAGGAATGATATTATTCCGTTCAGAGTCGCTTGATCATGCCGGAACAATGCTGCGTCAGATTTTCACAGATTTCAGGCCTCAGGTAATAGTGCCGTTTATTGTCGGATATCCTGTTGTACTGACAATCATAGTCGGAGCATACATTATGCACTATTTGCCTCGCCGACATACCGATGCAGTCCGCAGTCGCTTTGCAGCTGTCCCGCTGATATGGCAGGCTGTAATATTGGCGATAGTGTTGTTTATTGTTATACAGACCCGTCAGTCGTCGCTTGTGCCGTTTCTATATCTGAAGTATTGACGGTCAGGCTTCAGCCCCATTGCAATTTTGTGCGTAGCGCGTCGGCGTAGTCGTGACATGGGCGCATTACGACTTTGGCCTGTCGCATAGCACGTGTGATGTCGATTGCCGAGCCTGATGGGAGCGGATAACTGTTGCCGTCGACACTCAACAGGAATGTTTCGGCACGCGATTTTACGCAGAACCGGAGTTTGGTGTCGTCGGATAGCACCATAGGGCGCAAACCGATAGAGTGGGGTGCTATGGGCGCAATTACTATGGCCGGCACTGTCGGTTGCAGGATGGGGCCTCCAACCGACAGATTGTAGGCCGTCGAGCCGGTTGGAGTCGACACCAGGATGCCGTCGGCCCGGTAACGGCCGAGAAAAGTATCGCCTGCTGTCGCTGTCAGTTCTATCATAGATGCGGTGTCGCGTTTCAGCAGAGCAATCTCATTCAGGGCCACGAGCGGAAATGATGGGGGTAATACTATGTTGTCGATTTTTACCTCCAGCATAGTGCGCGACTCTACCCGATACTCTCCGGCAAGTATATCGTCAATCCATCCGATACCTTGATTCAGATCGTAATCGGCCAGATAGCCGAGGTGTCCGGTATTGACTCCGGCAACGGGAATTTCCAGACTGTCGACCCAGCGGTTGGTACGCAGAAATGTGCCGTCGCCGCCAAAACTCAACGCCATCGAAGCTCCGGCCGGTGGTTGCGACAGTGGACATATCTCTATGTCCGACAGAAATATATGGCGTTCGGTAAGGTATGAGTTGAATTTCTGCGACACGATGATTTTTATGCCACGCTGTTGCAGGGTTGTTATTAGCGATGCAATTGTTGCGGCATGTTCATCCTGCCGACGGCTACCGTTAATGGCTATTTTAGTGATGGATACTGGCATAGGTATGGGGAAAATGTATTGTCAGATGTCGAGGTAGTGGAGCAGGGCGCGGGCGCGGCTGGCGGTGGTATCGGTAATGGAATCAATCTGACCCGACATGGCCATCTGTGTCACTTCGTAGCCATAGCGCTGGAGCGAACGTGCCACCGATTCGCCACGGGAGTGATTGACACGGATTTCTGCAGTGGTGGGGCTGTCGGGAGTTGTCCCCGCTACGACATTGAGGTTGAGAAGATGGGCGTCGGCGTCTTCTACAGCATGTGCTATCGCTGAGGCGCTATATTGGCTGGCAGGAATCAATACCGTCAGCTCTGTCGATTCCTGTAGCTGTGGAAACAGTCGTGCATATAGAGCCAGCATTGAATTAGTATCGGCATAGCCGATAATTTCGCCGTCGGGTCTGTCGTCGCGTATGGCAACTATGTCAATGTGGCGTTCTGCCATCAGGTCGCTGAGTGCTCCCAATGGCATTGATGCTGCCACCGTGAAAGTAGAACTGTCGGATGGTGGCGCGATTGACGGATTTATGGCATCTTTTGCGGTCAACTTATTTCGCTTTTTGATTTTTTGTGGTTAAATTTGCATCAGCATTCTACCTACAATTAGAACACAAATATAGGAATTTTTCCTGCATAATAAGCCCTTAAAAAAGCTGAAAGGACAAAAAATCATCTACAAACACCCGAAAATGATAAATTTAAGTGTCAATATAAATAAAGTCGCAACGTTGCGTAATGCGCGTGGCGAAAATGTTCCCGATGTGGTGCAGGTGGCTACCGATATCGAAAGTTTCGGTGCCGATGGCATCACTGTACATCCGCGTCCCGACGAACGCCACATAAAACGCAACGATGTGCTGTCGTTGCGATCCATAGTCAAGACTGAATTCAATATCGAGGGATACCCCTCGGAAGATTTTGTAAAACTGGTATTGATGGTAAAACCTGCGCAGGTGACACTGGTACCCGATCAGCCCGGAGATCTGACATCGTCGGCAGGATGGGATGTTGAGCCTAACCGCGAGATGCTTACAGAGCTTGTCGACAGGTTTCACGAAGCAGGAATAAGGGTGTCGATATTTGTCGGCACTGACGCCGCAAATATTAAGGCTGCCGCCCAGACAGGTGCCGACCGTGTCGAGCTTTATACAAAGCCGTATGCCGACATGTATCCAACCGATCCAGAAGCCGCCGTAGCTCCGTTTGTCGAAGCCAGTACGGTGGCACACCGTGCGGGACTTGGGGTTAATGCCGGGCACGATCTCTCTCTTGCCAACTTGCGGTATTTTGCCGGTAAAGTACCATATCTCGATGAAGTTTCTATAGGTCACGCGCTGATATCCGATGCCCTGTATCTCGGTCTGGTCGAGACTATTCGTCAATATAAAGCACAGTTGCACTGATATATACCATACATATATGACTGATATCTGCCTGAATATGATTTCTGTAGCCGCACAGACCGTAAACGACGTGGCTACATTCACTGCCGACTCTCTGTCAGCATCAACAGTAGTGACCGAAACCGTGCAGGAAGAGATACATGCCGAACTGTCGGTGTGGGATCTGTGCTTGAAAGGAGGGTTTATCATGATTCCGCTGGCTGTGTTGCTGGTGATATGTATCTATATTTTCATAGAGCGTTTCATTGTGATACGCCGTGCCGAGCGCGAAGATGACACTTTTATGCGCCGTATTAAGGATTATATCCACGACGGCGAGATAGAGAGTGCCAAAAATCTGTGCCGTAAGAACGGCTCGCCATATAGTCGTCTTATTCTGAAAGGAATAACCCGTATAGGCCGCCCTATGAACGATGTACTTGTGGCGATAGAAAATACCGGAAACCTTGAAATAGCCGATCTTGGTCGCGGATTACCATGGCTTGCGACTACAGCTGCCGGCGCGCCGATGCTTGGTTTTCTCGGTACGGTCATCGGTATGGTAGAAGCTTTCTTTGCCCTGGCGTCGGCCGGATCTGCAGCCAATATCGGTGTGCTTGCCGGAGGTATATATGAAGCCCTGGTGACTACTGTGGCTGGTCTGACCGTGGGTATCGTGGCGCTGTTTGCCTACAATGTGCTTGTCGCAAGAATTAATAATGTGATGAAACTGCTCGAAGGCAAGACTATGGAATTCATGGATCTGCTCAACGAACCGGCCTGACAATCGGTAATAATATGGCACTGAAGCGATCTCACGATATGATGGCGGCGTTTTCTATGGCGTCGATGACCGATGTCATCTTTCTGCTGCTGATATTCTTTATGATAACCTCTACGTTTGTATTTCCTACGGCGCTTGAGGTGAATCTGCCGCAGTCTACAGTACAGACTGCTCTGAAACCGTCGACAAGGGTTTATATCGACCGCGACAAACAGATATATGCATCGTTTTCCGACGAAGAACCTCAGCCGCTCGACCGCGATGCTCTTATGGCTTTTTTACAGCTTGCCCAACAGAATGCTCCGCAGGGACAGGACTATATAGCTGTTTACGCCGATGAGGAGGTACCCTACGGCACTATTGTGGAGGTGCTGGATTTGGGTGCACGCAACAATCTGCGTATGGTACTTGCAACCAGACCTACAAAACATACTGTCAACTGATTTTATGCCACAATCCGACCGCGACAGAATCATATCGGCTGTAGCGACGGCTTTTTTTGTCGTCGTAATGGTGGCGTGGATGCTGATGGCTCATTTTTCTGTTGATATGAAGTCGCTTACCGAGCAGGTGTGGCCGCCTGTCGATTCTTCGGAAATAGTTTTTGGAGGGGAATATGTAAAGCTCGGTGATATGTCGATGCCCACGCCGGCCAAGGCGCAGCGACCCAATTCCATAACGTCGCCCGACGATGCCGGACATGAGGGGCATGATGTCGCTGATGCCGGTAGTCCGTCGCCCGAAGCTCCCGCTACCGTTACATCGGATGTCGAGTCTCCGGCCAAGATTGAGAAAAAGGAAACACCCGCGAAGACAGGCCCTACAAAAGAGGAACTTGCCGAACGCGAGCGCGTGAAGCGTGAAAAAGAACAGGCCAAGAAGTCTGAAAAAATAAATTCAGGAATGAAGAATGCCTTTTCCAAGCCGTCAAACACATCTGGTACGGAGGGGTCGCCCTCGGGCAACTCTACGGTAGGTGCTGTGAGTGGGTCGCCGGGGTATTCGCTCAAGGGACGTACTGCCGAGGCGTGGGGCCGACCGTCATCGGCCTATTCAGGTACGATTGTAATATCGGTAAAGGTTAACCGTAAGGGGCAGGTGACCCAGGCGTCATATTCGGGGGGTACAGGTTCGGCGGCGGCACAGACAGCGGTGCGCAACAGCTGTATCGCTGCGGCGCGACAGTCGCGTTTTTCTGTCGATGAAGATGCTCCCGCCGAGCAATCCGGTACAATCACCTGGACTTTCCGTTAATTTCGCATGGATCTACCCAGCGGTAAAGGCGATCGGAGGGGCGGACTTTAGCCGGGACGGCGATTGAGAAACGGTCGCCTTTCACTGCCTTTTCGACCGGTTTCAGGTCGACGCGTATTTCTTCTACTTTCATTATGATGGCGCCGGTTGTCGGGCCTGTGATTACAATCTCGTCACCCACTGAAAGTTCGCCATTTTCCATGGCAAATTCAGCCACACCGATATTAGAGAAGAATCTGATGCCCTTCGCGGCATACACCTTCGTGCGTGTGGCCGACGAGCCGTATTTTGCACTCCATTCGCCCAGGCGCTGCCCCAGATAGTAGCCGTTCCAGTATCCGCGGTTGAAGATTTTTTCGAGTTCGGAATCCCAGCTGGCTATCGCTTCGTCGTTATATGTACCGTCGCAAATAGCCTTCAGAGCCTCGTCGTAACACCTGACGGCGATGTCGACGTATTCGGGGCCGCGTGCGCGACCTTCAATCTTAAATACACTCACGCCAGCATCGACCATTTTGTTGAGAAAATGAATGGTTTTCAGGTCTTTCGGACTCATGATGTATTTATTTTCGATATCGAGCTGCTCGCCTGTCTCGCGGTCGGTAACAGTATAGCTGCGGCGGCATATCTGTGTGCAAGCACCGCGGTTGGCCGATGAGTTGAGTTCATGGAGGCTTAAGTAGCATTTGCCCGATACAGCCATGCAAAGCGCTCCGTGACAGAACATTTCTATTTTGACCAGTTCGCCTTTCGGGCCTCTTATATCATTGTCGTATATGGCTCTGGATATGGCTGCTACTTGCTCGAGATTGAGTTCTCTTGCCAGAACGACCACATCGGCCCACTGTGCGTAGAATCTTACGGCCTCTATGTTGGTTACGTTGGCTTGAGTAGATATGTGTACCTCTACTCCGTGTGAGGCGGCGTATGTTATAGCTGCGATATCGCTGGCGATAATGGCTGTGATACCGGCTTCGGCGGCTGCGTCTATTATCTCGTGACAACGTGCGATGTCGTCGTCATAGATGATTGTGTTGACGGTGAGGTATGTGCGTACACCTTTACTGTCGCATATCGCAGCAATTTCGCGCAGATCGTCGAGGGTAAAGTTGTTTGACGATCGTGAGCGCATATTGAGACCTTCGATACCGAAGTATATTGCGTCGGTGCCCGCATTGATAGCCGCAGCCAGTGACTCACGGCTACCTACAGGGGCCATTATTTCAAAATCCTTGCGTTTCATAAGATTGTATAATTCTATTCAGAATCAGTTTCTTTCTCTGATTGCGTGTTGGTCGATCTTTTGCCAATTAATCGTTGTTGCTTGCGCATTAACTTGTGAATGCTATCGACAGCTGGAAGATCTTCGGGCATTGTTCCTCCAAGATCTTTTATTGTTTTTCTTACTTTTGCTCCTACCAGATGGTGGATTTTATTAGCACTTTCTTTGTTGCTGATACCTTCCTTGCGTAATTTTTCTTCTGTTTGTGTCGCTCGGAAAAGATTTGCAGCCAATTCTGTGCTACTCATGTGATCCAGAATCTTTTGGTTTGGAGATAATCCTTTGCGGTTGTGGATATCTTGAGCATCCAGTCCTCCGTATAGTCCACGATAACCGAAACTTTGAAAAATGGCATAGTCTTTTGAGGTCTTAACTCCTGCATTTTTAGCGGCACTCGCCAAATGTGAGTTATGTGTGGCCATTTCAGAGCGTAGCAGTAATCGTTTATTCTCTTCGTCCGTCAAAGTGTCTAATTCGATCTCTGCGCGTCGTGTCTGTAGAGCAAAATATGTTTGTGCTTGTCCTACAATTGGTTTCGATGGATTTGCATTTTGCATGCTCAAATAGCACCCATATCTGGACATAAACACCGTTTCTATCTCTCTTTCAGCGTTTGACCCAATCGAGACCATTTCGTGGACAATAACGAAATGGTCTTTGGGATTTTGTCCGCTATTGCAACATGCGGACCATGCTTTTCTCATTACAGGCAAAAAATTGCGATATTCGGAATACTCTAATGTCCGGGCAATATCTCTGCCCGACCACCATTCCTGGCCGTTACTGTCAATCTTCTTGAGTGATTCAAAAAGTTCTGTAGTTTTTTTTGTTAGTTTTTTTGTCATGTAGGAGATTGTCAGGTGCAAAGTTACGAAAAAATCTGTTACCACTCTATGCGTACTGCCGCTGATGTCAACTCATCGCCCAAAGGTGGTGTGAGTTTGGCCACACGTATCATTCCGCCGTACAATTCCGGATACCGGCTCGCAATGCAATCGTGTATGCGCCAAGCCACATGTTCGAGCAGAGCCGACGGGATGGCCATCTGCTCTTTAGCTATGCCGACAATATCGGCGTAGCTTATAGTCGAGCTTATTTCGTCTTTAGCAAGAATCCGGCTATCTATATCGAGGGTGAGGTGTATGTCGATAACAAATATGTTTCCTACGCGGCGCTCCTGGTCGTATACACCATGGTATCCTTGGAGTTTCAGACCGTTGACTTCGATTGTGGTTTTCATTTACATGCGATTTTACGCAAAGATACACAAAAATAATTGTATTAGAGCAGAGTCTGCGAGTTGACTTCGGTACGATAAAAATACTTTTTGATGTATCATATAGGAATATTGCCATGGTAAATTTCGCAAATCAAAGAGTTTGGCGTATCTTTGTAGCTGATTTTGCCATATTGGCTTTTATCTTACGACTTACTGGCTTTTGAAACAAGCGCGTCTATATATCATTATCACTCTGGCATCGGCCATTTTCTCTGTTGCTACGGCTACCGGTCGCGGGCAGATGGCTGCTGAACACTTGTCGGTAGAAGTGCCTGACAGTGATACTATAGTATATGATAGTACGTCTGTATTGCTGGCCCGTACCCTTGTTTCAGAGGCCGATAGCGATTCGATAGCCGGCATTGTCGGGCCGGATACGACATTACTCAATCTGTTAGAGCCGCCGCGCCGGTCGCTTATACGTCGCCAGAAGGCCGATCTGGACAATATCGTAGTGTTTTCGGCGTCAGACTCTATGGTGCTTGTCGGGCAAAACAGCGCATATATGTATGGCGACGGTAAAGTTACATATGGCGACATGGAGCTTACGGCTGCTGAAATCGTGATGGATATGGCTACCAGTAATGTCAAAGCCAATGGTGTGTACAACGACTCTACCGAGACCCTTGAAAATACCCCCGTGTTCAAGGATAAGAGTGGTGAATACGACTCTGAAACCATGAACTATAACTTCAAGACACAGCGAGGTTTTATTACAAATGTCGTGACACAGCAAGGTGAAGGATATCTCACCGGAGGTCAGACCAAGAAGATGGAGTCGGGCGAATATTATATCCGGGATGGCCGTTACTCTACCTGCTCCAACCACGAGCATCCTCACTTCTACTTTCAGCTTACCAAAGCCAAAGTCGTTCCGAAGAAAAATGTAGTGTCGGGCCCTGCGTACATGGTGCTTGCCGGTCTCCCGTTGCCGTTGGCGGTGCCGTTCGGATATTTCCCCTTTTCTGAAAAATATTCATCGGGTATAATATTCCCGACGTTTGGAGATGACTATAACCGAGGTTTTTACCTGTCTAACGGTGGATACTATTTCGCTATAAACGACAATATAGATCTTGCTCTCACCGGAGAGATATATACCAAAGGCTCGTGGGGATTGACCGCACAATCTTCATATCGTGTCCGCTATAAGTATTCGGGTTCGCTTAATGCGTCGTATCTTAAGACTATTACCGGAGAAAAGGGTAGCCCGGACTATGCAACCCAGACCAACTTCCAGTTTTTGTGGAATCATACGCAGGATGCAAAAAAGAATCCTAATCTGACATTGTCGGCCAGTGTGAATTTCTCGACATCGGGTTATTCGCGCAACAATCTTAATTCGTACTATTCATCTTCTTTTACAGAGAATACCAAGAGCTCTACGGTCAATATGACCTACAAGATACCCAACTCTAAATGGACTTTTTCGACCACGGCCAATATCACCCAGCGTACATCCGATTCAACTCTGGCTGTGTCGTTCCCGAATCTCAATGTTACCATGTCGCAGATATATCCATTCAAGCGTAAGAGGGCTGTGGGCAAGGAGCGCTGGTACGAAAAAATTAAAATGTCGTATTCCGGACAATTCCAGAACTCTCTGACGGCAAAACAGGATGTGTTTTTTCAGAAGAGTCTCATTAAAGACTGGCGCAACGGTATGAAACACGATGTGCCGGTGTCGGCGACGTTCAATTTGTTTAAGTATTTCAACCTGACGCCGTCGCTGCGGATGACCGACCGAATGTATTCGTCGAGAGTCAACCGCAATTGGGATCCGGCGCTCAATCGTGAAGTGTGCGATACTACCTATGGATTCTACAACGTGTGGGATTTTTCTGCATCGCTGTCGCTCGACACCAAAATCTACGGTTTCTTCAAGCCGGCGGCATTCTGGGGCGACAAAGTAAAGATGATACGACATGTGTTGACTCCTACGGTGTCATTCTCGGGTAATCCTGATTTCTCAAGCCCGTTTTTTGGTTATTACGGCACGTATCAGTACTACAACTCCAATGGAGAACTTATGCAGCGCAAATACAACCGTTTTGCCAACGGTGTGGTAGGTTCTGCCGGACAGGGAAAGTCGGGAACTGTGTCGTATTCACTTGCCAACAACCTTGAGATGAAGGTGAAGACCAACGATTCGATCGGAGAGAAAAAAGTGTCGCTGATTGAGAATTTTACGGTAAATCAGAGCTATAATTTTGCTGCCGATTCACTCAACTGGAGTGATATAAATACTTCGCTGCTGTTGCGCCTTACCAAGAATTTCAATCTGAACCTTAATGCGGTGTGGGATGTGTATACATATGGCTTAACTTCTAACGGTTCGCCGGTTAAGCTGAATAAAACGCGCCTCGCCGCCGGAAAGGGGCTTGCCCGTTTGCGCTCTACCGGTACATCGTTCTCCTATACATTCAACAACAATACTTTCCGCCGGAATAAAAAAGATGACAAGTCGAAAAAACGTGAGGATGATGCCTATCAGTCCGATCAGTTTGAGCTTGATCCACAAGAGGAAACCAATCGCCGCATAGGCCCACGTGAAGACGATGACGACGAGATGGAGTTCAACCCCGACGGCTACATGAAGTGGTCTATCCCATGGAGTTTTTCAGTAAACTACTCTATCAATTATGGTTACGGTACGTTTGATAAGAAAAAAATGGAATATAAGGGTCGTATTACACAGAACTTAAGTTTCTCCGGATCGATTCAGCCTACTAAAAACTGGAATTTCGGATTTTCGGCATCGTACAATTTCGACACACATAAGATCGCTTATATGAACTGCAACATATCGCGAGATCTGCATTGTTTCACTATGACGGGTAGTTTTATCCCTGTCGGGCCATATAAAAGCTATAATTTTCACATCGCCGTCAAGTCGTCGCTGTTGCAGGATCTTAAGTATGATAAACGTTCGTCCTATTCCAACGGGGTAACCTGGTATTGATATTTCCGTATTGATTTTGTATCTTTGTGCGAATATGGACACTTCCGTTCAGGATAAAAAAGAGTAAAATAAAAAAGTTAAGATATGAATATTCTTGAAATGAGCGAACAGGAGATCATCCGTCGCGGCAGTCTTGAAGAGATGCGCCGTCGGGGAATTGATCCGTATCCGGCAGCTCTCTATCCGGTAGACAGCTATACTACAGAAATTAAAGAAACATTTACCGACGAAACTGTCGGACGTCAGGTGTGTGTCGCCGGACGTATCATGTCGCGACGTATCATGGGTAAAGCATCTTTTATGGAGCTTCAGGATGCCCGTGGTCGCATACAGGTTTATATCAGCCGTGACGATCTGTGTCCAGGCGAAGATAAGGATCTTTACAACGTAGTGTTTAAAAAACTTCTCGATATAGGTGATTTTGTCGGGGTGAAAGGACATGTGTTCCGCACACAGACCGGTGAAATTTCTATTCATGCATCAGAGCTGACCGTATTGGCCAAGACGCTGCGTCCGCTGCCGATTGTAAAAGTAAAGGATGGTGTCACATACGACGCATTTGACGATCCTGAACTCCGCTACCGTCGCCGTTATGTCGATCTGGTGGTAAACAGCGGTGTGAAAGAAGTGTTTATTAAGCGTACGAAAGTATTCAACTCCATGCGCGAATACTTCAATTCTCATGGTTACATGGAGGTGGAGACCCCGATATTGCAGTCAATTCCCGGAGGGGCGGCTGCCAGGCCTTTCATCACCCACCACAACGCCCTCGATATCCCCCTTTATCTGCGTATTGCCGATGAGTTGTATCTCAAGCGTCTTATCGTGGGAGGTTTTGAAGGGGTATATGAATTCTCGAAGAATTTCCGTAACGAGGGAATGGACCGCACTCACAATCCGGAGTTTACCTGCATGGAGATCTATGTAGCCTACAAGGACTACAACTGGATGATGGATTTTACCGAACGTATGCTCGAAAAGATCTGTCTGGATGTAAACGGTACTACAGAGGTGCAGGTAGGCGACAATGTGATATCATTTAAGGCTCCATTCAAGCGTGTCACCATGACCGAGGCTATAAAGGAGCATACAGGTGTAGATATCACAGGTATGGACGACGAGGCACTGCGCGGAGTGTGTGCCAAGCTCGGTATTGAAGTCGACGAGTCTATGGGAAAGGGCAAGTTGATCGACGAGATATTTGGTGAGAAATGCGAAGGCAAATATATTCAGCCAACCTTTATTACTGACTACCCTATAGAGATGTCTCCGCTCACCAAGCGTCACCGCAACAATCCTGAACTTACCGAACGCTTCGAACTGATGGTCAATGGAAAGGAACTCGCCAATGCGTATTCCGAACTTAATGACCCTATTGATCAGTATGAGCGTTTTGTAGAGCAGATGCGACTGGCCGAAAAGGGAGATGACGAAGCCATGATTATCGACCATGACTTCATCCGTGCGCTTGAATACGGTATGCCTCCGACATCGGGTATGGGTATCGGTATGGATCGACTTGTGATGCTTATGACAGGTCAGACTACCATACAGGAAGTTCTCCTGTTCCCACAAATGCGTCCGGAAAAGGTGCAGCCGCGCGACAAGGCTGAAGCATATGAGGCTATAGGAGTACCGGCAGAATGGGTCGCACCCCTGCAGAAAGCCGGATTCATGACCGTAGCGCAGCTTTCCGGTGCTAATCCCGGCAAGGTGTTCCAGGATATATGCGGCTTGAATAAAAAATATAAGCTCGATCTAAAAAATCCCTCAATTGAGGATGTGAAACAATGGATAGCAGCATCCGAACAGCCGCAGAAGTAGTTGAGGCTCGCTACGACATGGGCCGCATCGCCATTATGGGCGGCGGTTCGTGGGCCACGGCATTGGCAAAGCTATTGATGCCTAACTGCAGTCGTATCACATGGTATATGCGGCGTCAGGATCGTATCGACGAGTTTCGCCAGTTGGGCCATAATCCGGCTTATCTGTCTGATGTTGAATTCCCTATCGAACGTATAGACTTCAGCGACGACATAAATGCGGTAGCTTCGGGTGCCGACACGCTACTTATGGCGATGCCGTCGCCCTACTTCAAGGGGCATCTCGAAAAGCTTACCGCCGATATTTCAGGCAAGAATGTAGTGGTAGCTACCAAGGGTATCATTCCTGATGAAAATGAGCTGATTACTGACTATCTTACCGCCCGTTATGGTGTAGATTACGACCATATGCTGGTAGTGTCGGGGCCGTGTCATGCCGAAGAGGTGGCTCTCGGGCATTTAAGCTATCTGACTGTAGCGGCCGAGCGCCCCGAAGTGGCGGCAGCCTTTGCCTCGCGAATACATGGCAAAGCTTTGCGTACGACTCTTTCGTCTGATATACGTGGTATAGAGTATGCCGGTGTGCTAAAGAACATTTATGCCATCTGTGCCGGTATAGTACATGGACTGAAGATGGGCGACAATTTCCAGGCTATAATGGTGTCAAATGCCATTAATGAAATGGAACGCTTCCTTGCGGTAGCAGCTCCTGGTGAACGCAATATCTGTGGTTCCGTATACCTTGGCGATTTGCTCGTGACGGCATATTCGCGTTTCTCGCGAAATCACAATTTCGGAGCGCTCCTTGGCAAGGGATGTTCTGTGAAACGTGCCATGATGGAAATGGAGATGGTCACCGAAGGCTACTATGGAGCCAAATGTATTCATGAAATAAATGAGAAGCTGAAGGTAGATATGCCTATTCTCGAAAATATCCATGCGGTACTCTATGGCCGTCTGTCACCGGTAAGAGCTATGGCGGCTATCAGTGACCATCTGGAATAACCGAAGCGATAAAAATTGTCTTATAGAAATATTCTTAAAAAACTGTAAACTATGAAATCTATCAGCGTCAATATCAATTCGGCTCTTGGAACCGTTGATATGCAGTCGGTGCGCGACTTGGAAAAAACGACAGGAGCAGCTGCACTTGAAACTTTGAAAACCGGCACAGGTGAAGGCAATGACTTTCTCGGTTGGTTGGATCTGCCCGAACGTACTCCAATGCACCATCTCGACGAAATACAGGCTGTTGCCGATGATCTCCGCGGTAACTGCGACTATGTCGTGTCGGTAGGTATCGGAGGTTCGTACCTTGGTGCAAAAGCCGTTATCGAAGCGCTTAACGATTCGTTTGACGCTTATTCTGCTCCGTGTCCAGGCAGTCCAAAAGTGCTTTTTGCCGGTCAGAACATCGGTGAAGACTATTTGGCCGAGCTGCAGAGCTTCCTTAAAGATAAGAAATTCGGAATCATCGTGATTTCAAAGTCGGGTACTACTACCGAGCCTGCTATCGCCTTCCGTCTGCTGAAAGAGCAACTCGAAGCACAGGCCGGAAAGGATGCCGCACGTAAACTCATCGTGGCTATCACCGATGCAAAGCGCGGAGCATTGCGTCAGCTTGCTACCGAAGAGGGCTACCGTACATTTGTCATCGATGACAATGTAGGCGGTCGTTTCTCCGTTCTATCGCCCGTAGGTCTGTTGCCTATCGCGGTTGCCGGTTATGATATAAAAGCACTTGTAAAAGGCGCTCTGGAGGCACAGAAAGAGTTGTCGCAGCCTTCCGACGACAATATAGCGCTATTGTATGCCGCTACACGCAACGCGCTATATCAGGCCGGTAAAAAGACTGAAATATTAGTAAATTATAATCCAAAACTTCACTACTTCGGTGAATGGTGGAAGCAGCTCTACGGCGAGTCGGAGGGTAAAGACGGCAAAGGAATCTTCCCTGCTGCCGTAGACTTCTCTACCGATCTGCACTCTATGGGTCAGTGGATTCAAGATGGCGAACGTACGATTTTCGAGACTGTAATTTCGGTCGAGAAGAGCAACGCCTCTACTGTCATTCCGTCAGACGAAGCCAACCTCGACGGTCTTAATTACATTGCCGGCAAGCATGTCGACGAAGTAAACAAGATGGCCGAACTCGGCACACGTATCGCTCATGTCGACGGAGGAGTACCCAATATAAAGATTTCTATCGCCGCTCTCGACGAAAACACTCTCGGACAGCTTATCTACTTCTTCGAGATCGCATGTGGTATTTCGGGCTATATACTTGGTGTTAATCCATTCAATCAGCCCGGCGTCGAAGCATACAAGAAGAATATGTTTGCGCTACTCGAAAAGCCCGGCTATGAGGAGGCTACCGCAGCCATCCGTGCCAAGCTCTGATAGATGCATATTAGAATACCAGTTAACGCCCGTAGTGCCTTGTCGCGCGACGGGCGTTTCGATTACTACTGCCGGGTAGGATGCTATATTTAGGACAAAAAAGGATAACTTTGATGCAAAGTGTGGCTGCGGCGTGGTTTTCACAATTTTCTTCCGTATATTTGTCTGTCAAATAAAACTTATAGCCAAATCAAACAATGAACAAAGGTACTATTCTTGTCACCGGTGGCACTGGTTACATCGGATCGCATACCGTAGTTGAACTGCAGCAGGCCGGATATCCCGTAGTGATAATTGATAATCTGTCAAATTCTAATGTCAATGTACTCGACGGTATCGAACGCATCACCGGCAAGCGTCCTGAATTTGTCGAAGGCGACTGCACCGATATCGATACTCTCAAAACCTTATTTGCCAAATACCCCGGAATAAAGGGTATAATCAATTTCGCTGCATCGAAAGCCGTAGGAGAGTCTATGCAGAAACCGGTACTATACTACCGCAACAATCTTAACACTCTGATGAATCTGCTCGATCTTATGGGCCCTAACGGGGTGAAAGGTATAGTATTTTCATCGTCGTGTACCGTTTATGGCGAGCCGGATGAAAATCCTGTCACCGAAAATTCGCCCATCAAAAAGGCCACATCGCCCTATGGCAATACCAAACAGATTTCAGAAGAGATAATAACCGACGTCATCAATGCCGGAGCACCTTTCCGCTCTATCATTCTGCGCTACTTCAACCCGGTAGGAGCGCATCCTTCTGCTGAAATAGGCGAACTTCCCAACGGCGTGCCGCAGAATCTTATACCGTACCTTACACAGACTGCAATCGGTGTACGCAAAGAACTATCGGTATTCGGCAACGACTACAACACCCGCGATGGTTATTGCATCCGCGACTTTATTGATGTTGTCGACCTGGCCAAAGCTCATGTGATGGCTGTGGCGCGCCTGCTCGACGACAAGACAGAGGCCCCGGTAGAAATTTTCAATCTCGGCACAGGAAACGGTCTGTCGGTGATGGAGCTTATCAATGCATTTGAAGAAGCTACCGGTGTGAAAGTACCCCACAAGATAGCGCCTCGTCGTAGCGGTGACATTGAACAGGTATGGGCCGATCCTCGCCGAGCCAACACCGTGCTCGGTTGGGTGGCATCTACCCCTATAGCCGACACTATGCGTTCGGCATGGAAATGGCAGCAGCGTCTGCGTGAGCGCGGTATTATGTAGTTTTTGATTTTTTAAACCGCAGTATCACCGATTTCTGCGTTTTTATACGTACTTTTGCAGATACCGACCAATAGAAAGGTCGGTATCTGTAATTTTTATCACAGCAATGGAACGTCTGATGCAGTACATATGGGAACACAGGCTATATCCGCGCACCGCCATGACGACAGTGGACGGACGCCGTATAACTGTGCTTGATCCCGGTCTGCTTAACCGCGATGCGGGTCCGGACTTCTTCAATGCAAAAATCCTTATCGACAATCAGGAGTGGGTAGGTAATGTAGAGATACATGTACGAGCCAGCGACTGGATACGTCATGGCCACCATGACGATTCTGCTTACGACTCTGTGATACTACATGTCGTGGAGCGCGATGATATGGCTGTCAAGCGCTCTGACGGACAGATTATACCACAACTACGGCTACCGTGTGTGCCTGAATTCAGTCATAGCTATAATTCTCTGGTTGAGGCTGCGTCGCGGCCATCGACGCCTCCATGTGTGGATTATCTTAATGCCATGCAGCCTATGGCGCTCCAGTCGTGGATCGACTCGTTGGCATATGAGCGCCTGTACCGGAAGTCCGATCATATAATAGAATTGCTTCAGAGACTTGATGGAGATTGGGAATCGGTGTGTTATGTCACTCTGGCCCGTGCGCTTGGGTTCGGTATAAATGCCGAGCCGATGGAACGGTTGGCGCTGTCTGTGCCGTTGGCATATATACGCAAACATTCCGACTCCATCACATGTATTGAAGCCCTGCTTTTGGGACAGAGCGGTCTGCTTGACATGGCTCCGGCGGACTCCGACGACTCTTATCTGCAACTGTTGCGACGGGAATATGCCTATCTTGCAAATAAATTCTCGTTGTGTCGCCCCGAAATGCTCGGATGGAAAATGGCGCGCATGCGTCCGGCAAATTTCCCCCACCGTCGCATTGCTTATCTGTCATCATTGCTTCTGGGTGGTTTTAAATTTATGGCAAAGATTCTTGATACCGACTCGCCCGACGCTGCCCGACGGCTTTTTGATACAGAACTATCGACCTACTGGACTTCTCACTATACATTTTCAACAACAGTATCAGCTGCGCCTCCGGCCATGACGCAAAGTACTGCCGACGGACTGATTATCAATGTGATCTCGCCGTTGTTGTGGGCCTATGGCAACTCTATTGGCAGAGAGGACATATGTGACAGGGCTATAGCGTTGCTTTGCAGGCTTAAGCCCGAAAACAATTCTATCGTGCGTACATTTGTCGAATGTGGTATTAAATGCCCGGATGCATTTACTTCGCAGGCTCTTATACAGTTGAGACGCGAATATTGTGAACCTCGCAAATGTCTGCGATGCCGTATCGGTCATGCCTATTTGTCGTCGCACGCTGTCAAGACTCATTAATACATTATCACTCACAGATGCAAAGAATATCTATAACATATCTTGTCGTGCTTATAGCCACAGCGTTGGTTTCAGCTGCAGTTCCCGAGGTTCGTGTCGGAGCTGAACGAGCCGAAGTCTATGTACCGCTTCTCAAGGGACAACGGATAGCATTGTTGTCCAATCACACGGGAATCGTCGATTCAGCCGGCACTCACTCTCTCGATGTGATGCAACGTGCCGGTCTCGACGTGAGTGTGCTGGTGTCGCCGGAACACGGATTTCGTGGTACAGCTGATGCCGGTGAGCATGTCTCTTCGAGTGTTGACGGCCCTTCCGGACTTCCAGTCGTGTCGCTCTACGGCGGCGCAAAGACCGATCCACTGAAATCCGGACTGCTTGACTCAATAGATGCTATAGTGATTGACTTGCAGGATGTAGGCGTACGCTTCTATACCTATCATATCACAATGATAAAAGTGATGGAAGCCGCCGCCCGTGCCGGTCGAAGAGTAGTGGTGATGGATAGGCCAAACCCGTTGGGTATGGTTGTCGATGGCCCGATGCTTGCCGATGATCTGCACTCGGGAGTGGGACGGTTGCCAATCCCGGCTGTACATGGTCTTACAATGGGCGAATTAGCAACTATGGCCAATGGTGAGGGGTGGCTTGCCGACGGACTAAAGTGCGACCTGATTGTAATTCCTTGCGAGAATTACACACATGCTACCCGGTATCAGCTTCCTGTGGCTCCGTCGCCTAATCTGAAGTCGATGGAGGCGATTTATCTGTACCCTTCCACATGCCTGTTTGAAGGTACACCGGTATCGTTGGGTCGTGGTACCGACTACCCATTTACCATATACGGCCACCCCGATATGGCCAAACGTGGATTCAGCTTCACTCCGCGCAGCATGCCGGGCGCTAAAAATCCACCGCAGAAAGACAGGCTGTGCCATGGTGTTGATCTGCGCGGCCTCGCGCCTGACAGTGTAATTGCGGCCGGCATGAATTTCAGCTATGTTATAGATGCATACCGGGCGATGCCTTCTGTCGGTAAGGCAAAATTTTTCACACGGTTTTTCGATCTTCTTACCGGAGACCGCCGTGTACGTAGCATGATCGCCGAAGGCGCTTCAAACGAAGAGATTCGAGCCTTATACCTCAACGATTTAAACCGTTTTTGCCGTTTACGTTCACAATACCTGCTTTATCCGCTGCAATGACTCCGACTATTGTAATCATATCTATAGCTGTATATTTCGCCATATTTTTCGGTGTGAGCTATCTGTCGTCACGCCGTACCGATAATGCGGCCTTTTTTAACGCTGACCGGCGTGTGCCGTGGCCTATTGTTGCCATTGCAACTATCGGAGCCCCGATATCGGGAGTGACATTTATAAGTGTGCCGGGAATGGTGCTTACAAAAGGCCATAGCTATCTGCAGATGGGTCTCGGGTTCATTGTAGGCTATCTGGCTATAGCTTTTATACTGGTACCGCTATTTTATCGTCGAAACCTCATATCGATTTACGGCTATCTGGGCGAACGATTTGGGCTTGGCACCTATATCACTGGTGCATGGTTTTTCTTCATATCCAAGATGCTTGGAGCCGCTGTGCGTTTTTTTGTGGTATGTGTCGTATTGCAGGTACTCGTATTTGCTCCGCTTGGTGTGCCTTTTGCACTGAACGTTATAGTTTCGGTGGGGCTTATATGGGCTTGTACGGCCCGAGGCGGTGTCAAGTCAATTATCTGGACCGACGTTGTGAAAACTATATGTCTGATAGCCACAGTGGTGATGTGTATCTATTTTATCTCTGACGCTATGGGATGGACGGTTTCTAAAATGATTGAATCGGTGAACAACCATCCCACTTCGCGGGTATTTAATTTCGATAACCCGTCGGAACCGTCATATTTCTGGAAACAGTTTCTTGCGGGAATATTCATGGTGGTAGCGATGACCGGCCTCGATCAGGATATGATGCAGCGTAATCTCGCGTGCCGAGATGTGAAGCATTGTCGTAAGAATATGATAACGAGTTCGGTGATGCAGACTTTGGTGATAATGCTGTTTCTGATGCTCGGCACGATGATGGCTATTTATCTTGAAGCCAATCCACAGCTCATTCGTCCGGAAAAGTCAGATGAACTGTTCTCTCTCATCGCCACCGGAGCCGGATTGCCGCTGGTTGTGGGAATAATGTTTGTCGTCGGCCTCGTCGCGGTGAGTTATTCGGCCACCGCTTCGGCTCTCGTGTCGCTCACGACATCGTTTACTGTCGATATTCTCGGACACAAGGATTTGGCCGATACGCGGCTACAACATCGTCGCCGTGGTGTACACTTTGCTATGGCAGTGTGTATGGCTCTGATAATAGTGCTGTTCTACCATATAACCAGCGAAGATGCCATATCTACCGTGTATGTATTGGCCTCGTATACCTATGGGCCTATACTTGGCCTATTTATGTTCGGCATGATATCCGACCGCCGTCCGTCGGATGTATTCGTGCCGATAGTATGTATTGCCGCACCGGTGGTATGCTGGTTCCTGAAAGAGTGGCTTGCTACCGGATTGGGATACTATATGAGTTTCAAGCTTCTTATAGTCAATGCATTGCTCACAATGGCCGGGTTGTATGGTGTGACTCTTGTGTCGAAACCGATTTTTGAAACCGAATAGCAAGTTACTATGTCTCGCGATCTGCTGTCACGTTATATATGGATTATCGATACCCTGCGCCACTACGGTTCGTTGACACGAGACGAGCTTAACCGCTTGTGGGTGAAATCTCGTCTGTCTGACGGACAGCCATTGCCGCGCCGTACGTTTTACACCTACCGCAACGCCATTGAGGAGCTGTTTAAAATATCCATAGACATAAATCCTTCGACCTATGAATATTCTATCGAAACGAGTGATGATCATTACGACAGCGTAGTGACATGGTTGCTCAACTCGGCCTCTATCGGATCGTTGCTCAACGACGCACGCGACATTGCCGACCGTATATTTCTTGAAGATGTGCCATCGGCGCGTATGTTTATGCCTGTGGTTGTCGATGCATTGAAGACCAACCATACACTGCGTATAAGCTACCATCCCTATACACGTACTATCCCCACAAGCGATATATATCTGGAACCATATTTTCTCAAGATATTCAAACAGCGGTGGTATGTCACGGGCCGCAACGTCGGTGAAAACCGTATTAAAACGTATGCCCTCGACCGTATAACCGAGGCTACTATGTTGCCTACCAGATTTGAAATTCCTGCCGATTTCTCTCCCAAGGAATATTTTGCACACAGCTATGGCATCATTTTCGATGAAGGTACAGTGAAGCGGGTGGCTATCAAGGCCGATCAGCGTCAGGCAAAGTATTTGCGTTCTGTGCCGTT
This sequence comes from uncultured Muribaculum sp., assembly GCA_964578325.1. Taxonomy (GTDB): domain Bacteria; phylum Bacteroidota; class Bacteroidia; order Bacteroidales; family Muribaculaceae; genus Muribaculum. The sequence continues at coordinate 26,746 of CAZOCO010000008.1, forward strand.
GCATCATTCACAGCAGGAAGTAATACACGATTCATTCTCGATATTTTACTATAATATACGGCTCACATCCGATTTTATTCACGAATTGCTTTCATTCGGGCCGCGGATAACGGTGTTGCAACCACCGGAACTGCGGGAACAGATGATCGAATCGTTGCGTCATACCCTCGATAATTATACCGATTCTTAAATTTATAATAACACAGAGTGCTTGAAACCTCTTAAAAAACAAGAACAATGAAAACCTCTTCTTCCGCAGTTCGGTCGGCAACACCGCTGACTCTGCCATTGCTGGTAATGACTGTATTATTTTGCTCCAGCCTTATTGTAGCCAATATTGTAGAGATAAAGACTGTAGACATCGGTTTTATTACCATTACAGCCGGGTTGCTGGTATTCCCGGTGACATATCTTATCAACGATTGCGTGGTTGAAGTCTATGGATTCCGAATGGCGCGTATGGTGATATGGCTCGGATTTGCTATGAATCTGTTTGTAACCATAATACTACAGATCGCAATATGGCTCCCGGGTTCACCCGATTGGACGGCTCAACAGGCAATGCAGACAATCTACGGCACTGTGCCGCGTATTCTCGCAGCTTCATTTCTGGCCTTTGTATGCGGATCGTTTGTCAATGCGCGTGTCATGAGCCGCATGAAGATATGGTCGGACGGTCATAATTTCTCGTTGCGTGCCATTATATCTACTGTGCTGGGCGAAGGGTGCGACTCTGTCATCTTCTTCCCGTTGGCGTTTGCGGGTACGCTTCCATGGAGTGTGATTGTGTCACTGATTGTCAGCCAGACATTTCTTAAAACCTTTTACGAGATACTCATACTGCCGTTGACCGTACGCACGGTGCGATGGCTAAAACGGCTTGAAGGGCTTGATACGTTCGATCACGGGGTGCGCTATACGTGGTGGTAGGCTCCGGCTATCAGTGTTTAGGTTCTACCACAGGTAGTGGTAGTTCCGGAGCCGGATGGGCTTCATGATATTCTACAAGTCGATCAAAAGCCCGTAGTGCCGCGTCATTCATCTCTGCGCGGACTTTCCATTCAGCCGGGCCCTGCAGACCGGCTTCTGATATATCAAACGGCTTAAAACCGATAGCTTTGAGCGCACGGTGGTTGGTAGGCATATAATCGCCGGCAGCGGCGTTGCGAAATACCGGGTCGGCTTCGATCGAGCCTGTATCATTACCTGTGGCGGCCTGCCACTGTTTCAGTGTCTTGTCGCCGAAGAGTACCTGTCTATCGCCGGCATACCAATAGAGATTGTGATGACGGTCTATTTGAGACTTATCCCAGCGCAGACCATACATTTTTCCTGTAGTATGATAAACGATATTTGATGCGTATGAAAACTGCATATGCGGTTCGTCTGACGATGACTCAAGTTGCACACGCATCTGATTGGCGAATATATTGTTTTCAACCTTGTTGTCGCGGCCATAGTGCTGATGGAATGCCGAAAATTTGCAATCGTGTACAAGGTTAGACCTTACGGTAAGCCCACTCGTACCTTCGTCGGCATATATTCCCCATCCGCCGTAGGAATACGAGTAGACATGATGAACTACATTATGCTCTATAACTGTAGAGTCTGACCGGCCGAGCGTATATATTCCTCCCATATCCGACAATGTACCCCATCCAAGGTGATGCACATGGTTATAGCCGATATAATTGCGTACCGATGGAGAATAACCGTAACCCCATACCCATCCGATCGAAATGCCGGTATAGTAGAAGTCGGCCACCTCGTTGTGGGTAATCACGCAGTCGGATGCATGGGTGAGCAATACTCCGGTTCCGGTTGGAAATTCACGTCCCCCCGACCTTACAATGCAGTTATTCAATGTGATGTGCGATGTGATATCGGGTGAATCGGCCTCCGGTAAAACGGTGCCTCCAATCTTTACTCCTCCTGCCCCCAAATCTTCTATCAGGCATCCTTCGGCGATTGATCTGTGACAACCACGGTCAAACCATAGTCCGTAACCGCCCGTGTGAGCTATTTCGCATCCGCGAATTATTATCCCTGATGCATCGCGCAGTTCAACCGCTGCACCGACTTTAGACGCTGCCTGCAATGGTTCATCGCCTTTGCGTGGCATCTTATAGCGGGTATGTATCATTGATATCCCCTCGAAACTTACATCGTCGCACCCATCAATTATAGCGATGTGGTCGAGTAGCGGTACTTCTGCCACTGCGTTGGCCGGTGTTTCTCCCTGACGCGGATAGTATAACAATACGCGATTTACATGGTCGACACACCACTCTCCGGGTTCGTCGATAAATGATACGTCTCCTTCGAACATAAACTGCGATTCGCGGTCAATGGGATTCCACGGTTTCATGATATTTCCCACTATGTACACCAACGAATCCACGGGGTCGAACGTCTCGATATAGCGCCGGGTCATGTCCCACGCATGCATAAAAGATATTCTTACATTTTCTGTCTGACCTGACAGTGTTGACAACGCGTCGTAGGCTTCGGGATTAAGTGCAAGAGTCTGTATGGCCAATCCCTTGCGCGGTGAGCGTCGTGCAGGTACCGTATCGACCACGGTTTGGGTTACACGTCCTGTGCGCCACATCGGACATAGCGCGTTAGGTGTGCGTGCCGGAATTGCCCGCCGGCCTCCCACATAGAGCTGGCTGATGTCGGCCATAGCCGACAGCCCGTCGAGGCTTATCTTCCAGAGTTGCGGCGATACAATCTCAAAAGGAGGCAGCATGCATGCCCCAGACAGCACACTGCGACCCATGCCACGGCCCACAAAACGCAACGGAGCCTTTCTGCGTGCCGAAATGTGTATAGGTCGGCACAATCTGTACACACCTTCGGCGACATCTATTGTAACGGTATCGTCAGGCCATAATTCCGCCTGCTCGCAAGCTTTCTCCACCGTAGGTACTGATATCGTGTCGTTGCTATTGCTACATTCAGTTCCTACAACTATAGTATACTTCCGTGGAGCTCCCACAGCCGATATTCCGGTCAGCCATACCAGCCAGAGTAAAATAATACGCATCATAGTCATATGCCGCAAATATAGTGAATATTTACTCTACTTCAAGACAAAAAAAGAGGCAGCTCAATTTTTGAACTGCCTCGTAAGGGTTATTATGTATATCTCACTTATGCCTTCTTGGCTTTAGCGGCCTGACGGCGGCTGTCGGTGAGGTATGCAACGGGCGATGCAACGAAGATAGTTGCAAGAGTACCGATGATTACACCGAAGATCATTGCGAATACAAATGAACGGATTGATTCGCCACCAAGAACGAAGATACAGAGAAGCACCAGAAGGGTAGATGCCGATGTCATGATGGTACGGCTCAATGTCGAATTGATCGAAAGATTTATGACATCGTAGAGCGAGCGTTTGGTGTAGATGCCGAGGTTCTCGCGCACACGGTCAAACACTACCACGGTGTCGTTGATCTGATAACCGATAACGGTAAGGATGGCGGCGATGAACGACTGGTCGATCTCCATTGAGAACGGCAGGATACCCCAGAACAACGAGTAGAAACCGATGATCGAGAATGCTGTGAAAGCGACGGCTGCAAGTGCTCCGACAGAGAACGCTACATTGTGGAAACGCAGCAGGATGTAGAGGAACATTGCAATCAGCGACAGGATAACGGCGATATATGCGTCGGCCTTCATGTCGGCTGCTATAGTCGGTCCTACTTTCTGTGACGACTGGATACCTACGTTTTCGTTGGTTGTAGAGAAGTCTTCGAGCGACATGCCGTTGAGCTCGTTCTTAAGTCCGTTGTAGAGCAACTCGGTGATTTCTTCGTCTACGCCGTCGGTTTCTTCGTCAATCTTATAGTTGGTAGAGATGCGGACTTTAGTGTCATTGTCGATAGTGATTACAGACAGGCCTGCATCGGGGAAGAGGGGAGCGAGCTGTGCCTGGAGTTCATGAGTCTTGACGGGGTGGTCAAACTGTACAATATAGTTGCGACCGCCCGAGAAGTCGATACCCTGATTCAGTCCGCGTGTAAAGAATGATATCAGCACTACGGCAATCATTACAAGGCATACGGTAAATGATACTTTCGACTTGCCGAGGAAGTTGATATTGGTGTTGGTAAACATGTTCTTTGACAGCGCGGTTGAGAATGTCAGACGCTGGAAAGGAGCTGTCTTGCCGAATGCTATGAACACCAGACGTGTAAGGAATACGGCTGTGAAGAAAGAGCATGCGATACCGATGATGAGGGTGGTAGCGAAGCCCTTGATGGGGCCTGTGCCGTAAAGCAGCAGGATTACTGCTGTGATGATTGATGTCAAGTTTGAGTCAAAGATAGCCGAGAATGCGTTGGAGTAACCGTCGGCGATAGCCTGACCGATTTTCTTTCCGGCGCGAAGCTCTTCTTTGGCGCGCTCAAATATAAGCACGTTGGCGTCTACTGCCATACCGAGTGCAAGCACGATACCTGCAATACCCGACAGGGTCAGCACGGCCTGGAATGAGGCGAGGATACCGAAAGTGAAGAAGAGGTTGCATAC
>CAZOCO010000009.1:0-28925 GCA_964578325.1 uncultured Muribaculum sp.
TCATCAACTACATCCCGCGGGTAAAGATGGTGGAGTCGAAGTCGCTGAAACTGTATTTGTTTTCGTTTCGCAACCACGGCGATTTTCATGAAGATTGTGTCAATATCATCATGAAAGATCTGGTGGCGCTGATGGATCCGCGCTATATCGAGGTGAAGGGAATCTTTACGCCTCGTGGCGGAATCGCTATACACCCGTTTGCCAACTGGGGCGATGACGACCATCAGGATATGGTGAGACGCAGACGTATGGCCGCTATGACCCTCGATTTTCCAGAACACACCTATTGACGGCCAAGAAGCAACCGCTTTTCGTCGGCTACGGAGATGGGGGAGGAGTGGCCTGAAAGGAGTAACGTGTCGTCGGGCAGAGAGAAGATTTTATTTACGATAGAGTCTTCAAGCAATCTTCTGTCGCCACCCGGAAAATTGGTGAGTCCGGGGCCACTATAATATAAGTACCATCTAACACAAAAGGTTGACTACTCTTAATTATCAATGGAGCAGGGGGATAAAAAAAATTACCCGTCATCTCGACGAATAATCTTCTTACCTTAAATTTAATACCATGAAAAACTGATGCAAAGTTACGTATAATTATTGGATTTGCAAATTTTTCAGGCTAAAAAATGTTATATTTTTATTTAAATAATCATTATTGTGGTGAAGGACAACCGATTGATCCGTCGGTAATGATGTATTGAATGAGATGCTCTATCGAGGGATCTTTGAGCAGTACGGTTTTGTCGGCGTCGAGCAGGTAGATAGACGGTAGCTGGCGAATCGTGTATAGATCGTTTTCCTGCAGACCGGTGGTGTCAAGTCCGCCAAGCCATTGGTCGGGTAGCGCCCCGGCTGCAGATTGCCATAGTTCGGGATCTCCGTCGGCATATATGGCGAGTATTTCAAGCTGCTTGTCGGCGACTTTCGCATCGAGCGATGGTTGGGATACAAGGGTACGCATTGTCTCGGCGCAATGGTCGCAGTCGGGATCGTAGATTATGAGCAGTAGCTGTGGGGCGATGGTATTGTAGAGTGTATGCGACAAATTGTTGCGGTCGGTGTAGGAGAAGTCTGTAGCGATGGTGCCGACACGGTTTTTGCGTAGTGCATCGAGCTGATAAAGCGGTCTTACCAGTTCACTGTCATCGAGAACTCCGGCGGTTGTGAGCTGTTGCAGAAAGGCTATGTAGTGTGGTTCGGAGAACATTGGCGATTCGGGATCGTCGAGATACTTCTCTACGATGAGTGCTGTACTTGTCAATGCTGAATGGTCGGGTGCAAATGATTTTATCATAGCTTTGAAACCGTTGGCATGGCCATCGGGCGTGGCGTGAGGGAGCAGTGACATGAAGTTTACTACCGACTGTTCGAGCCACTGTGGAGATGCTACTCGGCCTGGATGACCGGAAAGGTCGAGATTGTCCCAAAAATGAGCCATGACGTAGTCTGCGCGTGCGGGAATGGTCGTAATGGTGTCGGGTACAGTCGGTAGTTGCAGCTCATAGGTATCGCCAATTGTGTCGGCGTGTGTTGCAAATGTGCAGAGTAGCAATAGAGATGTAAATATTGCGCTTAATGCTTTAACCATATGGTAGGGTCGAGTTTTTCTTTTTCGTGACGAATCTCAAAGTGCAGCGTAGTGCGGTTGTTGTCGGCCGAATCGGAGTAAATCGTGCCGATAGGTTGCCCTGCAACGACAGTATCACCGTTTTTTACGCTGATATTTACGAGGTTGGCGTAGATGGTGAGATATTCGCCGTGACGAAGCATGACGATGTTGTTGAATCCCGGTTGCTGGAAGATGGCCGATACCTTACCGTCGAAGACCGCATTGGCAGTGGTGCCTTTAGATGTTTCGATATCTATGCCGCTGTTGTTGATGGTGACTTTGGGTAGCTGGGGATGCTGCTGTTTTCCGAAGCCACGCACGATACGATATTTTCCGTTGACAGGGAAAGGCAGAATACCACGGCAGTCGGCAAATGCTTTCTGCGACATTGCGGGAGCTGCCGGTGTTTTATCTGCCGGAACCGTTGGCGCAGGTGCGGGAGCTGTCGGCGTTTTAGTCGTCTCCGCTTCGGCTTTCTTGCGGGCTTCTTCTGCGGCTTTCTTGCGGGCCGCTTCTTCAGCAGCTGCCTTTTTGCGGGCCTCTTCGGCGGCCTTGCGCTGCTCCTGTGCTATGACACGTTCGAGTTCAGAATCGAGATCGCGCGCACGGCGGTTGTTGTCGGCAAGGGCTTTTTTGAGTGCGGAGCTTTCGCGTCGCAGTTCTTTTACGAGCCGGTCGGTTGAGGCTCGCTTTTTGTCGAGGCTTGTCCGCGACTTCTGGAGCGAGTCGATGGCTGCTGTGCGTATGGCAGTGATGGAGTCGAGACGTAGGCGCCGAGCTTCAATGACGGCCCGGCGTTTTTTTATTTCATCGGCCTGACGTGTCTGCCAGTCGGAATATTCTCGAAGATAGCGCATACGGCGGTATGCTTGCGAGAACGATTCAGAAGCAAAGAGAAATGCCAGCCGTGTGGTGTGACTTGCTGCCGCCGAGTGTGTGGCTTTTACAGATTTGGCATAGGCTTTCTTCATGCCGTCGAGACGCGATGAGAGTATGCGCAGTGTGTCTGACATTAGAGAGGCGGCAGTAGTGGCGGAGTCGACGGTGGCCTGAAGGCGGCGCAGGTCGGCGTTGAGCTGGTCAATGTCGGCGTTTAGCAGGTCGAGCTCGTTGAGTGACCGGAGTGTGCGGGCGCGGTTGGCTTCGATTTTTCGGTTGGTGTTTTTAAGATTTTCGTTGACGCGTTTTTGCTCTTTTTTTATGGTTGCTGATGTGCGCGGTTTTTCGTTGCGCTGCCGACGACGTTGTGCTGCAGCATCAGAGTCGACAGCGGCGGCGAACATCGCTATCAGCAGAAGGCACGATAACCAGCGTAGTACGTAATGCTTCACGGCCAGACTATTTGTTTATGACGGTAGAGAAGAACTCGTTGAGAGTAACTTTGCGATAGCCTCGCGGGGCAGACCACTCAATAGTCGTCGCTGAATCCCATCGGGCACTGCTCCACTTCCAGTCGATTGAGGCTCCAAACGGCACACGTGATATTGAGAGCGATGCGGAAATGTCGTCGCGTCGCGGCAAAAGTCCGGCAGAAGTAGTTGTAAACGACGAGTAGTCTATAGTAAAGCTGTTCTGACCGGAATTAGTTGCAAATCCGGTGGATATAAGTCGGTTGTCGTTGTCAATCTGGAACGAACACGATATATCTTTGTTTCGTGTGGCGGGAATCAGAGTAAGTCGGTCGGGTGTAATTGCCGCGTTGAATGCGCTGAACGGTGGGATATTGTGTCCGTCGGTGTCCGACGGAATGAATACGCGCCCTGTCAGCAGATCCTGTATGCCTGACAGCAGTGACGCTGTGTCGTAGCCGGAGAGTTGCACAGGTTCGGCAACATACAGCTTTTTAAGCTTGTAAGTGGCAAATACAGAGTCTGGTGTGACTAAAATACGCGCCATTTCTATGCCTATGAGCCGCAGGCTGATGTCAATTGCTTTGCCACGAATCATTTTCATGCGCCCCGATATAGAGAAGTCTGTAGGAGAGGATATACTGAATGTGAACGGAACATTTACGTCGCTCCACGGTAATGTGGCCGAGTCGAGTGCCGCGTATCGGATTTCAGCGGCTGACGTCACGGCCGGAGTGGTGGCCGACGAGGCTTTGCGCGATGACGAACATGACGATACCGCGAAAATCAGTACCATCGATGTGGCTGTGAGAAGCAGAGCGTTGAGTGTTTTCATGAAAATGATCGGCAATAGTGAATGTTAATGTTATCGGATGGGATAGGAGTGAGTCTCAACTTTTGTCTTCAGAGTCAGGTTGTCGGGGTCGAGCTGATATGCCTGTTCCCAAAAACTTATAGCCTGGTCGGTCTCGCCAAGGAAGAAGTATATGTCGCCGGCGTGTTCCAATATGTCGGGTTGAGGTTGCTGTGAGTGTTCGATGGCCCGGTCAATCAGTTTACGCGCTCCTTGAAAGTCTTTTTTCTGGAATAGTACCCAGGCGTAGGTGTCGAGATATGTCGGTTCGTCGGGACGGTTGAGCAGCGACTCGGCACTCATCTGCTCGGCCTCGTCGAGTCGCTGGCGCTGTTCGGCCAGCAGATAAGCATAATTGTTGAGCAACAAGGCGTTGTGCGGAATATAACTGCGAGCCTGCTCGTAGTATTCGATGGCTTTGACGGGGTCACCGTTGTGGTTGGCTATGTCGCCCAGTTGTGTCAGAATGTATCCGTTGAGGTCGACAGCATTAGAATCAGCCTCGGCCATAGTCTTTTGCAGATATGTTTCGGCACCTGCATAGTCTCCGGCTATGATCATTCCGGAGCTGACGGTAGTGATGAAGTCTAACGATCCGGGGAAATAGTGAAGAGCCCTGGCAGCTGCGTCAGAAGCTTTGTCATATTTATCGAGCTGAATGTATAGGGCTACAAGATTGCGCCAGCGTGTTTCGTCAGAAGGGTCTACATCTACAGCATATTCAATCTGCTCGGCAGCTCCAGTAAAGTCTTCGACAGCGTGGAGGTAAGATGTATACAGGTCGCGCAGCGTGGCTTCGCGAGGGTATTGTGCAATCATTTCGTCAAACAGTTCTACTATACCGGGCTGTTGCGACGGATCGGTGTAGCTGTCGCGAACGAATCCGGTCATCAGCTCCATTTTTGTGTCGAAGTCGAGCGACTCTGTGTGCATGGCATCGCGGACTTCACTGCGGTAGGCTGTGGAGTCGCCTTGTGCGAGGTGAAATCCGGCACGCCGGTATATGGCCGCTCCTGATGTCGGATCGAGGCTGACGGCCTTGTCGTAGTATGCTGCTGCCGAATCGTTGCGGTTGAATGCGGCAAAGAGGTCGGCGGCCATGAGAGTGTACTCGGCATTAAGCGGTGCGGAATCGATAAGGTCGTAAATCTCGGCAATGACGGCCGCTGTGTCGTGCCGTTGCATGTAGGCGTTCATCTTACGGTATGTGACTGCAAGATTTTTCCCCTTTAGAGTCTCGAGTTTGTCGTAAAGCTGCAACGCTTTGGCTATATTGGCCGAATCTCCTGTCTGGGTAAGCCTTTCAGCCAGTTTTAGCGTAGGATTGAAGCGGTTGGGATATAAAGAGTCGAGCCGTTGCCATATTTCGATAGATTTAGGCAGATTGCCTATGTGCTCGTTGATCTGACCGAACGTAAACAGATCGTAGTAGTCTGTCGCACCCTGGCGGAAATAGCGGTCTGCGAGATTGTACCCTTGTGTGAACAGCACCGAGTCGTTGCGCGCTATTGTCATCAACTGCAATCCGTACTGAAAACCGAGATCGGCAGCTTCGGGATTTAGCTGTGCGGCGCGACGAAGAAGTTCGAAGGACGCCGCCGGATCGTCGAGCGCCGACATACGTGCAGATTCATAAAATATATAGTCGGCTTTGTCGCTGTCGGTATCAGACGATACCACAGGACGCGCAGCCCATGAGCTTACCGCACAGATGGCTAATATCAGTAGTGGAAGTTTTGAGGTCACGGCAGTGATGATATATTTATATTGTTATGATATACTATTATGTAGTATAGAACGCCAGGATATATAAGTTAGTTTAATCCAGTGTGACCGAATCCTCCCTCTCCGCGTTCGGAGGTGTCGAGCGATTCGGCCTGAATCCAGTCGACGTGGGTATATTCCTTTATGACCATCTGGCATATGCGTTCGCCATCGTTGATTACAAACGGAGTATCTGACAGATTGATTACTATCACACCGATTTCTCCGCGGTAATCTGCATCGATAGTGCCGGGAGTGTTAACGAGTGAAATACCATGTTTCAGAGCAAGGCCCGATCGGGGTCTGATCTGACACTCGTAGCCTGGAGGCAGCTGTATGTAGAGCCCTGTAGGAATAAGTTTACGCTGCATTGGCTGAAGTACAACCGGGTGCTGTAGAAATGCACGCACGTCCATTCCGGCAGAGGCTTCGGTGGCATAGGCCGGTAGCGGATGATGGGACTTGTTTACGATTTTTACCTTAATGTTGTTCATAGATGTATTCGTGATGCCTTTTGAACGTAACGACGCGAGGTAACTCCGTAGCCGGGCCTCGCGTCATCGTTTGTGTAGTCAACGGCTATACAGCCGTAAAATATTTATTCGGCTACCTTGTTGTAGCGGGCGTTGAGACCCTTGATTACATCGTCGGTAATGTCGAGCGCGGGATTAAAATATACACCGGCGGCTTTATATAGAATAGCATCGTAGCCGTGGGTCTTATTGTAATCGCGAATGAAGGCTTCGATAGAGTCGTTGAGCTGAATCTGTTGCTGAACCATTTCCTGCTGCGCTTCGCGTTCGAGGCTTGCGAGGTAATTCTGCGCGTCGGCCTGCTTCTTTTCGAGGTTTTCACGGTCAGCGTTGAAGCTTTCCTGGCTTAAGTAGCCGTTGGAATTCATTTTCTGCTGGATAGAGTTGGCGAGCTTCTGTATTTCCTGGCCGCGGGTACGCTGTGCCTGATCGATTTTAGATACCTGACGCATCTGGGCTTCACGGAAGTCTTTAGCGAGGTTGTAGTGCATAGCGATTGAATCTGCATCGATATAGCGGATGTTAAGGCCGGTAACAGCAGCTTTCTGATCATCGGTAGATGTAGGGTTGGTCTGTGCTACCTCAGCCGAATTGGAGCAAGAGTGCATCATGGCTACAGCAAGAGCCAGCATCAGAGTTTTGGCACAAAGTGCAATTTTGTTCATTGTCGTGAGAAATGTTGAAAATGATATAAAAAATATGCTAATAAACAGATTATACGGTCAAATATCGTCGTCGGGCCGTGAAGCACATTTTATTCCGCGTCGCCTTAATTCAGGGTTTGAGTGAGCGTGGCCCGATGGAAACCGTCCTCCTTTTACAAAGAAGACTTTCACTCCGAGCAGAAGGACTGCGACGGCCACCAACACTATGCTTAATATGACAGGTTTCACAGCTGACAGCGTATTTGGGTCTGCAAATATAAGAAACGAAACTGAAATTTGGTAGTTTATCAATTTTATTTTGTAACTTAGAGTCGGAAAATTGAAAAATTTAACAAACTTAAACACTCAAATAGTCAAACGTTATGACAATTAAGGATCTTAAGCCGGCACTGATCTGGGATATTTTCGACCAGATAACCAAAGTGCCCCGTCCCTCGAAGAAGGAAGGCCGTATACGGCAGTTTCTTGTAGATTTCGCTACATCTCACGGTATCGCCTATAAGACCGACGAGGTCGGCAACGTAGTGATGTCGAAAGCCGCCACACCCGGATGTGAGGGCGCTCCTACGGTTATACTGCAAAGCCACATGGATATGGTGTGCGAGTCAAACAAGCCATTTGACTTTGAAAACAATCCTATCACTACTATTGTAGACGGTGAATGGGTACATGCCGACGGGACTACTCTTGGCGCAGACAACGGTATCGGTATGGCCGCATCGCTGGCTGTAATGGCTGATAACTCGCTGGTTCATGGCCCTGTTGAAGCTCTCTTTACTGTAGATGAAGAGACAGGACTGACGGGCGCATACAATCTTGGCGCCGACATGATCAACGGTACTATACTGCTTAACCTTGACTCGGAAGATGATGCCGAAGTATTTGTAGGCTGTGCAGGTGGTATTGATACTACAATTACATTCAAGTATCACCGCGAACTTGCTCCGGCCGGTTTCCACTGGTTTGATCTTCATATCACGAATCTATCCGGCGGTCACTCCGGTGGCGATATCCATGAGGGCCGCGCTAATTCCAACAAACTGTTGGCCCGCTTCCTCTTCAACCTGTCGAAGGATGGTGTGGTAGCTTTAAGCGAGATCGCCGGTGGAAATCTGCGCAACGCTATCCCGCGTGACGCACGTGCTGTGTTTGGTGTGGCATCGTCGAAGCGTGACGATGTCGTAGCTGCTTTCAACCGCTATGCCGCCGATGTTAAGAACGAATATGTACATACCGACCCCGAAATGACTCTGGAGCTGTCAACTGCCGATACTCCTGAATATGCCATTGATGCCGATACCACCACACGTCTGATACGTTCTCTCTATGCATGTCCTCATGGAGTGATATCAATGAGCCACGATCTCGAAGGTCTGGTAGAAACTTCTACTAATCTGGCTTCTGTAAAGATGCTTCCCGATAACGAAATTCTTGTTACCACTTCACAGCGTTCGTCGGTTGAAAGCCGTAAATATGATATAGCCAATCAGGTGGAAGCACTATTTACCCTTGCCGGAGCAGAGGTTTCGCATGGCGACGGTTATCCCGGCTGGGCTCCGAATATGAATTCTCCTATCATGAAGATAGCTTCGGATGCTTACGAGGAACTTTATGGAGTGAAACCGGCTATCAAGGCTATTCACGCTGGGCTTGAATGTGGTCTGTTCCTGACCAAATATCCGCATCTCGATATGGTTTCGTTCGGTCCGACACTGCGCGGTGTACACTCTCCATCGGAGAAGATGCATATTCCGGCGGTAGAGCGTTTCTGGAATCAGCTGGTACTGATACTGAAAAAGGTTTCTGAAACAAAGGCCTGATACCAGTAATCGACAATAACAGAACGAGGGCATTTCACATCGTCGTGAGATGTCCTCGTTTGCTGTTTAAGTGATTGTTGATTTTGATCGAAATTGCAGGGATGAAGTCAAATAATCTTACCCGGACTCTCGGATGAAGCGGTTTATTATTGCCGAATCGCTCAAAGTCGATGTGGCATGGATGTCCGGTTTGAGCAAACACATCGCTTTTCTCAATGTCGGGTGATAATCCTCCGTTATTTTTTCGGGCGAATGGTTTTGTGTATAGCTATATTATAGCTAAATTTGCCACATAAGCGTAATTAATCAGAATTCATTTGTATTTATGGCAACAAAACCGTTTGTTTATCAGGCTCCGTTTCCGATGACGGCTGATAAAACAGAATATCGCCTTGTGACTAAAGATTTTGTCAAGGTAGAGAAGTGGGGCGACCGCGAAATGCTGGTCGTAGAACCGGAGGCGCTCCGTGTGCTGGCCCGAGAGGCGACCCACGACAATGCGTTTATGCTCCGTCGCGAACACAACCAGATGGTTGCAAAAATTTTATCTGATCCGGAAGCGAGTGAGAACGATAAATTTGTGGCGCTCACGATGCTCCGCAATGCAGAGATAGCGGCCAAAGGTCAGCTGCCGTTCTGCCAGGATACCGGTACGGCAATCGTGATAGGCAAGAAGGGACAATATGTGTTTACCGGAGCCAATGATGAGGAATATCTGTCGCACGGAGTGTATGACACGTATACGGGCTGTAATCTGCGCTATTCTCAGAATGCTCCTTTAAATATGTATGATGAGGTGAATACAGGGTGCAATCTCCCCGCTCAAATAGATCTGTATGCCACCGAGGGAGATTCGTACAACTTCCTGTTTGTGGCCAAAGGTGGCGGTTCTGCCAATAAGACTTATCTTTATCAGGAAACCAAGGCTCTGCTAAATCCGGAGAAACTTGTGCCGTTTCTTGTCGAGAAAATGAAATCGCTCGGTACTGCGGCATGTCCACCTTATCATATCGCGTTTGTAATCGGCGGTACTTCGGCTGAGATGAATCTTGCTACGGTCAAGAAGGCGTCGGTGAAATATTACGACAATCTGCCCACAAGCGGAAATGAATATGGACGTGCGTTCCGCGATGTCGAACTTGAAAAGACATTGCTCAAGGAAGCGCAGAAAATAGGTCTTGGCGCACAGTTCGGTGGTAAATATTTTGCTCATGATATCAGAGTGATACGTTTGCCCCGCCACGGAGCATCGTGCCCTGTCGGACTGGGCGTGAGCTGTTCGGCCGACCGCAATGTCAAGGCAAAAATCAACCGCGACGGTCTGTGGATAGAGAAACTCGACAGTAATCCCGGCGAACTGATTCCTGCCGAGTTGCGTCAGCAGGGGGAAGGAGAAGTGGTGAAAATAGACCTTAACCGTCCTATGCCGGAAATACTTGCCGAACTGACAAAGTATCCCGTGTCGACACGTCTGTCGCTCAACGGTACTATCATTGTAGGACGCGACATCGCTCACGCTAAAATCAAGGAACGCCTTGACCGCGGTGAGCCAATGCCCGAATATCTTAAGAATCATCCTATCTACTATGCGGGTCCGGCAAAGACTCCGGAAGGTATGCCGTCGGGTTCGTTCGGTCCGACTACTGCCGGACGTATGGACTCGTATGTCGATCAGTTCCAGGCCGCCGGTGGTTCGATGGTGATGATCGCAAAGGGTAACCGCTCGAAACAGGTGACCGATGCGTGCCAGAAGCATGGTGGTTTCTATCTTGGTTCTATCGGAGGCCCTGCTGCCATCCTGGCCCACGATTCTATAAAGAAAGTGGAATGTCTGGAATATCCGGAACTCGGTATGGAAGCTATATGGCGCATAGAAGTGGAGAATTTCCCTGCATTTATTCTTGTAGACGATAAGGGTAATGATTTCTTTGCCCAGATATCAGCCTGTTGTTCAGGCTGTCCGGTGGCAAAATAGCGGAACGGCTTTTAGAGTATTGCTTCAAGCGCAGATACAATAGATAGAGAAGAGCTGACAGGTACGTCCCGTCGGCTCTTCGATTGTTTCCAGATATCAAATAAGACGGTTTAAATTGAAGAATACAGGGTTGTTGACGAGTGGGTATATAAAAAATAAAATAGTGTCTGTCAAATTTTGTTAAAGGGATGTTTTTTCGTAATTTTGCACCGTGAAATGTGCGGTTGCCGCATACCAGTGTATCAGACGTGTTGTTTGATGATAATAAATTGAACGATAGCAATTTATTCTGATGTATCGATCTCTGTCTGTACACAAATATATGTTGTCGGTTGCCTCGGTCAGTAAGCGAAATGTGCTTGTGGCCGGGGGATTATGCACTATCGCTATATATAATAGAGAGTTAGATTTGTATCGACGTGCAAATATCTGAAAATAAGGAGTCTCGTAAAGACAACATGGTAGTGTTTGCCACGGAATTATCCGATAAAGTTGGCAAAGCTGTGGCTACGGCCTATCGTAAGGCTGTAGGTGCGCTTGTCAAGTATTTTCCGTCGGATGAGCTTGATTTTGAGGCTATCAACGAGTCAAATCTACGCGATTGGGTGGTGGCGATGTTGCTTGATAACCTGACTGTAGTTACGGTAAAGTACTATCTCGAAAATATTGCGGCGATATACAACAAAGCTGTCAAGGCCGGACTTGCTGTTAAAACAGATGCGTTCAGTGTCTTGTTGACACAACTGTCGTCGGTAGAGGTGCTGGGCTGGGATATTGATGCCGATAAAGATCTGAAATTGCTGAATGAGCTTGCCATAGGTACAAAACCGTATCCTCCCGGACTGACATATTATGTAGACCTGTTTATGTTTTCGGTTTTCAATATGGGGATGTCGGTGGAAGATATGCTGAAGCTCTCGGCGACTGATACTGAGAAAATGTGTCGTCAGGCACGTATCATAGCTCAAAAGTATATTTCTCCCAGGCGCAACCGTGTGTTTCCGAGAGGGAATGCCGCAGATGTCGAGCGAAAGATTTCGGTAGCGTTGCATTATCTCGGATTTGACAATAAGGTAGCCAGTAGTGTCTCTGATTTTTCCGGAGTGGTATGGATACAAGCCGCCCTGCGTCTTGGTATACCGGTGGTAGTAGTCCGCAGCATTATTGCCCGTGTATCTTCAGGGATGGCCGCGATAGCCATGTCGGAGGAGGCTGTGGAGGTCAGTGCGTCGGAAAAAGCGGAGCTCGCCGAGCGCGTGGCCGAATCTATAGTAAGTAACCCCCGGCGCTGGCATGTGATGAAGTTGCGTCAAGGAGTTGTTTTTGATAAAGTTAAAGACACTCTGAAATTGGCAGGATTCAGGTTTCCTACATTTTTCTATCCATGTGAGGAAATGGCCAAACGTATCGGTAAGAAGTTGGTCTATAAGGAACAGGCGATAATTCCGGATATCGTATTTTTCAAGTGTACGGATTCTGATGTGTTGCCTATGTTTCGCATCATAGGTGGTCTGGCATGGTGCTATCGCAACGATCGCAGCGGCAGCTATGCTGTTGTGCCGCAACGCGAAATGGACCGATTCCAGCAAATGATAGGAATCTTCACACCGGAATTCGATCTGATGCCGCTTGGTACCAACCGTATCGAACCGGGATGCTGGGTACGTATTACCGGTGGAGCCATGGACGGTTACGAAGGAGAGGTATGCATGCCGGCTGGTGGCGAAGGAAAGGTAAATGCCGACGGTACACGTTCGCGGGTATTCCGCCTGAACCTGTTTGGAAACAATGGTGTGGAATGGATGGTAGATATTGACGAACGCATGATGGAAGTGATACCGGCTCCTCCGCGCCATATATAGAGAAGCTAAATTTTAAACGATATAAGAACTTAATATCAGGGATAACATCAAAAGAAAATAATATCAATATAAAAATATGAACCGGAAAAGTTTTTACTCTGCACTATGTGCGCTGGGCATTCTGATGGCTTCATGCTCCACACCGAAGAATGTCACTTATTTTCAGAACCTGTCTAACGGTCAAGTAATCCAGGCGGAAAGTATGCTTGGCATAAAAGTAAAGCCTGAAGACAAGCTGACGATAATGGTCAACTGTCAGGATCCGGCGCTTTCGTCGCTCTTCAATCTGATACAGGTTCAGAACCGTCTTCAGTCTACAACGTCGAATACGTCATCAGTAGGTAATGCGGCAGCCAACAGTAATAATCAGGTGTCGTTTTATACTGTAGATAAATATGGCGACATTTATTTCCCGGTACTTGGTAAGATTCATATCGGAGGTATGAGCCGATTTGAGGTCGCTGAATTTATCAGGGAGAAACTTATCAAGGAAGATCTCGTAAAAGATCCTATCGTGACCGTAGAATTTGCCAACACTGGTATTACAGTGCTTGGCGAGGTAAGTTCTCCCGGCCGATATGAGTTCAATCGCGACGAGTTGTCGATTATTGACGCTATTGCAATGGCCGGTGATTTGAAGATCAACGGTGAACGTGAAAATGTCATGGTGCTACGTAAAGTTGACGGAGGTAAGGAACAGGCTTATTTTGTGAATCTTACTGATGCCAAAGAACTGTATAAGTCGCCTGTGTTCTACATGCAGCAGGACGATGTGATATATGTGGCTCCCAACGACAAGGTTAAGCGTGAGACGACCCCCAACGGCAACACTCCGTTTACTCCGTCGTTCTGGGTATCTCTGGGATCATTTGCAATTACTATCGCAACACTTGCCATAACCCTCTCAAAATAACAAATAATGGATCAGCCCGTAACAAAGAAAAAAACGACAGTGTCGGCTAATGCGTCAGTTCCACTGACCGACATATTGTATCGCACCCTTCACTACTGGCCGTGGGTGTTGCTGTCGCTGTTTGTGTGTGTCAGCATCGGATATATATATCTGTTGCGTACTCCTAATGTGTATACCAGTACCGCCTCGATTCTTATTAAGGAAGATCGTAAAGGTAAATCGGTGCGCGCCGACGAGTTTGCCGACATAGGTCTGTTTCAGAGCAAGACTAATATTCAGAATGAGATTATTACGCTGAAATCGTCGTCGTTGATGAGTGAAGTGGTAAAACGTCTGAAACTTGATGTCAATTACTACAAGGACGGTACGTTTCATAAAAATGTTGCATATGGCTACGATCTGCCGGTTACCGTAGATTTTGTCAACTTCCCCGAAAACGGTTCGGCGTCGTTCCGCCTGAAAGTAAAACCTGACGGTAAATACACTATTTCGGGAATAAAAGATGCACGTGGCGAATCTATCGAGAAGCCGTATACGGCACAAATAGGCGATACAGTGTCGACTCCTATCGGAGAACTTGTAGTGACACGCACACCCTATTGTCCTGATAGTGCAAGTGTAGATCTTGAGGTGGTAAAGATTCCGATGGTCGCTGCTGCCGGCTCATATCGCGGTCGCCTGGCTGTGGCTCTCGGTGCTGAAGAAGGATCTGTAATCAATCTGTCGATTTCCGATCAGTCTACCCAACGCGGAGAAGATGTATTGGGCATGCTTATCGCCGTATACAATGAAAACTGGATTCACGATAAAAACCAGATAGCCGTGTCTACGTCAAACTTTATTACCGACCGTCTTGGCGTGATAGAACATGAACTCGGTAATGTGGATTCAGATATTTCATCGTATAAGAGTGAACACCTTATTCCCGACGTAAGAATAGCATCATCGCTATATCTTAACGAGTCGCAACAGACATCACAGGAACTGCTTGCTCTTAACAATCAGTTGCAGATGACGCGTTATATACGCAACTGGCTCACGTCTGAAAGCAATAATAATCAGGTGCTACCTACCAATTCGGGTGTCGAAAACGTAAATATTCAGTCGCAGCTTGCCGATTATAATGACAAGATCTTGCAGCGCAATAATCTTGTATCAAAGTCTTCTGACAAAAACCCCCTTGTGGTGGCAATTGATGAGCAGATAGCGGCATTGCGCGGTGCGATTATCCAGTCGGTAGACAACTCGATCATTGCGTTGCAGACCCAGATCAAGAGCCTTCAGTCGGCCCAGGCTGCTACAACTTCTAAAATTGCCTCGAATCCTTCGCAGGCCAAGTATCTGTTGTCGGTAGAACGTCAGCAGAAAGTGAAAGAGTCTCTTTATCTGTTCTTGTTGCAGAAACGTGAGGAAAATGAGTTGAATCAGGCCTTTACAGCGTATAACACACGTATTGTAGAACATCCGTCAAGCTCTGGTATACCTACATATCCCAACCGTCGCAATGTGTTGATGATGTCATTCCTTATCGGTCTGGCTATACCGTTTGGCTTCATTTATGTAAAAGAAACCAGCAATACCAAGCTGCGTGGACGTAAGGATGTAGAAGATCTGATTACTCCGTTCTTGGGCGAGATACCGCTTTATGGCAAGTCAGATAGCAGTGAGCAGAAACAATTTGTAGTGCGTAGCGGTAGCCGTGACATTATAAACGAGTCGTTCAGGGTACTTCGTACCAATGTCGAGTTTATGCGTGTAAACCGCGACAGCGCGAATGTGGTGGCTATAACATCGTTTAATCCTGGCTCCGGCAAATCATTCCTTACAATGAATCTCGCAGCTTCGCTGGCAATCAAAAATCGTAAGGTACTGGTAATCGACGGTGACATGCGCCACGGATCGTCGTCGCAATACGTAAATTCCCCCGCACATGGTCTTGCCGACTATCTTGCCGGTTCGGTCGATGATGTAAACCGTGTAATAGTGACGGTAGAGGATATGCCAAATCTGCAGGTGTTGCCGATCGGTGTGATTCCGCCTAACCCCACCGAGCTTCTGGAGACTCCGCAGTTTGCTTCAATGCTCGAAAAGTTGCGCGGAAACTATGATTATATATTGATTGACTGTCCGCCTATAGAAGTAGTGGCTGACGCACAGATTATCGATAATCTTGTAGACCGTACGATATTCGTACTCCGTGCCGGTATGCTTGAGCGCTCAATGCTGCCGGAACTCGACCGTCTCTACAATGAGAAGAAGTACCGCAACATGGCATTTATTCTCAATGGAACCCGCAACGACCAGGGTCGCTATGGCTACAGCCATTCATATCGTTACGGTTACGGCTATGGCTATGGTTATGGCTATAATTACGGTCAGAATGATAATAAATCCAACAAAAAGAAAAAGTAAGTTATGAAGATAGCTGTAGCGGGCACTGGCTATGTCGGCTTGAGTATTGCGACACTGCTTGCCCAGCATAACAAGGTCATCGCGGTTGA
The DNA here is from genome assembly GCA_964578325.1 of uncultured Muribaculum sp. Classification (GTDB taxonomy): domain Bacteria; phylum Bacteroidota; class Bacteroidia; order Bacteroidales; family Muribaculaceae; genus Muribaculum. The sequence continues at coordinate 15,847 of CAZOCO010000009.1, forward strand.
TGTTATTCCGGAGAAGGTTGCACTGATCAACAACCGTAAGTCGCCTATTCAAGACGAATATATCGAGAAGTATCTTGCGGAAAAGGATCTCGATCTGCTCGCTACACTTGATGGTGCGATGGCCTACAGCGATGCCGACTTTGTTGTGATCGCGGCTCCGACCAATTATGATCCGGTGCGTAACTATTTCGACACGTCGCATGTAGAGGAGGTAATCGACCTTGTACTTGAGGTGAACCCCGATGCGGTGATGGTGATAAAATCCACAATTCCAGTTGGCTATTGCCGGTCGCTCTACATGAAGTATGCTTCGCGTGGCGTAAAACGCTTCAACCTGCTGTTTTCGCCGGAGTTTTTGCGTGAGAGTAAGGCTCTATATGACAATCTTTATCCGTCGCGTATCATCGTCGGTTCGCCAAAACTTATCGACGATCCGCGCTTTGCCGAGGAGAACGAGGCGATAAGCTGTGTGGCTGATCTGCCTAAACTCGAAGAAGCTGCCCGCACGTTTGCTCATTTGCTGCAACAAGGCGCGTTGAAGACCGACATTCCTACTCTGTTTATGGGAATGAAGGAGGCAGAAGCAGTGAAACTGTTTGCCAACACATACCTGGCGCTACGTGTAAGCTATTTCAACGAGCTGGATACATATGCCGAGGTCAAAGGGCTGGATTCGCAGGCTATTATAGAAGGTATAGGTCTGGATCCGCGTATCGGTTCGCATTATAACAATCCTTCGTTTGGCTACGGAGGATATTGCCTGCCAAAGGATACGAAGCAACTTCTTGCCAATTATGCCGACGTACCGCAGTGTATGATGTCAGCTATTGTCGAGAGCAACCGTACACGCAAGGACTTTATTGCCGATCAGGTGCTTAAGATGGCCGGATGGTATGCTTATTCGTCGCAAAACGATTATGGCTCGGCTCCTGAACAGGAATGTGTGATAGGCGTGTACCGACTCACGATGAAGTCTAATTCAGACAACTTCCGCCAGTCGTCGATACAGGGAGTGATGAAACGCATCAAGGCCAAAGGTGCGACTATCATTATTTACGAGCCGACGCTCGAAGATGGTTCTACATTCTTCGGAAGTAAGGTGATAAACAACCTCGACGAGTTCAAGCGGCAGTCTCGCGCTATTCTTGCCAACCGCACCAGCGCGGATCTGGCAGATGTAAGTTCTAAAGTTTACACCCGCGATCTGTTTTCTCGCGACTGATATTAATTAGATTTATTACTTATAGTTTCAGATTCGTTTTACGTATCGGCGGCAGTTGCCATGCGTAAAACGAATTGGTGTATTAATATCGTACATTTTGTTCCGCCCCGCGGATAGTGAATATAGATGCAGGCAGATCACCGTCGTATAGCTAAAAATTCGGCCGTATTGTATGTCAGGATGCTGGTGGTGCTGGTAATATCGCTGTACACCGGCCGCGTCGTACTGGAGGCTCTCGGTATCGAGGATTACGGTATTTACAATGTCATAGGCGGACTGATTGCAATTTTCTCGTTTATAAACAATTCGATGGCTCAGGCATCGCAGCGGTTTATAGCCTACGAGCTTGGTGCAGGGCAGATGAGACTGCAATCAGTGTTTTCGACCGGACTTTATATCCACTTTATGCTGGCATTGGTTATTGTAATCCTCGGAGAAACGGTAGGATTATGGTATGTCTACAATGTTGCAGTCATTCCGGCTGACCGTTTTACGGCTGCTCTTTGGATATATCAGTTCTCGATACTGATTGCCGCAACTACGGTGATTACCGTACCATATAATGCCCTAATTATCGCGCACGAGCGAATGTCGGCTTTCGCGTGGCTGTCGATGCTTGAGGTTGTGCTTAAACTCGTGATTGCATGGGCCATACTGATATGCCCGTTTGACCGTCTGGTGTTTTACGGCATGATGATGACGGTGGTAGCCGTATTGATGCGTGTCGCTTATGGGTTATATGCTGCCCGCAACTTTCCTGAATCGCAGTTTAAGATACGCCCCGACCGTGGCTGTATACGTGAAATGGGCTCGTTTGCCGGATGGAGTATTCTTGGCAGTCTGGCGGCGGTAGGGTATACCCAGGGGTTGAATCTGTTGCTCAATGCGTTTTTCAATCCGGCAGTCAATGCGGCCCGCGGTGTGGCAGTGACCGTACAGTCGGTATTACGCAATTTTTCGGGGAATTTCCAGATGGCAGTAAATCCGCAGATAACAAAACTTTTTGCATCGGGCGAAGCCGAAGGTCTGCGTCAGCTTGTATATCGTGCCTCCCGTTTTACCGGCAGTCTTTATCTGCTTATTGCCGTTCCGGTATATATTGAGATAGATACTTTGTTGTCGCTATGGCTTGTAGAGGTGCCCGTTTATACTGCTACATTCATACGTCTGTTGCTGCTTGTAAGTATGGTTGAGGTGCTTGCATCGCCACTAAATACGTCTGTACAGGCAACAGGACGTATACGTAGTTTTGAAATTACGACAGGCGTGATAATGCTGTTGGTTGTACCTCTGGGCTATCTGGCGCTGAAGTTCACACATCGTCCGGATATGGCTTTTGTGGTATTTTTACTGCAGACACTTGTGGCTATGTGCGCTCGCCTGATGTTCGCACACCACAAGATAGGTATATCTATACCCCGATATTTCTCTCATGTGATATTGCGTCTTGGCGGGGTGGTAGTAGTCGGTGCTGTCGTGCCGCTGTGGGTGAACATGAGTATGGATCAGTCGGTATGGCGCTTTATCTGTGTGTCATTGTCGGCGGTGATAATGACCGGAATCGGTGTGTTTACCGTGGGATTTCAACATAGTGAAAGGGTGGCTGTTGCAGCCAGAATAAAAAAAATATTAAGGTTTTGAAGTTTAGCCGACAGCCATGGTTCTGGCTGACATATAAGATAATACTGTTTTACACGTTCCTGTCGTCGGCTCGCGCGTGTATGACATTTGGTGACAATCAGTATGTAGATATGGTGTTGTCGCTGTTTGTGTTGCTGGTGGTGCCTACGGGTCGCTATCGTTTCACCGATGTAAAAATCTATGCCGGGATCGCACTTATGGTAGCTGCCGCCTGGACTATGCACGGCTCACTGTCGATTAAGGCCTACTTTGCCCAGATGTTCATGGTAATGATACCTGTACAGCTGATAATGTTTAAGCCTAAATATCGTGTGGAACTGTTTGAAACTTTGTCAAAATGGTTTGCCGCGTTGCTTGTGGTGTCGATAGGGTGGTGGATACTATATCTGATAGGCTTGCCGTTGCCCCATACATCGGTCGAACTGCCATGGCAATATAATGATTACGGTTGCCGTATTGATAATTATTTCTTGTTCAGCAATGAAGTCAACATGAGTCCGTGGGCTCCTGTGCTCGACTATTTCCGATATAATGGTTTTTTTCTTGAACCGGGCCACATGGGTACAATCACCTCGTTTTTCCTGTATGCCAACCGCTATGATCTCTCACAGCGTCGCAACTGGGTGTACGTAGTGGCTATAGTGCTGTCGATGTCGGCTGCCGCTTTCTTGCTTGTGATGATCGGGTATATGATCATGCGATTCAACAAGCGAAAGACTCTGGTGATAATGACTGTCGTATGGTTCGGTATATTGCTGCTCGTGGCAAGTGTGTACAATGGTGGCGATAATATTGTAAATGAACTTATTATCGGGAAATTTACTCGTGACAGCGGTGCTCTCGGCGGCCGTATTGCCGAATGGACTGCCCAATTATGGGATAAATCGGTAAGGCACGGTGAAATAATCTTCGGTCTCGGAGCCGATGCCTTGAAGCAGATGACCCAGTCGTCGGGTTACAAAGTATATATATTGCAGAACGGACTTGTAGGTGTTGTGCTTACTGTATTAGCCTACTGGTTGATACAACGCACATGTGTGTCTCGTCTCGGTAAATTGATGTTTCTGCTTTATCTGCTGTCGTTTCTGCAGCGTACCTATTGTTTTTGGGATGCATTCCTTGATCCGTATATACTTGGTATCGCCTACCTCAAATTTTCGACGCCGAAAGGTGGTATGAAAAAGATATCACCGATGACGTCGAATAGTGGAAGCCTTAATGCTACGCGAACTGAAACATAGGATACTCAACCGAAAAGGGGCGCTTGACCGGCCTGTCGTGACTATTTCTCCAGACGAGGCCAACCGCCTTATACGTGAGTCATTGATTTCAGTCAAGCCTTTTATGGCGGCACGTATCGGTGCATTTGAGTCGGCAATGGCTGTGGCAGCAAAGACTCCGCTGACGTTTCACAACGTGAAACGCCTTATCAATGGCGAGATCGCGTCGATAGGCTGGAACAAGACTGTGTGTGAACGCTTTTGCAATAATGCGGGATTTTTTCCTTACGATAAGTCTTTGTTCCGTCGCTTCGCCGATATGCTTGAGGCCGATATGTCGCAGTGTGACATACTGGCGAGTTTCACGCCGGGCGAAAAGTTTTTTGCAAGTCAGCTTTCCCAAGCAAAAAAAATAAAACTCTTCGATCTGGAGCCTTTTCATCACAGTGATCCGTGGACTATGGCATTAGAGGGTAAAAAGGTTCTGGTGGTGCATCCATACGAAGTGTCGATACGGCATCAGTGGAGTGTAAGAGAACACTTGTTTCCGAATTCCGGGATTCTGCCTGATTTTGATCTACGTATCATCAAGGCTGTGCAGTCTGCAGGTGGAATGAAAACGGATTTTGCCACGTGGTTTGACGCTCTTGATTATATGAAACGTCAGATAGATGGTTGCGACTTCGATATTGCGCTGATCGGGTGTGGCGCCTATGGTTTTCATTTGGCGGCACATGTGAAGCGTATGGGGCGTAAGGCTGTTCATCTTGGAGGGATGCTCCAACTGTTGTTCGGTATAATGGGAAAGCGTTGGGAAGGAAAATATAATTTTGTCAATGACTATTGGATAAGGCCATTGCCTGACGATGTTATAGCCAACGCTTCGACTATAGAGAATGGATGCTATTGGTAAGACTCGCGATCAATATGTGCAGGCTCTGAAAGGGCTGTGTATAATATTCGTCGTACTGATACACCTCCCGTGGGGTGAGGCAGGGCAATGGACCGCGTGGTTGTGGATAGCCGTGCGCAAGACGGTGAATTTTGCCGTAGCGGTATTTTTCTTTTTGTCGGCCTACTATACACCGTCGTACGAGCATATTGTGGCTGAAGGTATCGGTCATTATTACCGTCGGCGTCTGAAACGTCTGCTGATACCATATGCAGTGTGGTCGGTGGTGTATGTATTTGTACTGCCATTTGTCACTACCGGAGCCATATCTAAATCTTGGAGTTATGAATTGCTTACCGGTGTCGGGCCTACATATTTTTTGCTTGCACTGTCACAATTTACTCTGCTCAATCCGATATTGCAGCGTTTTCGGCAGAGAGGGTGGTTTCTGATGGCTGCCGTAGCAGTGACCATGATATATCTTGTCGCTTATTATTGCTACAATTTTTCTACCGGCAGAGAGTTGAAGCCCGAGCTGGTGTACTTTTTTCCTTGGACGATATGCTATTGTCTCGGCTTGGTAATGCGATCTCGTCAGGGTAATAGTTCAGTATCAGCGATGTCGGCTCTGGCTTTGGTTGTAGCTCTGCTGATGCTGTCGGTGGCCGAGAGTATGTTTATTTATGCCGGTACGGGAATATTTTCGTTTGCCATATCGCAGATTACGGTAGGCTCTGTGGCATATTCGGTTGGAATGATACTGTTGTTTATGGCATTGTGGCAGGGTAATCAAGCTGGTGTAAGTAAGATATTGTCGTCTCTGGGCGACTATGCCATGGGCATCTTTCTGATGCATCCGCTGTTTATATGGATATTTAAATATATTGCGCTGCATACTCCGGGAGGTATGATATTTTATCATACCGATTTTGGATATATGTCGATAAATATGGTGGTGCTGGTGATGTCGGTTGTATCGTCATATCTGGCAGCCGTAGTGTTATCCCGGAAATTCCCGCATCTTGTAGTGCCACTGGGCCTGAAATGAATACACCGGTATTGTTTATAGTCTTCCGTCGATACGACACTGCATTGCAGGTGTTCGAGGCTATCCGTAGAGCTCGTCCGCCACGGCTTTATGTCGCCGCTGACGCTCCGCGGCCCGGTGTAGAGGATGAAGAAGATGAATGTCGCCGTACGCGCGATATCGTGAAACTCGTCGACTGGCCATGCGAGGTGTTTACGTTGTTCCAGACCGAAAACCAAGGTTGTGGCGTCGGGCCTTGTAAAGCTATCACATGGTTTTTCCAACATGAGGAGATGGGCATAGTGCTTGAAGATGACTGTGTGCCTCATCCCGACTTTTTCGATTATTGCGAGGATTTGCTTGTGCGTTATCGTAAGGATGAGCGCGTGGCTCTGATAACCGGACGGTGTGATTTCGACACTATCCCCCCTGGAAATGATTCCTATTTTACATCGGCAATGCACTTCTGCTGGGGCTGGGCCTCCTGGCGCAGGGTGTGGGCCGGTTATGACTATACTTTGGCTCCATTTACCACATGGCGCTATTATAGGGCGTTGCGTCGATATTTCCCGCTGTCGGGCCTGTCTACAGTACTGTGGCGCATGAATATATTTTTTATGTGCAAGCGGCGACAGCCGCGCGATGTGTGGGACTATCAGTTCTGTATATCCACACAGATGCGCCATCAGTTTACCCTTGTTCCCAAGGTGAATCTTGTGAAAAATATAGGGTTTGACGATCGCGCCACCCACACCGGCGGTTTCAGTGACAATCGCGGGGTGGGGCGGGTGATGCCGCTACATCATCCCGAGCAGCTGACATATAATCCACGCTACGATATACTGTATTCCTACAAGCGTCAGCGTCCGCTTGGCACATGGTATTGTTTCATACGTAATCTGTTGCACCTGTGATGACAATAGGTCTGCTATCGAATATATCTGTGGCTTCGCTGGCCGGTTGGCTCCATGAATCTGACAGGACGAAGGCTGCCTGCTTGAGCGCCAACTCGGCTCCGTCGGTGACTACACTCGCGCTTGAATGGCTAAAGGTCGGTCATCGCCTTGTGGTATTTACGCTCGATCCTGAAGCTCGCGATATTATGGTGCTTAAAGGGGAGCAGCTCACGATATATGTTGCTCCGGCGATGGCAAAGAGCCGTATCTCACGTATCGTGGCGCCATTCGGTCGCGACTTGAGGCTACTGCTGAAAATGATACGTCGTGCTGATGAACATATCGATGTAGTGTCGGTACACTGGACTCGCGACTATGCTATAGCGGCACGCTGTTTTCTGGGCCGTTGCAAGGTATTTGTCACAGTACGCGATATAATGCCGTATATTATAAGGCAGATACACGGGTTGAAAAACTATGCGTGGTATGTCACTTATCTTAAGAACGAGTATGTGATGCGCAGCCACGGTTTCCGGTTTATCGCTAATTCAGACTATACAGCCGAATCCGTAAAAAAATATTGGGGTATGGATGTCCCCGTTATTCCGAATCCGGTCGATGACAAGTATCTCGAGATGCCATTTAGTGCTGAACATTCGGGCTGCGGTTTTTCCATGGCGACGATTTCGATGTCGGTACTCGACGATAAGCGCAAAAACATACCGACCCTGCTCGAAGCATTAGCAATAGTGAGAACGAAATATCCCGAAGTTTCTCTTGAGCTGGTCGGCCCGTCATTCAATACTCACGACGACACGGTGAATAGATTCATGTCGGCGGGAAAGTTGGATGGAGTGTCGTTGGTGGGTGCTCTTCCCCACGATGTTGTGGTAGAGCGGTTGCGCCATGTCGACCTTATGGTGCACCCGTCGCTCGAAGAGACGTTCGGCAATACGCTTGTCGAGGCTATGGCGGTAGGCTGTCCGGTGCTCGGAGGCGAGAATGCCGGGGCTGTGCCGTCGGTGCTTGACTACGGTCGTGCCGGATTTCTGTGCGATGTAACATCGCCGCGTGCTATCGCCGATAAAATAATAGAAATAATTGAAAATCCGGAGTTGCGTAAGGAGATTGCCGATGCCGGACGCAACTATTGCCGGTCAAGATATTCGTCGGCTGTAATAGCTGCCCGGTATATATCAATGTTTGAGAGCTGATGACGAAGATAGCTGTTTTGCTCACGGTGCATAACCGCAAGGAAAAGACACTACGGTGTCTGCGGTTACTGTATGCCCAGTCGTTGCCGGAAGACTGCAGTATAGATGTATATCTTACCGACGACGGTTGTACCGATGGGACGCGTCAGTCTGTCGCGGTTGAATTTCCGCAGACTGTAATTGTCGATGGCGACGGTACTCTGTACTGGAATAGAGGAATGTATCGTGCATGGGCTGCGGCTTCGTCGTCTTATGATTATGATTTTTACATGTGGCTCAACGACGATACGATGTTGAAGTCCGATGCGATAAAGACTTTGCTGTCAGCCACTGTTGCTTGTCGCGACAGTGTGATTGTAGGTGCCGTATGTTCTTCGGGGCAGCCCCCGGTTGTCACCTATAGTGGATACGTAGGTGGCCGACTGGTAATACCTGACGGGCGGCTGCATCGCTGTGAGACATTCAACGGCAATATAGTGCTGATACCGCGGGTGGTGTATCGTGCTATCGGAAATCTCGACTATACATATGTCCATGCTTTGGGCGATGTGGATTACGGATGGATGGTGACGCGGTCGGGTATGACTTGCTATGTCACAGGCGACTATGTCGGTATTTGCGATTCCAACCCAGGCAAACCGCGATGGCAGTGCGCCGATGTGCCTTTGCGTCAGCGATGGGCCAGTCTTCACTCTCCGCTGGGCTATGCGCAACCGTCGCAGATGTTTCATTACAACTATAAGAATTTCGGGCTGGTTAAGGCTGTCAGAGTTTTTGTTACTAATCATATAGTGCTGCTGTTGCCGTGGATAAAGAGGTAGTAGAGACGACATGTGTGACGTCGGATGTGGCGGTATTGTTTGTTATCTTCAACCGCCGCGATGTGGCTGTGGAGTCGTTTGAGGCAATACGTGCCTATCGGCCGTCGCGACTGTATATCGCTGCCGACGGTCCGCGCGACAACAACGAGGCCGATGTGATGAAATGTGAGGAGACGCGACGTGCGGTGCTTGATATGATTGACTGGCCATGCCGATTGTCTACCCTGATGCGCGACTCTAATCTTGGGTGCGATAAGTCGATGTATAGTGCTATCAGCTGGTTTTTCGAGACGGAAGAGTTCGGTGTGATAGTAGAAGACGATATTGTATTGTCGCCCGACTTTTTCAGGTTGTGCGAGGTCGTTGGCCCGCAGTATGCCTCTGAAAGCCGTGTGATGGCTGTGTGTGCACAGTATCTTGGACGCAGGCGTGTATTAAAAGAGTCTTACGGATTCTCTGCCTCGGCTAATATATGGGGATGGGCGACGTGGCGTAGGGCATGGGCTAAAATGGATATGTCGATGAGCCGCTTTCCCGATGTGGGCCTGAAACGTCATATCGCTGCTTTCGGACTTCTTAAGGGACTTATGCTATATCGTTATTACTGGAGCCGCGACTACCGAATGATTAATCGCGACGGTGTAGTAAAGCCTTGGGATACAATATGGATATTCAATATATTTGCTTGTGAGGGGGTGGTAATCGTGCCGGCAGTGAATCTTGCTGTAAACATAGGTTGCAGCGGCAGTGACGGTACTCACTATGCTGCCGATGATACCGACCTGTATGGGTATATGAGGTTGCAAAATCTCCAATGGCCGCTGTCGCATCCGGTTGAAATAAGTGTCGGTCGTGCTCTCTCGGCGGTAGAACGGCGTGATTTCCTGCGTGTGCGCATGCATGGCTTTATGAAAAAAATAAAATCGAAATTCGGTTTCAGACGATGAGAATAGTCAGAATTTTCGGCGGACTGGGCAACCAGATGTTTCAATATGCCTTGGCTGTGGCTCTGAAATGTCGTTTTGCCGGAGAAAAAATATATATTGACCGGTCGGTGATTCGTGGATATTCGCTGCACAACGGATTTGAACTGGAGCGCATATTCAATACTGATATCCCACAGGCCACCACAATTGATATATTAAAAGTGGCTTACCCGGTACCCCACCACCGGTTGTGGCAGATAGGGCGGCATTTGCTGCCGTCGCGCAGTTCGATGCTTGTAGAGAAAGTATACCGTGGATTTTTGCCGGAGGTGTTTGACCGTAAGGCAGGTTGTCTATACGACGGTTACTGGCAGTCGGAAAAATATTTTATGAATTGTGCCGACGAAGTGCGTCGCGCGTTCCGCTTTCCGGCATTTGAGACCGGGTCGCGCAACGAAGCACTCCTTAAGCGCATGGCGGGCCGCACGGTGGTAAGTCTTCATGTGCGCCGCTGTGATTATATGAATATTGCATCGGCCGCCGCTATATGTACGCCCGAATATTATCGTTGCGCCGTAGAACATATTCGTGAGTGTTGCCATCCCGACCTGTTTCTGGTGTTTTCCGACGATATCGGCTGGTGTCGCGACAATCTTAAAAATATTATCGGTGAAACAGCAGTAGAGTATGTCGACTGGAATCATGGCACCGATAGTTTTCGCGATATGCAGCTTATGTCGATGTGCAATCACAATATTGTTGCCAATAGCTCGTTTTCTTGGTGGGGGGCATGGCTAAACCAATGTCCCGAAAAAATAGTAGTTGTCCCGTCGCGTTGGATGTCTGATGGCGACTGGTCAGATATTATTCCCCTGTCATGGCATAAAATCGCTGTGGAGTAAGTAATAGCAATTGTTCAGAATCCGATGCTGAATATTCTGATTAATGCATATGCTGTCAATCCGTACTGGGGTAGCGAACCCGGTATGGGGTGGCATTGGATTGTAAATATCGCACGTTACTGCAATGTGTATGTAATTACGGAGGGCGAGTGGCGTGAAGAAATAGATACCGAGGTGGCTCAACTGCCCTACCGCGACAACATCCATTTCTTCTATCTGCCGGTTTCTGACAAGGTGCGTCGTATGTGCTGGAATCAGGGCGATTGGCGTTTTTACGGCTATTATAGAAAGTGGCAGGAGCAAGCTCTCGTGCTGGCGCGTGAGATAATAAATAAACATCATATCGATATCGTCCATCAGCTCAATATGATCGGTTTCCGTGAGCCGGGTTCGCTTTGGAAGATTGAGGGTATTCCGTTTGTATGGGGGCCCGTGGGGGCGATGAAAGATGGAGTGACAGGCTATTATAACGATTTCTCGCTGTTAATGCGTATGAAAAATCGGCTCAAAAATATTATCAACAACTGGCAGATACGCTATTATCCATTGTCAAACAAGGCTATGAGAAAGGCTTCACTTGTAATGGCTGCGACGTCGGAGGTGCGCGACTTCATCAGACGCTGGCATCGCGACGACGTGGTGTTGATGAATGAAACCGGTTGCTACGCTCTGCCCGATGGCGTGCCTGCCGACCGCGATGATGAGTGCATGTCGTTGATATGGGTTGGTAAGTTTGATCCACGCAAACAGCTTCAGATAGCCATACGCACTCTGGCTTGCCTCAAGGATAAGTTTAATAATGTCAGGTTGCATGTGGTAGGAGCCGGGACTCCCGACCAGGAGGAGCGCGCCAGGCAGTTGGCGCGTAAGCTCGGATGCGACGACTGTATAACCTGGCATGGCAAAGTGCCGAATGCACAGGTACACAGTCTGATGCAGAAATCGTCACTACTGCTGTTCACCAGCATTGATGAGGGTACTCCCCATGTCGTGCTCGAAGCCGTGCAGAATCATTTACCAGTAATCTGCTTTGATACTTGCGGGCAGAGGGATATCGTCACCGAAGACACGGGTGTGAAAATACCGTTGACATATCCTGCCGATAGTGTCAAGCGTTTTACCGAGGCAATATCGCAGCTGATCAACAATCCCGAGTTGCTTGAACAGAAACGACGCAATTGCGGCAAGTGCCAGCCCGAACTGCTGTGGGACCAGAAAGCCCGTAGAATGGTTGCCTTGTATGAGCAGTGTCTTGAAAAGAAACAATGCGACAGAGCGCCGCATCACAATTAGCGACAGTATTGTTTGGAAACTTATTTTAAACTGAACTACGAGTTTGATCGCAACAAGGTGTTGCAGTCTGTCGACGACCGGTTGCACCATCCTGGCGCAGCTTATATCTGTGTGGCCGATGGAGTGATACTCAATACCGCCAATCGCCGCCCCGACTATCTTAAGGTAGTCAACGGCAGCATGTTTTCTATCTGCGACAGTAGCTACGTGCCTCTATATCTGAAATGGATCTACGGACTTCGTTATCGTCAGTACTGCGGTTGCGATATTTTTGTCGACATCGTATCGTCGCGCAAATATCGTATGGCCTTTATCGGCGGATCGCAGACCGTACTCGATGGCTTGCGTGCCAATGTAGCGGATACATACAATCCCGACGTAGCCGATATGATGTTCTACGAGCTGCCATTCTGTGGAGTCGACGATTTCGACTATCCCGCCATTGCGCGTATGATCGAAGCCGATGGCGCAGAAATAATATGGGTGTCGTTAGGCGCTCCCAAGCAGGAAATATTCATGTCTAAACTACAGCCACATCTGCGCCACGGCGTGATAATAGCTGTGGGGTCGGTGTTTAAATTCTATTCAGGAGTCGAAGTAAACCGTGCTCCCAAGTGGATGGTAGACCATCATATGGAATTTGTGCATCGGTTGTGGAGCGAACCCTCAAAACAATTCCGGCGGTGTGCATGGATTGTGGCTACCCTCCCCATGCTGCTGGCAGGAGAAACTATTCGAAAAATTACTCGTAAGCGCCGACGCCAATAATCGTGAAATGTGCTGAACTATTGCGTAGTATAAATTTACGCGAGAAAAACGACGCAAAAAATAGCCGATAGACTTGCATAATAAAAAAAAAGTTCTTAACTTTGCCACCGCAAATGAGGGCGGGATAGCTCAGTTGGTTAGAGCGTCGGATTCATAACCCGGAGGTCCCGAGTTCAATTCTCGGTCCCGCTACGAATTTGAAGAAAGGAGATTCGCTAGCTCAGCTGGTAGAGCACAACACTTTTAATGTTGGGGTC
>CAZOCO010000010.1:0-27193 GCA_964578325.1 uncultured Muribaculum sp.
GGTATTCAGTGCGAATACGCTCATAGAGAAGCGTTCGTTGGTTCCGGGATTCTCGCGACCCATGTTCATTAGCTCGTCCCACGAAATACCGAGTTTCTGGGGGAACTGTCCCATGTATTTCCCGAAAAGACCCTCGTCAAAATAGTCGTGGCCTGCGGGAACGGGAGTGTGTACGGTGTACAGGCTCGATGCGCGTACAAGTTCAAGAGCTGTCTGGAAGTCCAGTTTGTCTTCCTGTACATATTCTACCAGACGCTGAAGATTGAGCAGAGCGGCGTGACCTTCGTTGCAGTGGTAGAGCTTGGTCTTTATTCCGAGCTTGCGAAGCATCAGTATACCTCCGATACCAAGCATGTATTCCTGCTTGATACGGTTTTCCCAGTCACCACCGTAAAGCTGGTGGGTTATCTGGCGGTCAAATTCGCTGTTGCGGTCGAAGTCAGTGTCCATGAGATAGAGCTGCATGCGACCTACGTTTACTCGCCATACATGGCTGTATACTACGTGGTTCGGGAACGGAACTTCAAGTACCATAGGCTGTCCGTTTTCGTCAAGGACCTGTTCGATCGGAAGCTCATTGAAGTTCTGTGGTTCGTAGTTGGCTATCTGCTGTCCGTCCATCGACAGAGTCTGCGTAAAATAGCCGTAGCGATAAAGGAAACCTACTGCAGTCATTGGAACACGGCTGTCTGAAGCCTCTTTGATATAGTCGCCGGCCAGTACACCAAGACCACCGGAGTATATTTTCAGTGCATTGCACAGTCCATATTCCATCGAAAAATAGCTGATCGAAGGCAGATCGTCGCGCATCGGAGTCGACATATATGCCTTGAAATCGGCATATACATGATTGATACGTTCCATAAGTACCTTGTCTGCGATAATTTCTTGTAGACGATCAAATCCAAGACGTTGCAGAAGCATCACCGGGTTTTCGCCAACGGCACGCCATAAGTCCGGATTAAGTTCGCGAAATAGGTTTTTGCCCTCACTGTTCCACACCCACCACAGGTTGCGCGACAGTTCTTCAAGTGGCTTGAGTTCGGCCGGCAAAACATTTTGCACGGTGATGTCGCGCCATACAGGGGCATTTGTGTTACTAACAGGTAGTTTCATAAATTGTATTGAATTATTGGTTTGTTGTTTAATCTATTAGTCTGCACGATGCATTATATAATGCATCGTTGTAGGCTGTAATATAATATTGTATAAAGTTGCTCCATGCGGCCTGTTTTGCTGTATTTCTGGCGGCTTTGGAGTATTGTGATTTCGTTTTGTCGTCAGCAGATGCCAGCAAAGCCAGGGTAGAGGCAATATTATCAGCAACTTCATCGTAGTTGAAGTCGCCGCGGTTTAATACACTAACACCCGACGTAGCAAAAGAGTTGCTGCCGGTCGATAAAATCCATTGTCCGAATCCGGATAGAGAGGTGGTGATAGTCGGAACGCCGAATGCTACAGATTCAAGGGGAGTATAGCCCCATGGTTCATAGTATGAGGGGAATACTGTTGCATCCATGCCCGGCAGAATGTCGTAATATGACATGTTAAATATACCGTCATTGCCATTGAGGTAACATGGAATGTATACTACATTGACATTGTCATCGGCTGTATTGCTGAAGCCGATTTGATGTATGCGGTTTATAATCGGGTCTTCGTTCGGATTGTTGAGTATGTGTGTTATGGTTGGATCTGGTAGCGGATTTTTTCCGTCAGAGTTGAGTATGTCGTGGCGATATCCTTTTGCCCAACCGGGTACCATTATGAGTACCAGTATTTTGCGTGATGTTTTGTATTCTCGGAGTCTGGCTGATGCTTCAAGCATCAGGTCTATGCCTTTGTTTCGGTATTCCAGTCGCCCCGAGGTCGCTACTATGAAAGTGTCTTCGGGCAGAGTCTGGCCGGTGAGAGTACCGATGCGAGATAAGATAATATCGCGGGCCTTCTCGCGGGCTGTAGTATAAGATTTACCTTTGGGAACAAAATTTTGCTCGAAACCGTTTGGCGTTACTATCGGATTGCGTTCAAGTAGCTGTGCGCATTCTTTGGCAGTGATATCGCTTACGGTAGTAAAGCAGTCGGCCATGTGGGCCGCCGTTTTTTCAAGAGAATGTTTTGACTCCATGTTTAGCTCCATCGCCATCTGATTGCCGTTGTAGCCGGGAAGATAGTCGTAAAGCGGTTTCCCGTTTCCACAGATGCTACGTCCGATACAGGTGGCATGGGTAGTGAATACTGTCGCTATGGTAGGTAATGCGTGACGTACATACAGAAGTCCCATTCCGGTTGTCCATTCGTCGAAATGAGCAATGATTCGTTTGTCGGTCAGGTGGTAAAACCGTACGAAGTTTTCAATTACTTTAGCTGCGGCTACTGCAAACGCACACCCTTCGTCATAGTCTCCGTAGGCATGGAGCGAATCGACTCCAAACTGTTGCCACATCATACTGTACGTCGAATCTTTCAACGCATACTCTGTATCGAATCTCACCAGTATCGCTATCGGGCGTCCTGGTATTTCCCAGCGGCCTACGCGGATGCTGATTCCATCGGGTAGTTCAGACTGTGACTTCCAGTCGCTGAATAGTGTCTGAGATTCTTTAAAATATGGTGATGGATTATCTTTTGTCCATACGTCGGGGCCGATAAAGATCGTTTTGTCCTTTGCGATGGATTGGAGTGTCTTTGCCTTTGTGGAGAGTACTGTATATATACCTCCAATTTTGTTACAAACCTCCCAGCTTGTTTCAAAAAGTAAATCCAGATTGATCTGGTTATTGTTCATAGAGACTTTTTGTTTGATTTCAAATGCAAAGATACACAAAAAATGTGGTAATGCAATTATCTCAAAGCTATAAAATTGCATAAAGAGTCTTCACTCCATTTTTCTCCACATTTTTTTTGAGTGGTAGGTGTGGCTAGATGCGATATTTGGGGGCGAGGGCATATGATATGTATTTCGTATCACTTGTAATATGATAGATTATTTGAAGTTTTTTCTTATTTTTGCACATGTATTATGAAACCTGTCACAAATAAATATGTAATCGTCGTTGCTGCTGGGAGCGGGACTCGTTTTGGTGCTTCGTTGCCTAAACAGTTTTGTGTGCTTGACGGTAAGCCTGTACTGATGTGGACTATCGATCGGTTGCGTGCTGCCGTCGGTGACTGCCGTATGCTACTTGTTTTGTCAGAATCAGGTAGAGAGATATGGCACGACCTGTGCAATGAATATCAATTCGCATCTCCTGAAATTGTCATCGGTGGTTCCACACGGTGGGAGTCGGTAAAAAATGCTCTTAATGTCGTAGGACGGCTTGACCGTAGCGATATTGTCATGGTGCATGATGGTGCCCGTCCGCTGGTGAGCAGGCAAGTCGTTGATCGGTTGCTTGAAGCGATTGAACATAGTCTGTCGGCTCTTCCTTGTGTTCGTCCGATCGATTCTTTTAGGATTTTAGATGCGACCGGTGGTTCGACTCCGCTTGATCGAAGTCGTTTGTTAGCAGTACAGACTCCGCAGGTTTTTCGTGGTGACGCGTTTTTACAGGCATATACACTTGCTTATTCACCGCTCTTTACCGATGATGCGTCGGTAATGTCTGCCGCAGGGTTTCCTGACCCGGTTATTGTTGAGGGTGATCCGAGGTGCATAAAAATTACGTTGCCGGCCGATATAGGCCTGGCATCTCTTTATTTGAGCGATGAAAGATCTGCGGACGCTTGACGTCAAGTATCTGAAAGGTGTTGGCCCTAAACGCGCGGAATTACTCGCGCGCCATATGGGTGTACGGTCATACTATGATCTTCTCACGTGCTTCCCTTTCAGGTATGTCGATCGAAGTGTGGTATATCCAATTGCCGATGTGCGGTCTGATATGCCTTACATTCAGATAAAAGGCCGTTTCGTTGCATTGAACATAGTCGGAGAGGGTGCACGTCGACGGCTTGTGGGGTTGTTTAGTGATGGAACTGCGACAATAGATGTAGTGTGGTTCCGGAAAGCATCTGTACTGGCAAAGACATATGATGTCGGACGCGAGTATATTTTGTTTGGCAAGCCGGATGTGTTCAATGGTCATTTGCAGATGTCACATCCGGAGGTTGATTCTCCGGATTCTGTTGCGATGGTGGCTGGAGGTGTAGTAGGTGTATATTCGCTTCCCGACGGGCTCAAAAATAATGGTGTTACGCAACGCCATATAAGTCAATGGATACATACCGCACTTAATATGGTTGATGTTATGTCTGAAACGTTGCCGCCATATATTGTAGATGGGATGCGTCTTATGAGTTTGTCGGAAGCAATTAGGCAGATGCATTTACCCCAATCTTCAGCTAAACTTGATGCCGCTCGTTTAAGGCTAAAGTTTGAAGAACTATTTTATATTCAGCTTAATATTCAGCGGGTATCACGACGTCGTAATGCCGAACTTGTTGGTCGGCGATTTGTGCATATCGGCCAATATTTCAATAGATTCTATTCGGAGTGCTTGCCGTTTTCGCTTACTGGTGCCCAGAAACGGGTGATTAAAGAAATACGTGCAGACATGAATACCGGTCGTCAGATGAATCGTTTGCTGCAAGGTGATGTGGGGAGTGGAAAGACGCTTGTGGCGCTACTCACTATGCTGATCGCGCTCGATAATGGCACACAGGCGTGTCTGATGGCTCCTACCGAAATTCTTGCAGCGCAACATTTCGAGTCATTGTCGAAACTTGTGGCTCCTATCGGAGTTAATATAAAATTGCTCACCGGTTCTACCGGTAAACGAGAGCGTGATATTATTCATAGTCAGCTTGAAGATGGATCTTTGCATATACTTGTTGGGACTCACGCCGTCATTGAGGATAATGTGAAGTTTCGTGATCTTGGATTTGTTGTAATTGACGAGCAACACCGTTTTGGCGTTGCCCAGAGAGCGCGTTTATGGGGAAAAAGCGGAGTGGCTCCTCATGTGCTTGTCATGACTGCGACGCCAATTCCACGTACTCTCGCAATGACTGTATATGGGAATCTATCGGTGTCGGTGATCGACGAATTACCCCCCGGACGTAAACCTGTGACTACACTGTTGCGATATGACTCATCTCGTTATCAAGTATATGCGTCGTTGGGACGTGAACTTGCAAAAGGCCGTCAGGCATATATCGTTTACCCATTGATCAAGGAAAATGAGAAACTCGATCTGCGATGTCTTGAAGAGGGATATCAGCTTGTTTGTGAGCAGTTTTCCAACTATGAGGTGGCGTATGTCCATGGAAAGATGAAGCCATCGGAAAAGGAGTATCAGATGAATCGGTTTGCCAGTGGAGAAGCTCGTATACTTGTTGCAACTACTGTAATTGAAGTTGGTGTGAACGTGCCGAATGCTTCAGTTATGATTATTGAAAATTCCGAGCGATTTGGGCTGTCGCAATTGCATCAGTTGCGAGGAAGGGTAGGACGTGGCAGCGATCAAAGCTACTGTATACTAATGTCTCACGAAAAATTGGCTAAAGAGACACGCCAGCGTCTTGAAGTGATGACGTCAACAACCGATGGATTTGTCATTGCCGAAGCGGATATGAAGATGCGTGGGCCGGGAGATCTTGAAGGCACAATGCAGAGTGGAATAGCCTTTGATCTAAAGGTGGCCAACTTGTCGACCGACGGACAAATTGTACAGCTTGCCCACGATTGGGTAGATAGGGTGCTTGATGAAGATCCGGAACTGTCTGATCCGCGCAATATTATACTGCGTCGGCAACTTGATGCCATTTACAATAAAGTTGTTGATTGGTCGCGTATTTCATAAAAATATGTTGTAAAACATGTTTTTGTGTAATTTGTTGTGTATTAAGCTGTTCTCCGTGGTGTTTTACCTGTGTTTGATGTATTTAATGATTTTTAAGCGTAGCGGTGTTTTCGTAACACGCTAAAAATGGCTATATTTGCCTATCGGAATTTAGATTGCATGCGTAGGCCGAAGTATCGGTGACGTATGCTGGTCTTTTTTTCTTGTGTAAAATAATATTCAGCTTTCGGTTGAATTTAAGTATATCAAAGTATAAATCTATAACAGATGGAACAGACATTGGTCATCATAAAACCGGGTGCAGTTCACCGTGGTCTGATGGGCGAGATCATATCCCGCTATGAAAAAAAAGGTCTTCATATCACAGGTATGAAGCTTATGCAGCTTGACGAGACCATACTGCGGGAGCATTACGCTCATCTGGTCGACCGGCCGTTCTTCCCTTGGATTGTAGCATCCATGACCGCGACTCCTGTCGTCGTGATGTGTGTCGAGGGAAAAGACGCGGTTGAGGTTGTTAGGTTAATGACTGGTGCTACCAACGGTCGCAAGGCCCTCCCCGGTACGATCCGTGGAGACTATTCTATGAGCGGACAGGAAAATGTTGTGCATGCCTCCGACAGTGTAGAGCACGCACAGGTAGAGCTTGCCCGATTCTTCAAGCCCGGTGAAATCCTTGATTACCGTCCGTCAGACTTGAATGCGTTCTATGCGCCTGATGAGATATAATTCTCATTAACCATTACTTCGCAAGCTAATCTGTCTTATCTCTCTGTTGAATCACATTTCTATTAATGAAAAACGTCTTAAAAAATTTAATGTTTGGCCTTTTAGCCGGGTCTGCCGTGGTTTCTGTCTCGGCACAGGACTTGTTGCATCGGCCACAACGTCATTCGTCAAATCATGCCGACCTACTTGCAATGCAAGAGACTGTGTCGTCAGAAATAAAGTTGAACGGTATGTTCAATTATGTCGACGGGACTTTTGAAGAAGAACAGATTCCCGAGAACGACATATATGAAACATATAAAAACGACCAGTCGGTCAATCCGTTCAGAAATGCGCAGGTTCCTGATCTGTTCACTATCGATGTGAGCGACTATTGTATGCCGGTAATGGGGCACGTGACATCGCCATATGGCTATCGTCCGCGTTTCCGTAGAGTACACAAAGGAGTGGACTTGAAACTCCAGATCGGAGACACCGTCCGTGCTGCTTTCAGTGGCTACATTCGTCTGACCAAGTTTGAACGTAAAGGGTATGGTTACTACGTAGTGATGACACATCAGGATGGATTTGAAACAATCTACGGTCACCTTTCCAAGTTCCTTGTTGAGCCGGGGCAATATGTTAAGGTCGGTGATCCCATCGCTCTGGGCGGTAATACCGGACGTTCTACAGGCCCGCATCTCCATTTTGAAACTCGTTTTATGGGCTATGCGATTAATCCTGCCGCTATCTTCGATTTTGAAAATAAAACGACACACACCGATACGTACACCTTCAACAAGGCTACATTTAAGCAGGGACGCGATTATTCTCCGAAAAATCGCAACTCGTCGGTGTCCGGACGTCGCACCACTACAGCTTCTGCATCATCTTATAAGGTGAAAAAAGGAGACAGTTTAAGTCGTATTGCTTCGAGAAATGGTACTACCGTACAAAAACTTCGTCGCCTCAACGGATTGAAAAACGATAATCTGACGGTGGGACAAAAACTGAAACTTCGCTGATTATATTATTTTATTGATAAAGAACATGCCCGGCCACACTGTTTCGTTATAGATACAGTGTGGCTTGCATGATTAAAAAGATTAATAGCACAACAAAAATGTATCGACAGCCAGGACAGTCATTCTGGAGCGTAATGCCTCCGGTGACAAAAAATCTGATTATTGTCAATCTGCTGATATGGTTGGCAATGATATTGATGCCTAAAATTCAGGGTACGATTGCCCACTATGCAGCACTCCACTATATGGGAGGAACGTTTTTCAATCCGGCACAGCTCTTTTCCTATATGTTTTTGCACGATACCCAAGGACTCGCGCATGTGGCCTTCAACATGTTTACTCTTTTTATGTTTGGTATCACGCTTGAACAGGTTGTCGGTAGTCGCCGTTTCCTATTTTTCTATATTTCGTGTGGCGTAGGTGCTGCTCTCATCCAGGAAGGTGTATGGGCGCTTACAGTCAACAGTTTTGTTAACGAGCAGATAGAGATGATTATCGCCCACACATCGTCGGTCGCTCATATTTCTGTAAAAGAAGCATATGCCATGATTCCTGAAAGTCAGTTGTATGATATGCGCCTTGCTATTGAGAATAGCCTTACGACAGTCGGAGCGTCAGGAGCGATATATGGAGTCTTACTTGCTTTCGGAATGATATTCCCCAACCGCCCGTTATTTCTACTCTTTTTGCCCGTGCCAATAAAAGCAAAGTGGATGGTGATGGGCTACGGAGTTATAGAGCTGCTTCTGGGTATGGTATCGGCTTCAGATGGTATTGCGCATTTTGCTCATCTGGGAGGTATGATTTTCGGATTCCTCATTATCCTTTATTGGAAACGTCACGGAGTACTTCCTCGTAATGAGTATTATTGATACATTGCGTTACCAATGGCGCGTAGGATCTATGTTGATAAAACTTATTTTTATCAATGTGGGTATCTATTTGTGTCTGACTGTTGTGTCGATAGTCGCAGCTCTCTTTAACTCTGCTGCAGCATTGCAGATGTTAGGTTGGTTGCAGCTGTCATCAGTGCCGTCGCATGTGCTTTATCGTCCATGGACGGTAATAACATATATGTTCGTACAGACCGATTTTTGGCATCTGTGTTTCAATATGTTGTGGCTGTATTGGTTCGGAACTGTATTTTTGTCGCTTGATACTGCACGCCGTCTTACTGCCCTCTATATATATGGTGGTATTGGTGGCGCTTTACTTTTTGTTGCCGGATTTTTGCTATTGCCTGGTCTTGAAGGAGCCTCGGCAACTCTTACCGGTTCATCAGCAGCAGTTATAGCTGTCGTTACGGCAACTACTGTCCGCTATCCCGATTTTAAATTGAATCTATTCATTTTCGGTTCCGTAGCATTAAAGTGGATTGGTATAGTCACGGTCGGTTTTTGTCTTATCCAGAGTCAGCTGCCGGTTTTCTCCGCTCACTTTGGCGGTGTATTGGTCGGATTTATTTATGCTATGCTGATGAGGCGGGGAATTGATGTCACACGCCGTCTTAATTCCTGCATTGACATGGTGGTGAATATATTTAAATCCCGCGACAAGCGTAATGCCGGAGTTGATATACCATATGATCGTGTCGACGAAATCATAAATAAAGTGAAAAGGTCGGGATATGCTTCTCTTTCCGACGATGAAAAGCGTTATTTGTTCAGATCAAAATGAGTATGTTTAGAGGGTTGTTGCATATAAGTCGTCGTACACTCCAGCTCATATGGCTGGTGGTGAATATTTTTGTGCTTTTTCTTTTAATTGCATCGGCATATTGCGGCTATATAAATCCAGATTATTTTGCTCCTGCGCAGGCACTGAATCTGTCGTTTCCGCTGTGGATTGTCGGTGGTGTCGCGTTGTTTCTCGTAAACCTTGTCATATGGCGTCGGTTGGCCATTGCTTGGTTTGTGGCTTTTATAGTATGTTTAGAACCGATTCTCATGATCTCGCCGTTTCATTTTTCGCATTACGAAAAAAAATCAGATGCAGATTCTGTAGATGTGTTTACCCTGATGACGTACAACGCGTTGAGCTTTAATGATTACGATAATCCAAATGAAAGGGATTATAGCCCGACGTTACAGTATCTTATCGATACCGATGCAGATATCGTATCTCTGCAGGAGAGTGGTTCAATTTTTCTTGACCCGAATAGTAAATACAGAAGTCAGTGCGATTCGGTAATTCAATGTTATCCATATCGTACCAATTATAAATTGGATGGGCAGACAGTTCTGTCGAAATTTCCCATGGTCAATGTCACTCCGCTGCAGCAATCGTGGGGTGGTGGGGCATATCTTGCCTATGAAATAGACATCCAGGGGCATAAGGTTTTACTGATTGATGTGCATTTGCAGTCGATCGGACTCAATCTGGATGAACGTGAACGTTACAGAGAGCTTACTTCTGATATTATAGATTCTCCACGAGAGGAACTGACGTTTGTGCGACGTACACTGATGTCAAAACTGAATGAGGCTTTCCGTATGCATGCCGAACAGGCACGCCACATCGTGAATTTTGTCGATTCGGTTACCCCCGTTAAGTATCACAATGTTATTCTTACCGGCGATTTTAATGATGCTCCCGGTAGCTATGTGTACCGCACTCTATGTCGTCGGCTCAATCTTAAAGACGCGTATGCCGAGGTAGGTTTCGGCCCTATTTATACATACAACCGCAATCGTTTTTATTTCCACATCGACCATATTCTTTATCGAGGAGATATGGTGCCGGTTAGTATAACTAAAGGTTCGGTAAGAAGTTCCGACCATTATCCGCTCACGGTAGTGTTCAAGTGGAAAAACAAGCCCGAATAATATTTTAAAACCAACTTATATTCACATTTTTATCAACGATGAAGAAAGCACTTTATGTTACACTTGCCTTGGTCGCAATAGCAGTTGTGGCTTTGGTCGTAAAATTTAAACTGATGAACGACAATCGTCAAAACCCGTTTATCTCAGGTTACACTACGCCCTATGAGATTCCTCCGTTTGAGGAAATTCAAATTTCTGATTATATACCTGCTCTTCAGGCCGGTATTGAGGAACAGAACCGCAATATCGAGGCTATCGTGAATAATCCGGAAGCGCCTACTTTTGAAAATACAATAGTAGCTCTGGATCATTCCGCACCTATTCTTGAGCGTGTGTGCTATGTATTTATGGCGCTCGATGAGTCAAATTCCACTCCGGAAATGACTGAAGTCGGTGAAAAATTTTATCCGGCCTATACTGCTCACTCTTCCGAAGTCAACATGAATCCGGCGCTATTCAGCCGTATTAAGACTCTGTATGAAAACATGGATAGTGCAGGATACGACAACTCGCAACGTCTCGCCATAGAAAAAGCCTACAAAGGTATGGTACGTAATGGGGCTTTGCTTGATGATGCCGGAAAAGCTGAACTCAAAGAAATTAACGGGCGTTTATCTGATCTGTATCAGAAATTCAACAAAAATCTTTTGTCTGCAACCAATGCGTTTGAAATTAAGGTAACTGAAGAATCGGAGCTTGCCGGTCTTCCACAGTCTGTTGTCGCTGTAGCAAAAGAGGCTGCAGCTGAGCGCGGTTATGGCGAAGGTACATATGTGTTTACTCTTCATGCTCCGAGCCGACTGCCTGTGCTACAGTATGCCGACAATCGAGATCTGCGTGAAAAGATGTATAAAGGCTATACCTCGCTCGCTTCGTCGGGAGAGTATAACAATTATCCCGTTATTGCAGAAATACTTAAAAATCGTATTCGTAAGGCTGAATTGCTTGGATACGAAAATTATGCTGCGTATCAGACTGAAAAGGTTATGGCAAAGACCGTTGATAATGCCGAAGACCTTTTGATGCAGATATGGCGTCCCGCTGTAGCAAAGGTAGCAGAAGAGGTTGCCGAGATGCAAGCATTGTCTGACAAAGAAGGCAATGATTATACTATCGAACCATGGGACTATTACTATCTGGCAGAAAAAGTGCGTAAAGCCAAATATGATCTCGACGAAGATGAAGTACGCCAGTATTTCCCTGTCGACAATGTACGCGACGGTATTTTCAATATGGCCCATAGACTTTATGGTGTGACATTCACAGAGATGCCTGATGCTCCTAAATATGATCCGGAAGTTACTGTATATGATGTGCGCGATGAGCAGGGTAATCATATTGCAGTATTTATGACCGATTATTTCACTCGCGCAAGCAAGCGACAGGGCGCATGGATGAGCGAATTCAAAGGTTCGGAAGTAGGTGAGACTGTTGAGCGTCCAATTATCTACAATGTATGCAATTTCTCCCGTCCCACAGCCGACACACCGAGTCTGCTCTCTATCGACGAGGTACAGACGATGTTCCACGAATTTGGTCATGGTCTACACGGTATGCTTTCGCGTGCTCATCTCAAGAGTCAGGCCGGTACTAACGTAGACCGCGATTTTGTAGAGCTCCCCTCTCAAATACATGAACATTGGGCAATGGAACCGGAGCTCCTAAAAACTTTTGCACGTCACTATAAGACTGGCGAAGTTATTCCTGATGAATTAATTGCCAAGATTGAGGCGGCGTCAACCCACAATCAGGGTTTTATGACTACTGAACTTGCCGGAGCAGCGTTGCTTGACCTTGAATGGGGTAAACTTACCGACACCGAAAATATTGATGTTGAGGGTTTTGAAGCGCAGGTTGCCGAGAAGCTGCAGAAACCCTTGATGGTACAATATCGCTATCGTAGTCCGTATTTCAAACATATTTTTGGCTCTGACGAATATTCGTGTGGATACTATACATATCTATGGGCTGAAGTGCTTGATACTGATGGATTTGAACTATTTAAGGAAAATGGCGTTTTTGATCCGGCTACTGCTGCCGCTTTCAAAAAATATGTACTTGAAGCAGGCGGTAGCGAAGATCCGATGGAACTGTATGTTAAATTCCGTGGACGTAAACCGACCACTGATGCGCTTTTGCGCAACCGCGGTCTGTTATCCGACAAGGCACAGCTCAAAGTGACCGATCCGGAAAAGAAATAATATTGTATAATTTCTATAGTTCAGATACTCTATAAAACTTGCGGATGGCCGTCATTGTTGATACGTGAATGCCTCCGCAAGTTTTACTTTTCTCTATGGGTACAAATAAGAATAGACAAAATATATTTCGTTTTCGTAAGTTTTCGATACGAAACTCTTTGTCGGCCATGAAGGTCGGTACTGATGGAGTATTGCTTGGCGCGTGGGCCGACGGTAGCGGAGTTAGATCTACACTCGATGTGGGTGCCGGAACAGGGCTTATTTCTCTGATGCTGGCCCAGCGATATCACGAGATGACAATTACGGCTCTCGAACTCGATCCTTCTGCTGTAGCTGAAGCCGCTGTAAATATTGCTGAATCGCCATGGGCTGATCGGATTAAA
Source organism: uncultured Muribaculum sp. (assembly GCA_964578325.1). Taxonomy (GTDB): domain Bacteria; phylum Bacteroidota; class Bacteroidia; order Bacteroidales; family Muribaculaceae; genus Muribaculum. Next base: position 12,944 of record CAZOCO010000010.1, read on the forward strand.
GTTATTTCAGGTGATTTTTTGTCATATGGAGATTCTGTCCGTTATGATATGATTATAAGTAACCCTCCTTTTTTTATCGATGCTTTGAAGTCCGGCGATATGCAACGCTCGTTGGCGCGCCATGCCGACAGCCTGAATTATCGGGTCTTGATAAAGCGTGCTACGGAATTGTTAAATCCGGGCGGACGTCTTGATATGATACTGCCGGCCGAATTTGAAGACGACATTTGTTTCCTTGCTACTCTCAATAGTCTCTCCGTATCGAAGATAGTGAAGGTTTTCACTCGCCCCTCTGCACCACCAAAACGTATTCTCGTAGAACTTGTAAATGCTACTTCCGGCGTGATATCTTTTCGTGATAGTATATATATAGGATCTGAAGAATATAAACGCCTTACCGAAGAGTTTTATTTGTAGCTGTTAATGTTTATCTTTGCATAGCACTTTTACTAACACAAACCATATCCTTATTTATGAAAAAACATCTTGCAGCTTTATTGCTGTGTTGCATCTGTCTCAACGTTTTCGCAACAGATCGTGGTTGGACGGTTGAATGTAGCGACATCACATCTGATTATACTGGGGCGCCGGTAGCTAATGGTATCATTGGTATTTTGCCGTGGAAAGAACCGTTTTCTATACGCCATGTAGTACTCAATCATGTTTTCGATATCAGTCCGGCCAGCGGAGTCAATACGGTTGTCAAAGGTATCAATCCTTTTGTCATCAGTATGAAAGTTGATGGAAAGAAAATCACTGCCGATGGTATTTCTGACTGGCATCAGATTATCGACATGAAGCGGGCTATACATACTACCGATTTTATCGCAGATGGTAAAGTCGCAGTTTCATATTCTGTAATGGCTCTGCGAAATATGCCGTATGCCGGCATGATCAGAGTTCGACTTAAAGCTCTTGAGAATGCCAGAATTGACGTGAAATCGGGCATGGTAATTCCCTCTGACGACTATCGGAATGCGGTAATACAAAAGCGACGCATTAGTGCTGAAGGTCACGACTGTCGTATACTGCATGCCGAGGCTAGGACAATCGGTGGGCGCCATACAGCCTCCACATCGTCTGCTCTGTTTTTTGAAAACGGAGATTTTGTAGTCAATGATACAATTGCTGATTGTAATGCGGCATATATAGACCTTAAGAAAGGTCAGACAGCCGAGTTTACACTCTTGGGTAGTCTTTGTACAACCCGCGATTTTGTTGATCCGGCCAGCGAATCCGACCGCCAGGTCATTCATATGAATATTACTACACCCGATCGTCTTCAGTATCTTCACGAACAGCAGTGGGCCGATATGTGGCAGGGTGATATAGAAATTGATGGCGACGATGAGGCTCAACAGGTAGTACGTTTTGCTCTATATAATCTATATGGTTTCTGTAGAGAGGGCTCCAGGTTGAGTATATCGCCTATGGGCTTGTCGATGCAGGGTTATTCCGGTCATATATTCTGGGATTCAGAACTGTGGATGTATCCTCCGATGCTGTTTATGAATCAAGGTATTGCTCGTTCGATGATGGACTATCGTTGTGATCGCCTGTCTGCTGCACGTCGACGTGCTATGGCGTCAGGATATCGTGGCGCAATGTATCCATGGGAGTCAGATGACTGGGGAGAAGAAAGTACACCGACATTAGCTGCTACAGGGTCGATGGAACATCATATCACCGCTGATATTGCTATTGCCGTGTGGAATTATTATTGTATGACACGCGATGTTGACTGGTTGCGTGAGCAAGGTTGGCCGGTACTTCGGGATGTGGCAGATTTCTGGGTAAGTCGTGTCGAGCCGAATGCCGACGGTTCTTATTCTATACGTAAAGTCATCGGAGCCGATGAATATGCTATTGACATAGATGGTAATGCGTTTACTAATGGCGCCGCTAAGGTGGCTCTTAACGATGCTGTAAAGGCTGCCGGTGTACTCGGATACGCAGCACCCGATATCTGGTCTGTTGTAGCCGATGGTATTCGTATTATACGTAAGGATGGGGTAACTATGGAGCATGCCGACTACGACGGATATATTATCAAGCAGGCCGATGCAAATCTATTATCATATCCTTTAGGTATTATTAGCGATCCGAAAGATATTTCTGCCGATCTGGAGTATTATCTAAAGAAACTTGACACTGTTAATGGCCCGGCTATGAGTTATGGTGTATTTAGTGTGGCCTTTTCTCGTATTGGCGATGTGGATAAGGCCGAAGAGATGTTCCGAAAGAGTTATCGACCCAATATGCGTCCGCCGTATGGAGTGATTGCAGAAACTTCTGTTTCACAGAACCCATATTTTGCCACCGGAGCAGGTGGCATGTTGCAGGCTGTCATAAACGGTTTTGGTGGTCTGGAAGTGACAGAAAATGGTATTGTTCAGCATAAGTCGTCAATACCGTCTTCATGGAAGAAACTCACTATAAAAGGTGTTGGCCCTGATCGAGCCACTTATACCGTCACACACTGACATCACTACACTGACATAATAAAAGAAACAGGGCGCACCAGGTAATGATCCGGTGCGCCCTTATTTGTGGAATTAAATGTATGGATTATTTCACGATAACTTTCACTGACGACTTGTCGGCCACTACGATGTAAAGTCCGGCAGCGAGGTCAACAACTTTCGAGCCGCGGCCGTTGGCAACGGCAACTCCGCCAAGGTTGTAAACGGTGAAGTCACCGTCGGTCTCGACAAGAATACCACCGCTGACTGCCGTAGCCTTAAGCGAAGCAGCAGCGTCACCGGCGATGTTGTCGATGCCCGACATGTCAGCAGGAGCGATGAGGATATTGTCGAAGTTCCAGGGATAGCTGTTTGATTTCACCACGATGCGGTGAGTACCGGCAGTGAGAGTAACCCCGCGGTAGTCAGGAGCGTCGTTGTAGCGTGGTGTCACGTCGTTGTCGCCACCGGCTTTCGGCCAGAAGTATAGGTTTTCGTCACCGTCGGTAGGAGTCCAGCGCGATTTGTCGGCGAGGATGGCGTTGAATTCAGCACCTGTTTCGTCGAACGTGTCGGGAGCGACAGGACGGATGGCATGAGCCGGGGTGAGAGTCTCGCCGTCGAGCGACAGAGTCATGGAAGCGGCATACTGCTTTGGCCAGTTGAGCTCGGGCTCGTTTTCAATTGTGTATGAAACACCGGGCATGGCGCCTGTAGCGGCCACGCGTCCGTATTCGCTCCAGGGCACGGAATGACCAATTGAGATGTCGACTGTCATGTCTTCCGCTACATCAAATGTATAAGCGTACCAAGCGCCCCAGTTCTCTACAGCCTGGTCACGGGTGATTGTACGGGTCTCATCGTTCGGAGTTATGAGGTTGTATGCGTTCCATACACTATTACCCATGTCGGCGATATAGAATCCGTTTGATGCGGCAGGATTTGCGTTGAATGCTACATTGCTGATGTCTTTGCGGTAGTAATCGTAGGTCGGGATTGGAGATACATATTTTTCAATAGGTGCAGCATTTTCGTCAACAAGATATAGTACATAGCCGCCGACAGGTAGATTGTAATCATGCTTGCCAGCTGCAACATTTTCTGTTGTACCGTCGGGCAATACACGTTTCACAGGTTTGTCAAGAGTAATTGATACAGTCTGTTCGTGCCATATATCTTTGTTTACAGCCATGAGAAATTTATTGTTTCCATTTTGGAGTGTTGATACAGGCATGCCGACTCCTGATGTAGTAACACTGCTTACTCCCTCGGGAAGCATTGATTTGTTCAGTCTGATACATCCGATAGGAGTTTCAGCATCGGTATGGCCAACGGCAAGACGTTCAGCCCCGAGGAATACCCATGTCAAAGCATGTATTTCCTTGTTGATCGATTGTGCATAGTAGTACACCGGATTAAGAGTTCCATCGGGGTTCACAAGTGCATCATCACGTCCGTCGCAGTTTACGTAGGGCCAGTATTCAATACCTTGTGCACCATAGGCGAGCAATGAAAATACTTGTACGCGCATCTGATCTTCGCGTGGCACCGGATAGCGATATGATGATTCAGGATCGTCCATGCGGTAGTTGTACTCCGACGACATAGAACGTGTGAAACCCCACCATTTCATGCCATAATAGGATGCCAGTTTAGATACGACTTCCATATTCTGGAAGAACGTCGGCATAAGGTGTGTGTTTGATTCGTTTGAAGGATTATCGTTTTTAGCATCTTCACCAAACATGCGTACGGCATAATAGTCATAGGATATTACACCCGGTTTCATTTGCTCGACAAATCCACGAACATACTGGTCGTAAGATTGGGCGTCGATTGATGCCGGTTTTACATTGATGTGAAACAGGTTACCAAAAATCATATGGTTCGGGTCAGAATCGAGGTTGCGGATGCGGTTAGCGCGTTCGGCTGCACGAGCAATGGTATTACCTGAATACTTGTCGGTGTAGTGGGGTTCGTCGACAACATGGTATCCGCCAAGACGAGGTGAAGATTTGGCTGTGTTGATAACATCTGCTTCGTCAAGACCGGCACCGATAAACATCTTCAGATTGGTATTTTCAAACAAGTCCATTGCCACGCCGTTGGGAGTACGGTCGGGGAAAAGGGCAGCTTCGTTGATACCTGTGTATGCAGATCCTTCTGTTATAGTGAATCCTGCGGCATCCATATCCTGATATTTTTTCTGTATAAGACGGATTGTTTCGGTCATATCGGGCAACTGTACATACTCAACCGATGTGAATGCATATATCGGAAAGCGTTCGCCGACAGGGTTAATATATTCCGGAGCCGTGTAGACAGAATTATTGTTGACATAATTCTTGCCTTTCAATGCAGAAGTGTTGAAATTTTCAGCCTCAATAATCGTTTTTTTACCGTTTTCGACGGTTACATCGGTAAAAGGAACTTCTTCATCTTCATAGCGTATGTTGCGGATCTGTAGATCTGTGCCTCCTATAAAATCCATGAAAAGCAGATCCTGATATTGACCGGCGGCATCTCCGAAATATCTGGGCTTACCTCGGTAGCTGCTGACAGAAATACGATATGTAATCCATTCGTCCGAAATTTCCATGCGCTGGGTAAAAGTAAATCTTTGGGTCAGTTTACCGGTAGCCATCAGGTTATAGCATACAAATTTCTGTTCTCCACAGGCTTTTGTCGCTTTATATTCAAATGCAAGAGTTTTTGCATAATCGGGTAGTACTTCTTCAAATTCGGCAAATCGAATAGCCGGACGGACATCGTCAGAACCAAATGTATTGTCGGTTATATGGATGTGATAGATTCCGGTCGCAGCATCGTATGTCTGTGTGACAGGAGAGTTGGCAGGAGGATCCTGTAGTTTGATGTCGTAGTGCTGTGCAGCATAGCTTGTCATACAGCAGGCGACCATAGCAAGTAATGAAAAGTGTAGTTTTGGATACATAAATATAAGTATTGGTTTTGATGAATACAAATTTACAAAAGATTAGTGTTAAAAGTCGTATTATAAGCCAAAATAATATGGCCTATATACCGGAAGATAGTAAAAATGCAGTTAGTTGCAGTTGAGTTTCGTCATGTCGGTTTAAATTTGTAAGTTTGCTGTATAAATTGACCAAAACATGGAAAGTAGCAATATGGCCGGTGAGTTCGCAATTAATCCGTTGAAACTGTTATCCCGAGATCTGTTGGGAGATGGTGAAATATATATTGTTCCTCTCGCGGCAGGAGGCTCGTCACGTCAGTATTATCGATTGACGTCAGGAAACAAAAGCGTAGTGGGCGTGGTAGGTAAAGATATTGATGAGAATAAATCGTTTATATATTTGTCTCAACATTTTTATTCACTGGGTTTTCCTGTAGCACGCGTTTTGGCGATATCTGCTGATGTTTCTTGCTATATTGTTGAGGATTTAGGCGATACGTCATTATTTGATTGTCTTGTAAATGAGCAGGTAATTGAAAAAGCAGTCACCTGGTTGCCGACATTACAGCTTGTCGGCGCAGAAAGGTTGGATTTTTCAAAATGCTATCCGGTGGAGTCGATGGACTTGCGGTCGGTTATGTGGGATCTGAATTACTTCAAATACTGTTTTCTTAAACCTGTAGGTGTCGAGTTTAATGAGGCGTTGCTTGAATCTGAATTTGAACGCTTTTCAGCAAGATTGCTCGACCGTACAGATGGTGCGATATGGGGATTCATGTATAGGGATTTTCAGTCGCGCAATGTTATGGTAGTTGATGATAATCCATATTTTATCGACTTTCAAGGTGGGCGTCGCGGACCTGTGCAATACGATCTGGTATCGTTTTTGTGGCAGGCCAGAGCCGGTTTCAGTCCTGATTTCCGATTTCGGATGATAGAGGCTTATATGGATAAGCTTGCGGAATATGTACGGTTTGACCGCAAAGATTTCGTGCAAAGTCTAAAATTATTTGTTTTATTCCGGTTGATGCAGGTTCTTGGTGCATACGGTTTCAGAGGTCTGGTACAGAATAAAACACATTTTGTGGTAAGTATCGTGCCTGCTGTTAAATCGTTGGCATACGAACTTGAAAATGGGGTAGCTGATGAATATCCTTATCTGAAAAGTCTGTTGTTGCGCGTCACTGAATCTGATCTGTTTTCGCCGAAAATGAATGATAGATTGACTGTTAGAGTCAACAGTTTTGGTTTCAGAAAGAGCGGTATACCTCGCGATATGTCGGGCAATGGTGGCGGCTTCGTATTTGATTGCAGGGCATTGCCTAATCCGGGACGTCTTGACGAATATAAGCCTCTTACCGGTAGAGACAAAGCTGTCTGTGATTATCTTGAACAATATGACGAGGTTGAAGAATTCTTTTCTCATGCGTCGGCTATGGCGGTCAATGCTGTTAAGCGTTATGTAGAGCGTGGATTTACGGATTTGAGTATTAGCTTCGGGTGTACAGGAGGTCGCCATCGTTCGGTATATATGGCCGAACGCCTTGCATCATTGTTGTCGGCTTCGAACGATGTGAAGGTTATACTGACTCATGTCGAACAGAATATACAGGAGGAGAAGTAATGAAAGCGATGATTTTTGCCGCAGGACTCGGTACACGTATGCGTCCTCTGACCGACAATAAGCCTAAAGCTCTTGTCTCAGTGAACGGTGTTAAAATGATTGACCGGGCTATCGGAATCATGAAAAAGGCCGGAGCTGATACCATTGTAGTGAATGTGCATCATTTTGCCGATATGCTCACTGAATATATCCGGGATAACTACAACAATGTCACCATAAGCGATGAGCGGGAATGTTTGCTTGATACCGGAGGAGGCGTATTGGCAGCGCGTCGTTGGCTTGATGGAAAAGAACCAATTGTTCTTTTTAATGCCGATATACTCACCGATGTAGATGTCGCAACGATGGTTGAACGTCATGCGTATAAAGGAAGCGAAGCTACCTTGCTTGTCGACGATAAGCGTGAATCGTCACGCAAACTGCTGTTTAATGACGGCGGAGAGATGTGTGGCTGGATTAATGAGAAAGATGGTGTTGTAAAGCCGTCAGGACTTGACACTTCAGACCTGAAAAGATTTGCTTTCGGTGGAGTTCATGTCATTTCGCCATCTATTTTTGTAGAGCTGGAGCGGTATGCACAAGTTCATGGAGCCAAATTTTCCATTACATCTTTTTATATAGATGTCTGTAGAAATGCTCATATTTCAGCGTATTTAGCGCCGAAGCCATACCAGTGGTATGATATAGGCTCTGTTGAAAAACTTGTAACAGCTACATCAAATTTTATTGATTGATGGTGCCGAGTTCGCGGATGGCACCGGTTGCCGGATTAAAAATGGCGTAGGCGGGAGCTTTCTTGTCTGAAAATTGTTTGGGATCAAAACCGAATACAATACCGTATTGAGCAGCGTCAAATGATCCCTCCCAGAAAGTATAGCCGTTGTATTCAACATTCAAGCTACCGGAACCGGGAATACAGTATGCGACACCTCCTTTGGGGAAGGTTTTTGTCTCTCCCTTTTCATTTACCGGCATCTTTCCACGAGAAGTGATTTTTGTCGTGAGATAAACCGGGTCGCCGGCCAGATTGTCGCTATCGACAAAACCGTCAATCGACGACAAGCGTGTGATAATGTGGCGCGATGAGTTCTCATCGGGTATGTAGGTGAATGTCTCTACGTCGGTGTTTACTGAAGTTGTACCGATAAACATTGCCATCAATGCGGCTTCTTGTGCATCAATTTGAGCAATGATTATTTTCATCGCTTCTCCGTCGGGCATAACATCTGCCTGTCCGGTGATGAGGTCGTTTCGGCTTGACCGTAATTCATAGATACGTTGTGCGGCCAGTTCGGCGCGTTTTGCTTGCGATTGACTTTTTAGCATTTCCTCGGTGACAGCCTGACGGGCAGCTTCTGTTTCAAGTGGAGTAGGGGATACTGCGACAGGAACCGGTAGTACCGTTTGCTGCGGTAGCGATACATTTTCTTTATTAATTGCCAGAGGCAGACCGTTATTGTCCATAATGACAAATGGCGTATAACCGGATTTGAATTGCATTAGATACTCCTGTTTTTTGTCGGCAATACCACGTGCATTGACATTAACGGAAATAACCTCCCACGATTGTGATTTTTCGGTGATAGGATTGTCGATACCAAGATACTTTTTGGCATACTTATAGAACTCACCGGGTTGTTTTACTGTATGGCGTGCTTCGATGGTTATATCCAGAACTGTTGTCGGCAGAGTATACACCAAGCCAAAGTCGTTGGCTTTTGACGCTGACAGTTTTACGGTCTCCTGCGCATAGGAGCTGAATGCCAATGCGATGGCTGCAAGTGTAATATATAATTTCATGATATTTCTTAAACGTTTATTTCATTAATATGGTTTGGTGTCATTATAGTTTTTATTGCGGGGCCTACAGCGTCGGCAATGTCGCGGGCAAGAACACTGTATTCTCCAACTTTATCAGCGGCAATTGAGCCTGCGATACCATGAATCAGAGCTCCCATTGCAGCTGATATGTCTGGCATATTGCCTTGGGCAAGAAGTGCGGAAATAATGCCGGTAAGGACATCTCCAGAACCGGGTGTTGCGAGTGCCGGAGTACCTGTGCTGACGATATGGAACTTTCTGTCGGGACGCACTACCATTGTCGGATTACCCTTGAGCAGAATGACGATGTCGTAGTGTTCGGCACGGTCGAGTGCAAGGCGCAGGCGCGCTTCGTCTGATGTCGATTCGCCAAACATGCGGTCAAATTCGGCAACATGGGGAGTGAGAATGGTGAGTGGATATGCGCTTTCAAGCAGTGACGGATGGCGTGCTATGCAATTGAGTGCGTCAGCATCAATAACCATAGGTTTCTTATTTCCTGTTGTTACAAGCTCTTCAATCGCTTTTTGGGTATATTCGTGTGTGCCGAGTCCAGGGCCGAGAGCTATTACATCGTAGTTGTGTTTTAGAGGCACTTCACTCACTACAATCTTGTTGGTGTCAGCCTGAAACATTGCTTCCGGTACGGCAGTCTGCATTATCTGGAATCCGCATAGCGGCGAATGTACGGTGAGACGTCCGACACCGGCCCTTAATGCTCCCATGGCAGCCATTTGTGCGGCTCCCATCATACCATATGTGCCAGCTACCATAAGTACAGATCCGTAGTCGTTTTTTGAAGTATTGGCAGCGCGTGGTTTTAATATAGATGTCGCGTCGGAAGGTTCAAACCAGTAGCAATCTGTAAATTCGGATTTTGCTTCGCGCGACATGATATTGGACTCGATAATTTTCCATTCGCCGACATATGAGGCCGTGTCTGAAAATAAGAAAGAGCGGCGCGGGAATCCGATAGCCAGAGTGAGTGTGGCGTGTATGACATTGCGGTCGAGAACTTTTTCATTGTTTTCGCCGAACAGTCCCGATGGAATATCGACCGACACAACAGTCGCGCTTGATGAGTTAATGCAGTCTACAAGTGATTGGAATCCACCGGATAGAGGTTGCTCAAGTCCGGATCCGAACAGCCCGTCAATTACAATCGTTTCTTTACTTAACGTCGGAACCATAAATTCACTACCCGTACTGATTTCTTCAAATTCGATATTGGTATCGGTCTGGAGTGTGTCGCGGAGTCGGGTGCAAAGGGTCGACAGATGGTTGAGGACATTGAAAAGCATGATTTTTACTTTATAGCCCTCTGTTGCAAGCTGGCGTCCAAGAGCCATAGCGTCGGCACCGTTGCCTCCGGGCCCGGCAAAAACTATGATTTCGTGGTCGCTTTGCCATCGCGACATTATTTCGTTGGCCATAGCTTCTGCAGTTGCCTGTGTCATGTCGGCCGGCAGAGCAAGGCCACGTTCTATTATCTGGTCGTAGAATTTACGTATCTGATGGTTTGTGAAAAGTTTCATTTTTGATGTGTAGAGTCGTGTCTATGCTACAGACACAAAGGTACGAAATTTTTTGAGTAGTTACTCTATGAAACTGTGGATGGTGCAGCTGTTTTTGATTGAAATATTCTGCCTATAATTGCAGAAAGGGCACCATCGCCCGTCACATTGCATGCGGTGCCGAAATTGTCCATTGCTATATAGAGTGCGATCATCAGTGCGATCATGTTGGAGTTAAAGCCGAGTATGGATTCAAGTAACCCCAGCGAGGCCATGATTGCTCCTCCGGGTATTCCTGGGGCGGCAATTATTGTGACACCAAGCATTGCAATGAAGTGTACGAATGTCCATACGTCGTATGGCTGGTTATGCATGATCATTAGAGCCAGAGCACAGGCTGTGATTTTAAGAATACTGCCAGACATATGGATTGTGGCACATAATGGAACTGTAAAACCTGCGATATCTTTGTCAACTCCCATCGCTATAGTCTGGCGCAAAGTGACCGGAATTGTTGCTGCCGACGATTGTGTGCCGAGTGCGGTGAAGTAGGCGGGCATCATTGTTTTCAGCATTTTTAGCGGATTTTTCTTTACGATAATGCCGGCGACGGTATACTGTAGGAGCAGCACGGCGACGTGCAGTATGAATATAACTATAATTATGCGTATAAAGCAGTTTAGAATTGTCGCAATTTCTCCTTCAGCAGTCATCGTAAGGAAAATTCCGAATATATACAATGGAAGAATCGGTATGATGACGCTGCTGATAGTCAGCCGTACTATGTCGCGGAAATCACTGATACATTTTGTGAGCGCGTCAGACTTGACTGCTTCGCACCCGATACCGAGCATAAATGCCAGGACGAGAGATGTGGTGACTGCCAATGGTGATTGTATCTCAATGGTAAAGTATGGTGAAATGGTCGATTCGCCATTGATGACAGTGTCAATTGCGGAGTGTCCGTCGATTAACGATGGAAACGTAAGTATTCCGGTGAAATATGACATGAATCCGGCCAACAGTGTGGCGACGTAGGCCAGAACAACTGTTACTACAAGTAATTTCCCAGCTTTTGAGCCTATTTCTGTTATAGCCGGAGCTACAAAGCCCACAATAATCATCGGAATCATGAATCCGAGAAATTGTGAAAAGATGGAATTGAATGTAGCCATGATACGCGCAGTCCATATCGGTGCGACAATTCCTACCAGTATGCCGGAGGCTATGGCAATAGCTATTTTTGCTAAAAGCGGTATTCTGATTGTTTTTAGAGTTTTCATATGCTACAAATTTACGCAATTAATTAAAATACTTTGGAGTATTTTATCGTTAATTAATATATGAATGGAAAAGTATTAATGCCAGGCTTGAAAGCAATTTCGCCTGTTGTCGTTTTTTTGCTTCTGTATCTTGTTGTTTCAGTGGTTATAGGCGACTTTTATAAGATGCCTCTTGCTGTGGCGCTTCTTGTGGCGTCGGCTTGGGCTGCATTTATTCTGAAGGGTCTTACACTTAACCAGCGTGTCGAAGTATTCTCGCGCGAGGCCGGATCTCCTACGGTAATGTATATGATATGGATATTTATCCTTGCCGGAGCATTTGCAGCTGTAGCAAAAGAGTCTGGTGCTGTAGACGCTACTGTAGCATTAGTGTTGAAGTACTTGCCCTCGAGTCTGGTCGTTCCGGGGCTGTTTGTGGCTTCCTGTCTGATTTCGCTTGCTATCGGAACATCTGTAGGTACAGTTGTCGCTCTCGCTCCGTTGGCTGTGGATATGAGTCTGTCGTCTGGAGTATCGGTGGAGTTTATGATTGCAGTTGTACTCGGTGGCGCATTTTTTGGAGATAATCTGTCGTTTATCTCTGATACTACAATTGCTGCGACCAGAACACAGGGTTGCCGGATGCGCGACAAATTTTTGGCGAATATGTATATAGTAATGCCGGCGGCCATATTGACTCTGCTGCTCTATCTGTTTTTGAGTGGAAACGTAGAAGACACAAATATCATAGTTACCGACCGCGAGTGGTTATGCCTTCCATACGTGATTCTTATTACCACAGCACTGATGGGTGTTAATGTCACATTGGTGTTGCTCGTAGGTATAGTATCTTCTCTTGTCGTTTCTATGTGTTACGGATACGATATTATGTCGCTCATGGAGTTTATGGGACGTGGAATTGACTCTGTAGGGAATCTGATTATCATAACATTGCTTGCTGCCGGTATGCTCGGACTTATAAAGGAAGCCGGAGGTATAGATTTCCTATTGAAAGTATTAAGCCGTAAGGTACGCTCAAATCGCGGGGCGCAAGGGTGTATTGCTGTGCTCGTAGGGCTTGTTAACTTGTGTACGGCCAACAATACGGTGGCAATCCTAACTGTGGGAGAATTATCCCGGTCTATATCGGAGCGGTTTGGCATTGATCCGCGAAAAACGGCTTCGTTGCTCGATACATGTTCGTGTGTGGTGCAGAGTATTATTCCGTATGGCGCGCAGACACTGCTTGCGACAGCCATGGCCGGAATATCACCTGTAGCTCCGTGGCCATATATGTATTATGCCTGGTTTCTTGCGGGCATGGTAGTATTGTCGATAGTATTTCAGTTTCCGCGACGGTTAAACCGGTAGTGGGTGATATGAAAAAGTGCGCGACCCCAATTCTGGAGTTGCGCACTTAAATTATAGTATGAGTTGCAGTTTACATCATGCCGCCCATGCCACCCATGCCTCCTGCGGGCATTGCGGGTGCTGGATTTTCTTCTTTTTTGTCGGCAATAACACATTCGGTTGTGAGGAACATTCCTGCAATAGATGCTGCATTCTCGAGAGCGACGCGTGTTACTTTGGCCGGGTCGATTACTCCGGTCTGGAGCAGATGCTGATATTCGCCGGTGCGGGCATTGTAGCCAAAGTCTCCGCTACCTTCTTTCACTTTCTGAATTACGACAGCGCCTTCGACACCTGCATTTGCCACGATCTGGCGCAGAGGTTCTTCAATGGCGCGCTTGATAATTGCGATACCGGTATTTTCGTCATCGTTTTCGCCCTTGACATTGTCGAGCGAGCTGATTGCACGGATATATGCTGTGCCACCTCCAGGTACAATACCTTCTGCGATAGCTGCACGTGTTGCGCTCAAGGCGTCGTCAACGCGGTCTTTCTTTTCTTTCATTTCGACTTCAGATGGAGCGCCAATATGCAGCACTGCTACACCGCCGGCGAGTTTGGCCAGACGTTCGGTGAGTTTTTCGCGATCGTAGTCGGATGTGGTAGTTTCAATCTGACCTTTTATCTGTGCTACACGAGCGGCGATGGCTTCCTTATTTCCGGCGCCATCGACGATTGTAGTGTTTTCTTTGTTGACAGTAACTTTGTCGGCCTGACCGAGGTCAGCGACTGTAGCTTTATCAAGCGACATGCCTTTCTCCTGAGAGATAACTGTACCACCGGTGAGGATAGCAATGTCTTCAAGCATTTCTTTACGACGGTCGCCAAATCCGGGAGCTTTGACAGCACAAATTTTGAGAGAGCCGCGCAGACGGTTTACAACAAGAGTAGCCAAAGCTTCGCTGTCTACATCTTCTGCGACTATGAGCAGCGGACGGCCGCTCTGTGCGGTTGCCTCAAGTATAGGTAGCATCTCTTTGAGCGAAGAGATTTTTTTGTCGTAGATGAGAAGATAGGGGTGATCCATCTGGCACTCCATCTTTTCCGGATTTGTGACAAAATAGGGTGAAATGTATCCACGGTCAAACTGCATACCTTCAACAATATCGACTGTGGTTTCTGTGCCTTTGGCCTCGTCAACAGTGATTACGCCTTCTTTTTTCACTTTCTTCATTGCTTCGGCAATGAGTTTTCCTATTTCGGCGTCGTTATTGGCAGAGAT
>CAZOCO010000011.1:0-27065 GCA_964578325.1 uncultured Muribaculum sp.
TGTTATACACATCACCAACTGAAAGCAACACTTCTTTTACCGCCTGAAGATATTCCTTTTCTCCAGGGTGTTTTGCCTCAAGGGCATTCATGATATTATTAATGTTCATGACAAAAATATTATGAATAAAAGGTTAGACAAACTGTGTTTATTTTATTATCACAACGCAAATGTATGTATTTAATTCGGCAAAAACTAATCTTTAGAGGCGATTTTTTTCAGATATTTTTTGCCGCTGTACTTTTAGACCCTTCCGGTGAAATTGTATTTTGTTTTGTAGCTAAAGTTTGCTAAATTTGTCGTTTAAATAACGTCTAATCAGAAAACAAAAAATAGCGCTATGGTTATACAACGATGGCAGTCGGTTATGCTTCTGATAGCAACCGCATTGATGGTAATATGTGTGATTATCCCGATCGATGGGGTGAGGCTTTTCGATGTATTGCCCGTGTTTATAGTCGGTGTGTTGTCGGCAATATTCTCTTTCTTTGCAATATTTTTATATCGACAGCTTGATCTGCAGAAACGCCTTACATTGTTGGCCGCGCTGTTTGCAGCAGTAACCTTGGTCGCTGCTGGTGTGGCGTCGCTGTGGATGGCTGCTGTGTATCTTGTACCGGCGTTTATACTGGATATCTGGGCATATTTCCGCATACGTGCCGATCAAAATTTATTGAAGAGCTATGACCGTCTGCGTTAACCCCGTACTCTCGCTGAAATTTTTCGTTGTCGCCGCAGTGATGTGCCAGAATGTGGCGGTGGCTCAAACACAGTCTGTTACAGAGATAGAGACTATGTATCTTGGTGCCGATAATCATGTCACGCTACATATTCCCGGGCGTCTTGCCGACCGGCTTGTAGCAGTGCCTGCTTCTGCCGAGCATCCCAATACCTCTGCTAATTCTGATGCAGATGAGGACACTTCATCCTCGTCGGCAATATCTTCATCTTCTTCGCAAGGGGCAAAAACCGGTGGTTATCGCGTACAGGTATTCCTCGATAACAATGCACGTACGGCCAAAAATGAAGCCCGTACACGTGCCCGTAATATTTCCGAACAGTTTCCCCACTATCCTACATATGTAGTATATAGTTCCCCTTACTGGCGACTACGTGTCGGTAATTTCCGCACTCGCGACGATGCTGATGCTGCGGCAGCCGAGTTGTCGGCAGCTTTTCCAGCTTATGCGCGAGAGATACGTGTCGTGCGCGATCGTATCGTAGTGTCGTCAGATTGAATCAGAGTTTATCATGTCAGATAATATTGAAAATCTTTCAGAAGAGCAGCGTATCGAGGCTATAGCCTCGCATTATAAAGAGATAATACGTCTGCTTGGTGAGAATCCCGGCCGCGAAGGGCTTGTCAAGACTCCCGTACGTGCGGCAAAAGCCATGTGGTATGCCACTAAAGGTTATCGTGAGGATCCCGATGCGATTATGAAATCTGCGATATTTGAATATGCAGGTTCGCAGATGATTATAGTAAAAGATATCGAATTTTATTCGTTTTGTGAGCATCACGTATTGCCTTTCTTCGGCAAGCTGTCGGTAGGCTATATTCCTGATGGCAATATGATAGGACTTTCAAAACTTGCCCGCGTGGTGAATGCTTTCGCGCGGCGCCTTCAGGTACAGGAACGACTGACTGCCGAGGTGTGTGAAGCGGTGGCCGCGACCCTTCATGCCAAAGGAGTAATGGTAGTGTGCCGTGCCGAACATCTGTGTATGAAGATGCGAGGGGTCGAAAAGCAGGACTCTTCTACAGTTACGGTAGATTACTGTGGTATGTTTGCCGCCGACGCCGCTCTTCGGGCTGAATTTATGGCGTCTCTCTCCACGATTCCCTGTTAAACGATTATCTCATTTAGAAATAAAACGAAGCGCTTCGTTGCTGGACTGCAGAGAAGCGCTTCTGTATGTAGTTGTGGGAAAACTATGGATTTATTTGATGATTGTTTTTAGAGTTTCGTCGCAGAACATAGTTGGAGTAAATTCCACTATCTGATAGTCGGCAATTTGGTTAATATAGAATGGGTCTTGCGAAATAATCGTGCCTACGACTGCTCGGTCTGTGGCATTTATCATAATTATACCACCAATACGAGGATTTTGTGGCCCGGATACGATGAAATCACCGGCATCATAGTGTTGGCCAAGATAGTATCGATGTGCCTGAAGAAAGCGATCGACTTCTTCCAGTGGCTTTTTGTATTTGAGTATAGCTATAAACATAACTCTATTAATTTATTAATGAATTAAAACGTATTAATCAGACGAATTAGTCTGATACATGAGTCAAAATGTTTTGCCCCATGATGAGCGGTCGAGGTTGCGGTAGGATATGGCTTCGGAGATGTGGTGTGGACGTATATCTGCTGAATTGTCGAGGTCGGCAATAGTGCGTGCTACCTTTAGTATGCGGTCGTATGCACGGGCCGACATGTCGAAGCGGGTCATGGCGGTGTGTAGCATGGCGGTGCTTTGAGGGTCGAGGGTGCAGTATTGTTGCATCAGTCGTGAATTCATCTGGGCGTTGCAGTGAATGTTTTTCTCTCCACGATATCGCTCGGTCTGTATTTTTCGGGCTTCGACCACACGCCGGCGTATGTCGGCTGACGATTCTCCGGCTTTCATCGACGACAGTTGCTCGAATGGCACGGGCATTATCTCCACCTGCATGTCTATACGATCCATCAGCGGGCCGGATATGCGGTTGAGGTATTTTGATACAGCTCCCGGGGGGCACGTACACTCTTTTGTGGGATGATTATAGTAGCCGCACGGGCATGGATTCATTGATGCTACGAGCATAAATCCGGCCGGATAGTCGATAGAATACTTTGCGCGGGATATATTGATTGTTCGGTCTTCAAGCGGCTGACGCATCACTTCAAGCACCGGGCGTGAAAATTCCGGAAATTCGTCAAGAAACAAGACTCCGTTGTGGGCAAGCGAGATTTCTCCCGGCATAGGGTTTGATCCACCGCCGACAAGGGCTACCGGCGATATTGTGTGGTGAGGTGAACGGAACGGGCGAACGGTCATCAGTGTTGAGCCCCGGCTTAATTTCCCGGCTACTGAATGTATTTTTGTCGTTTCGAGAGCCTCGTGGAGCGTTAGTGGTGGCAATATGGACGGCAGACGTTTTGCCATCATGGATTTACCTGCACCGGGGGCGCCGATGAGCAAGATATTATGTCCTCCGGCGCAAGCAACTTCAAATGCACGTTTCACGTTTTCCTGACCTTTTACTTCAGCGAAATCGAAGTCGAATTCGGCAACACCTTTGAAGAATTCGTCGCGAGTGTTGACCACAGTAGGCTTGACTACCGGTTCGCCGTTGAGAAAAGCTACTACTTCTGCCAGAGTAGACATGCCGTATACATCAATATCGTTGACTACCGCAGCTTCTGTAGCGTTGTCTGCCGGCACTATCATACCGCCGAAGTGGCATTCGCGAGCTTTGATCGCCATTGGCAGCACTCCCTTTATGGGCAGAACGCTACCGTCGAGCGACAGTTCGCCCATTATCATGAATTCATTAAGTCGTGTGCCGTCAATCTGACCTCCGGCTGCCAGAATCGCCAACGCAATTGGCAGGTCGTAGGCCGCGCCCTCTTTGCGTACGTCGGCCGGAGACATGTTTACGACTATAGAACGTCGCGGAAAGTCGAAGCCCGATTGGCGTATGGCAGTCTGCACACGCTGATAACTCTCTTTGACGGCAGTGTCGGGCAGACCGACGAGGTTAAACGATATACCGTTTTCTACCGACACTTCTATTGTGACTACAATGGCATCGATACCTTGTACTGCTGCTCCGTAGGTTTTGACTAACATGGCTTGTAACAGATATTTTTTTACAAATATAGTGTTTTGACTCTAATATAGCAAGAGTCTGTCGACATGCTCTCTACGCAGTTTATATACGTATTTTCGCAGAAAAGATGTAAATTTGTATCCATTATGAAAAGAGACCTGACTATCTACCGTCAATTGTTTCTGACATTTCTTAAGATTGGCGGATTTACGTTTGGTGGCGGCTGGGCTATGATTTCGCTTATAGAACGCGAAGTCGTTGACCGCCATCATTGGATAAAGCGGGAAGAATTTCTCGACCTGCTGGCTATAGCACAGGCTATGCCCGGTATTCTTGCCGTGAACATTTCTGTATCGGTAGGCGACCGGTTGCGGGGCCTGAAAGGTAGCCTGGCGGCGGCCATTGGTACTATATTGCCGTCGTTTCTGATAATATTACTGATCGCGATATTCCTGACTCCCGATATCATAAAGAACAATCATCTCATATCGTCGATATTCATGGGTATACGTCCGTGTGTAGTGGCGCTGATTGTAGCTCCGGTAATTACTTCGGCGAAAGCTGCGAAAATTTCGTGGTCGACGGTGTGGATTCCGATTGTAACGGCTGTACTTATCTATATCGGATGGAACCCGATTGTATTTGTCGTTCTGGGCGGTCTTGGCGGGTATCTGTGGATGACACGCCGACAATTGCTTAAACGTCTTGGCAGAAAGGAGGATGGTGAGCTATGATGACATATCTGAAACTTATATGGGCATACCTGAAGATCGGCCTTTTTGGTTTTGGTGGCGGCTATGCCATGCTTGCGCTTATAGAGCGGGAAGTTGTCGGTTCGGGATGGATAAGCGAGCAGATGTTTACCGACATCGTGGCCATCTCGCAGATGACACCAGGCCCGATAGGAATCAACAGCGCCACGTATATCGGTTATGTTGTGACCGGTTCGGTGTGGGGATCGGTACTTACTACAGTCACTGTGATGTTGCCATCGTTTTTGCTTGTACTCTATGCCAGTCACTTCATTCGGCGTCACAGTGAGTCGGGTGTGATCAAGGGTATTTTTTCCGGATTGCGTCCTGTAGTGATCGGTCTGATCGCTTCGGCGGCATTGTTGCTCATGAACAGGCAGAATTTTCCTGATAACACCTGGAGTATAGCTATTGCTGTTGCATCGTTCTGCGGAGTCTATTTCACTAAAGTACATCCGATATTAATAATCTGTCTGGCCGGGGTAGCCGGATATTTTATCTATTATTGACAATGACATACAACGAGGCTACAGACTTTCTGTTCACGCAGTTGCCGATGTTTCAGAATATCGGGCCCGGAGCTTATAAGCCTGGACTTGATACGACGCTGGCTCTGGAGGCACGTTTCGGTAATCCTCATCGACAATTGCGCGTCGTGCATGTCGGCGGTACAAATGGCAAAGGGTCAACATCGCACTCTTTGGCTGCCGTCATGCAGAGTGCAGGATACCGTACCGGTCTGTTTACATCGCCACATCTCATCGATTTCCGTGAACGAATACGCGTAGATGGCGAAATGATTCCGGAAAGAAATGTGATTGACTTTGTCGAGCGCTATACAACTATTGCTGACGATAATCTGCATCCGACTTTTTTTGAACTGACTACCGTGATGGCGATGGAGTATTTTGTCACCAGCGGAGTCGATGTCGCTATAATAGAAGTTGGTCTTGGCGGGCGTCTTGACAGTACAAATATAGTTACTCCCGATCTATCGGTAATTACAAATATATCGTTTGACCATACTGCATTACTCGGCGATACATTGCCGGAAATCGCAACAGAGAAAGCCGGAATAATCAAACCCGGAGTACCAGTGGTGATAGGAGAGGCCGAAGGTGATGTAAGAGATGTCTTTGTAAACCGTGCGTCGGAGTTGTCGGCACCTATTGTGTTTGCCTCAGATCAATATACCTATACAGATGTGTATCAAGAGGGAGATTATCTTGCATATACCGGTACCGGCTATGGCACAGTTCTGTGTGACCTGACGGGCGATTGTCAGCCGCGCAATTTTGCTACGGTGATGTCTGCCATCAACATACTGGTGGATAAAGGGTGGAGATTGTCATCAGACAGTGTGGTCAACGGCCTGAAAAATGTGTGCGCGTCTACCGGACTGATGGGCAGATGGATGGTTTTATGCCACGAACCGTTGACAGTATGTGATACCGGTCACAATGAGGGTGGGTGGCGTTATCTCGCACCCCGTATTGCCCGGCATCAGGGGCGGCGTCATGTCGTGATAGGCTTTGTCAACGATAAAGATATCGACACAATATTGTCTATGATGCCATCTGACGATACCAGCTATTACTTTACACAGGCATCGGTGCGCAGGGCACTTCCGGCGGCTGAATTGCAAAGACGTGCGTCGAAACACGGTCTGCATGGCGATATATACTCTACGGTATCTGAAGCCTACTGTGCCGCAAAAAGTGTTGCAAAATCCTGTGATATGATATATGTCGGAGGGAGTACGTTTATTGTTGCAGATCTGCTTGCCGGTTTGAATTGATCCGGCCGGAAATATTTACCAATTTTTGAGTATTTAGACGGAGTACAAATTACCGTAGCTTTGCAATGTGAATATACAAATATTCTATTGCAATGGTTAAGAACGCGGTAAAGCATGTAATCTCTGTAATTATCACGGTATTGAGTGGCTTCACTACTGTCGCTGCCGGTGTCGGAAGAGTGGTAGTCTCCAGCGTAGATTCGTTGAGAGTATCAAAATCCGATTCACTAAAAGTAGGTAGTGAGGTACAACTTGATTCTATTCTTGCCGCGTGGAATCTCAAACTCGACGAGGTTGTGGTTACTGCGCGTGAGTCGACCGGAGCTACGTCGGCATCGCTGATAGATACGACTGCAATGAAGCATTTGCAGCCGTCGTCATTTACCGATTTGTTGGAGCTGCTGCCGGGCCATGTGTCAAAAGACCCATCGATGGGATCAGTAAATTCAATAAAATTACGCCAGGCAACAAATATTACTACGACAGATGATTATGCGACATCTGCATTAGGAACATCGTTTGTGGTTGACGGAATTCCGATCAATACAAACGCCGATATGCAGTCGACCACCGATTCCAATCAGGCTGACCGGATATCGGCAGGTAAAGGTGTCGATATGCGAACTCTTTCTACCGACGATATCGAATCAGTAGAGATTGTGAGAGGTATAGCATCGGTAGAGTATGGGGAGTTGACATCAGGACTTGTCAATATTAGACGTAAACATGGACTGACACGTTTGGAAGCACGCTTCAAGGCCGACACCAAGAGCCGGCTGTTTTATGTAGGCAAAGGATTTTCAACGCCGGTCAAAGACTGGACTATAAATGCCAGCGCCGACTATCTTGACAGTAAGGTCGATCCGCGCAATTCCCGGGAGAATTTTAAGCGTCTCACGGCTTCTCTGCGATCTAATTCCAAGTGGAACAGGGGTGGTGCGATATGGACAATGTCAAATACACTGGCATATACCGGAACTTTCGAGAGAGATAAAAATGATCCCGATCTCAATATAAACGGAGCCCGTGATTTCTATGTGTCGGATAAGCACCAGTTTTCATTTAATAATTCACTGGTAATCAGATTTCCGAATATGACTCATCTGGAATCAGTGACGGCTATGGCAGGATTCAGTTACACTGACGATCACCTTCGTCAGGAAAAGACTGTTGCGGCCGCAGCTCTTTATCCGATACCGTGTTCTTTGACTCCGGGGCCCAGTTATATAGGATTTCTTCCCATGGTATATGAGGGTATGCTCGATGTATTCGGAAAACCGGTTACGGCTTTTGTCAAACTTGCAGCGCGAATGAGTCATGCCACAGGAAACCTTTCCTTACTAACGAATTACGGTGTGGAGTGGAACTACAGTAAAAATTTTGGTGATGGTCGTGTTTACGATCTTGAGCGTCCGCTTACAGCCGGAGCTACGACACGTCCGAGAGCTTTTTCCGATGTACCTGCTATGAGTCAGTTGTCGGCGTATGCGGAGGCAAATTTAGATTGGTCGCTGTCGTCGTCGCGACTGTCAATGCAGGCCGGTGTGCGTGAGACACAACTGCTTAATCTCGATAGTAGATATTATCTGTCGCTCCGTCCTTACCTGGATCCACGTATAAATGTAAAGTATGAATTTCCGTCGCTATTTGTCGGTTCTCGTCAGCTGACGTGCGATATTGCCGGAGGTGCAGGGTACATGACTAAAATGCCGATTGCAGCATATCTCTATCCTGATAAGCGCTACAGCGATTTTGAGCAACTTAACTATGCTCATTCCAATCCGGCCTATAGAAGGATGAATGTAATGACGTATGTAGAAGATCGTACTAACTATAATCTACGTGCGGCAAGAAACCTGAAATGGGAAGTGCGCGCGGATATGGCATTAGGTGGTAATCGTATATCAGTGACCTATTTCAACGAGGATATGAAAGACGGGTTCCGGAATACGTCGACTGTGGAAACTTACAACTATCGTCGTTATGATGCGTCGGGGTGGGATCCTGTTGCGGCAGGTCGTGGTCCTTATATCGAGGAACTCCCCTACGAGGATGTGACAAAAATATCTACCATATCACATAAATCAAACGGATCGCGAACCTACAAGCGAGGTGTGGAGTATACCTTTTCTTCCGTGCGGATTCCGGTAATACGCACGCGTGTCACGATCAGTGGTGCTTATTTTAAAACTGTACAGTCAAATTCACAACCGCTATGGTATCATCCGACAGTCATCGTAAATGGTTCTGAATTGAAGTATGTCGGATTGTATGACGATACTGATGGTCTTGTCTACAAGAGTGCAAATACCAATGTGATGTTTGATACTGATATACCGTCGCTCGGCTTGAATTTCTCAATTTCGGCGCAGACTATGTGGTTTACTTCCTCGCAGACGCTATGGCGCGACGGAACACCGACACACTATGTAGGTATTGATGGTATAGTTCACCCATACACTGTTGAATCTGCTGCCGATCCGTATCTGCATCAGCTGCAACGTACATTCAGTTCGTTTGATGAGGTGAGAGTTCCCGCTGAAACAGCTTTTAATTTCAAAGCGACTAAACGATTCTGGAAAAACAGAATATTTCTGGCTCTATATGTCAACCGTCTGCTGTATATAGCACCTGACTATACGCGTTTCAACATGATTCAGCGGCGGTATGCATCACCATATTTCGGCATGGAAATTAATTTCAAAATCTAAATAATAAACAATCATGGTAAAAAATTTCATTAAGTGTGCAGCGGTTTCGCTGTTGATGGTCGCTGCTGCGGCATGTTCTGACGACAACAATCCTACTGTTTACTACGATGTGACGGTGGCACAGGTTCTTCCATCCGATATGCCGGAAGGATATAGTGTGACAGAAGGGGCTATAACATGGACTGAAGATAATACGGGAAGTGTATATACTTCAGTGCTTCCGATGACAGAGCCGCTCCAGTTGCCTGCCGGAGTATATAGTGTCGATGGCCGGATGACGGTATCTGATAGTGATGGAAATACCAAGACATTGCGTGCAGTAGCGTCGTCGGTAGTAATATCAGCTGAAACCTCACTGGATTTGTCGTGGTTTTTCTATAGTCCGAATTCAACTCTTGTATTCAAGGAAATTTCTGTGACAGGTTCTCCAAAAGCCACAGGTTCCGGCACGCTTTATGATTCGTTTTTCACAATCTACAATAACTCTGATGAAGAGGCTATATTGACAGGTGTCGCTATTTCGGAATCCGCTCTTATTAACAATACGACCAACCTCTACGATGTCATCACCCCGGAACATAACCGACAGGTGGTATTTACTGCCCAGACACTGTATGTGATTCCTTCAAAGCCTGATGGAACTCCGTATACCCTTGCACCCGGTGAATCAATCAAGATTGTAGATCAGGCGCAGAACTTTATCGAAGCCGGAGGTATAGATAATACCGATGCAGATTTCGAATGGTACGATGTCGTAAACTCTACAAATCCCAACGCTCTTGATACTGATAATCCTGATGTTCCTAATCTCGATAAATGGTATAGCTACTCTGCTACAAAATGGATTGTAAACCAGCTGTGCAACCGTTCTTATGCTCTGATACGCATTCCCGAGGGTGTGACAGTTGAGTCGTTTCTCGCCGATTATGCCGGATATTACGAATATCTGTCGCCGGTCACCGGTAATACCATGTCAAACTCGAAGTGTGTGAAAGTGCCCAACGAGTGGATTCTCGATGGTGTGAATCTGTCAAATTCAGAAGTTTTCATACATGGCTGGCTTGCAGATAATATAGATTTCAGCTATGCCCAGACATCCGATGTAAATACAGAGCGCTACGGACATATGGCACAGCGCCGTGTGGCTTCTGTAGTCGATGGTCGCGATATCCTTATGGATACTGATGATTCTTTGGCAGACTTCATCTATGTCAGCTATAAATAAAATCGTCGCAGTGATATTAATTTCCGTAGCGTTGCACACTATGGCACAGACTCCGGGCAATCGTGTCCGGATTGCTGTGTGTGGTGTTAATTCTGCTGCATCGGCTGTCCTTGATACTGTCGGAATCTCACGGGGATATGTACGTGTCAATAATTCCAGAAACGGAGATGCATCACTTGTGCAAGCAGGAACCGGCGAATATATGCTGACCCTCGGTGCCGAATCATGGTTGCCAGTCGACTCTATGCAGACTGTATGGGGACACGCGTCATATACTACCGGACACCGCCGAAACGTGAGATGGGCCAATGCTGTCGATATTGACCGTGTGGGGCCATACATTATCGGTGATGGTGTAGGCGGAGACCTGTCATCTCAGATTTATGACTTTGGTGGCGGATATGCACGACGCGTCGGGCGTAGAATTACGGTAGGAGCATCGTTGCATTATCGCGCAGAAATCGATTATCGTCAGCGAGATCCTCGTCTGCGGGCTGTAGTTTCTGATCTGGATTTTTCGGCAGGTGTATCATATGCATTCGGAAATGATATGCTGGTAGCTGCAGGTCTGTCATACAATCTTTACAATCAAGATGATGATGTGGATTTCTATTCTGTAAACAATAGTGTGCGCGTGTATCCTCTGACCGGCCTTGGCACAACCTATTCCCGTTTTTCCGGGATTTCAGGCGATTTTTCCACAGCATATAAAGGAAATGGGTGGGGCGTGAATATTGCATTGCTTCCTGCTAAATGTAGTGTTGACCGTATTACACTGGTTTTCGCCATGAGCAATGATAATACAAATTTGATTATGCGCGGGTATAATAATTTGAATTTGACAGAATTGCAACATAAGTCATATTCTTTATCTGTATCCCGGCCATTCAATTTCAGGAGTATAAAAATGACACCATATGCAACGGCACATATTGATAATTATATAGGTACAGAAAATCTGTTTGGATCGGCTGTCGGGAATATTTATGAGCAGATTGGGTCACGACAGACGTATAAGCGCTATACTGTTGCGACAGATGCCGGAATAAACTTACTTGTTCCGGTCAGCGATAAAATGTCGTTTGATATAGTACCGTCAGTGTCCTATATATCTCAATGTGAGAAGATGACAGCCGAAGATCGTGAACTGGGATTCAGGGTTATTATTCCATCCGTTGATCTGTCGTGGTATGAGAAATGGAGTGGGCTATGGTCTTCTTCGTTTGGTATTGGTCTTGCGTATAAGTTAGCCGATGTCGCGGAAGAGCGTCTGCCCGGTCTCGATAAAAACGATCCTATAGGAGCTATGGTAGTCAGCGATTTTTCTTATCTGACCTCCGATGTGTTTAGTTGCGGAACGAGTATCAGTGTGACAAGAAAACTTAAGTCAAAACTTTCGTTGGGTGTGACTGTCGGTTATACGATAGCATCTGTTTCCGATCATCACACGCGCAATGAATTATTATCTTCAATATTTGTAAATTTTTGAGTTATAATGTCTGAACCAGTAATTTCTGTGAAAAATCTTTCACAACGCTATGGCCGCGGACGTATTATATACGATAATCTGTCGTTTGACGTACCTAAAGGTCGTATACTCGGTCTGTTGGGTAAAAATGGGACAGGAAAGACCACAACAATCAATATTCTGATGGGCTATCTGAAGCCACAATCGGGAGAGTGTAGAATTTTTGGAGAAGATATTACCCGGCTTTCTCCGATGTCGCGCTCGCGGATAGCTCTGTTGATAGAGGGGCATGTGCAGTATTCATTTATGACAATATCGCAGATAGAGCGTTTCTACTCGAAATTTTATCCCCGTTGGAATAAAGACGTGTATTATGAACTGATGAAAAAATTGCATGTAACTCCGGAGCAGCGAATTTCATCGATGTCGTGTGGACAGCGGTCGCAAGTTGCTCTCGGCCTGATTCTGGCGCAGAATGCCGATCTGCTTGTACTTGACGATTTTTCGCTTGGACTTGATCCAGGATACAGGCGACTGTTTATTGAGTTTCTTCAGGAATATGTAAAGGGGCAGGATAAAACGGTATTTATGACCTCACATATCATACAGGATCTCGAACGCCTGATCGACGATACTATCATTCTCGACTACGGAAAGATATTGACACAAATGCCGGTAGATAAGTTGTTGGCGACATTTACGCGATATACTTTTAATCTGCCGGATGAATCACCGCTACCGACAGGCAACGGTATATATAATCCGTCGAGACTGCATGGCCGAGGAGAGCTGTATTCGTTTGAATCAGAACAGGAGATGGTAGGTCGGCTGTCGGCCATGGGTATTGACGGCACCAGTGTGAGCGGCGAGAATTTGTCGCTTGAGGATGCCTTTATAGGTTTAACCGGTAAATATTAATTAATCATGACACAAGCTCTTTTGTTAAAAGAATGGCTCAAGACCCGTCGCACATTGTTTATACTGTTTGCGGTGACGATGGCGTTTACTGCCTATATTATTCTTAATATACAGCATGTAGTCACTACGCAATGTGTCGGATCATTATGGTCGTTCATGTTGCTTAAGGACTCTATTTTCATTGAAAAATTACAGTATTATCCTATGGTATGTGGAATTATAATGGGGATAATGCAGATGATACCTGAAATGCATCAGCGTCGATTAAAGCTTACGCTTCATCTCCCATATAATCAAAACGGTATGGTAGGATTAATGATATGCTATGGATTATTGTCTCTGATGGTGATATTCGGAATACAATTGTTGATTATCGCGGCTTACTATTCGACGCTTCTGGCTTCCGAAATGACTGCAAGGGTAGTATTGACTGCGTTGCCGTGGTATATTTGCGGACTTAATGCATATTTATTTACTTCTGCTGCATGTCTGGAGTCCGGATGGAGGTTGAGAGTAATAATCTCCATGACCGGGATTGCAATAACCTCACTGTTTTTCCTTCAGGATGCTTCGGAAGCATATAATTCTGTATTGTGGTTAATGGGAATATTTGTGTGTGCCGCATCTCTGTTGTCGTTTTATTCAATATATCGGTTTAAGGAGGGCCGTCAGGATTGAATTATGAAACAATTATCAAGGTTGTATTTTATTATCGTCGCTGTAGTGGCTCTGTCATGGTTTTTCCCCTGGCTATATGATCTTTCGTTTCCCGATACAGGGCGCGCGCCATTTGTGCAGTATTCTCCGCTTACCGACAGTTGGATCGTATCGGAGTTTGTCGAAGGTCAGGCTGATCCGGATATATATGCCGTAGATAAGGACGGAAATGTACAAGAACATTATACAGTAGAGGAGAGAGACTCCTTGTTGCCGCAAATATATTATTCCCGCCTGATGGCAAAAGGAATTATGCCGGATTCTATAGCCGGCACTGAAGTAACGATGCCGATGTTGCGACATAATGAAATGGTTCTGTCTGTATCCCCGCGTAATTTTGTGCTTGTACATCCTGATGTATGGTTGATAATGGAGTCGATGCCTGCGCGTTTCAGCCTGGAAGATCCAAAAGAGGCTTTTCGCCTGACCGATGATGGGCGCGTAGAATTTATTACGATCGAGACAAATACTATTAATACTGCTCGTTCGCAACGTTTTACAGAAACATTTGCGAAAAACGGATTTCAATATCCTGCCAAATGGTTGAATGCCAATATAACAACTCGTAAGGGATATGATAATGGCTATCTTATCATTGACAATTGCGGAGATGTTTTTCATATGAAACAACAAGCCGGACGTCCGTATATGACTCGTATCGGTATGCCCGACAGTGAAAAAGCCAGATATGCATTTGTCATGGAAGGCATGAACCGGGATGATCTTGGTCTGGTAGTTTCGGAAGCCGGACATGTTTTCCGGTTATTTTCCGATTATACCATACGGCAGGTGCATGAAGTAACTTTTAACTCGGAGTGTCAGCGCCTGATGGTAATTGGAAATCTTTTCAACCGCGTGTATAGAGTTGGTGACGATACGGAAACAACGTGGTATGCCGTAGATATGCAGTCGGGGATGCTTCTGGATAAGTTTTCTTACAGTATGCCGAAGTCTGTATTTGCAGAAATCTCCCAATGGATTTTTCCGTTCAGGCTGGAAATGACATCGGGTTATGACTCGCTGGCATATCCTCGTATTACCGACCTGTCACCTAAAGCGTTGGTGTTAGGATGCGTTCTTGCAATAATTATTTGTGTCGTTTACCGCAGACGAAAAATGTCGGTAAAAGAGACGGTTGCCGCCGGATTATCAACCCTGTTATTAGGTATATTCGCTATTGTCCCTTTTATATTAATCAATAAATAAAACAATTATTATGAAAATGTTAAAATTATCATTGATGTTATTTGCCGCGCTCGTGTTGATGACAGCGTGCGGTTCAAACAACAAAAACAATGAAACACAGGTTTCTGAAAATGTCATAACAGTAGACGAAGTGTTGGCATCGCCCGACGAATATGTTGACAAAATCGTGAGTATGGAAGGTATATGTTCACATCTGTGTAAACATGGCGGTAGAAAGGCCTTTATAGTCGGAGCAACAGCAAATAATATGATACGCTGTGAGGCTACACAGGAAATGGGTGGAGCTTTCCCGCCGGAAACTATACACAAGCCACTGCTGGTTACCGGAATATTACGTGAATCCAGAATAGGTGAAGACGATATACGAGAGATGGAGCGTCAGCAGGCAGAACGCATAGCCCGCGCACAAGAGCAGGGTATTGAAGATGCTGCGACAGCAGTAGATGAAGCTGATACGGCTGCCGGATGTGAGACAGAAAAAGCGGCTCGCGGACAGGCTGATATTAAGTCATTCAATGCTCGTATGGCCGATTACAGGGCGCGTATTGCCCAACGCGATTCCATTGAATCAAAGCCTTATCTCTCTTTCTACTATCTGGAGACTACTGCGTATGAGGTGATGGAGTGATACGGTACATTTTGTTGTGAGTGATTAAAAAGGGTCGCGTTCAATGTAGAATGCGACCCTTGATTTTGGATATAATTATTTTGTTATTTCTTTTTTTGATATTGTGGCAGTTTGGCTACAGGGAATTTCGAGAACAGCTTGTCTACAGCCTTTGCTATACCTGTAAGATCGCGGAACTGGGTGTTTCCGTTATCGAGAATAGTTGCGACAGAAGCGGAGTAAAGAGCTGTCTTGGTGTGAATATTGAAAATATCCATAGTGAGAACTCCTTCACGATATACACCTGTGACTACCTGTGTGTTGTTGAGAGCTGCATTGTTCCAGTAATTATATCGTGGGTATAGGAAGTATGGTTGTGCTACAGGTACCGGAACAACTCCCGATGGACGGTAGAAGTGCTGACTCCTCGTTGATGTAGTCTGGGGTTGTGCTGACTGTTGTGTTGATTGAGGGGTGTCAGATGCCGATGGCCCAGGTGCCGGAGCCGGAGCCGGGGCCGGTGGCGGTGTCGGACGTACGGGAACAGGGACAACCATAGGTGGAGCCGGAGGTGGAGGCAGTAAACTGCTTAACGGAGCCGTAGCAAGTTCCTTATTTACTGTAATACCGAGATTGATAATCATTGATGCCGACGGACTCTCTACGAAGCCTCGCTCCATCATCTGTTCGCGTACGGCGGCTGCAATATTATAGTATGTTACCATATCCATGCCGGGAGGCAGATCGGCTGCTTCCGTAGGATAATATATACGGAATGTAGAGTATTCAGCGAGATTGGCATTGTTGTAGGTCTGTGTGTCTATAAGGGTATATGGACTACAGGATGTCAGACCCGTGATAATTGCGGCTGCGGCTATTTTTAATATGGCTCTCATTGTAATAGGTGTTATATGTTTTTATACTTTTATAACATAGAACACCACGATTTTGTTGAGAGTCTTTCTCTGACGGAAGTTTCGCGCCGGATTAGTGATTGAAGTAGAAGTCGAGGATGTCGCGGGCCGCCGTGAATGATGACTGCTGATTGGAGAGTACGCGTTGCTCTTTGAGTCGCAACATTGCTTCGACTTCCGGATTGCGGTAGAAATGATTGCGGAGTTGTTCGTCAATTGTTTCGTACATCCAGTAGCGTGCCTGCTGATTGCGCTTTTCTTCAAAGTATCCGTTGGATTTTACAAATTCAAAATAACGGTCTATCATTTCCCATACTTCAGTTATGCCGAGATCGTAGTACCCTGAATATGTGAGGACTTCAGGTATCCATCCTGACTGTGTTGGTGGAAATAGATGCAGGGCGCTACGGAACTGCGCTTGTGCGAGTTGTGCCCGCTGTAAGTTGTCGCCGTCGGCTTTGTTGATTACAATGCCATCAGCCATTTCCATTATGCCTCGTTTTATGCCTTGTAGTTCGTCGCCCGTTCCTGCAAGCTGAATCAATAGGAAGAAGTCGACCATGGAATGTACGGCTGTCTCACTTTGTCCGACTCCTACGGTCTCTACAAAAATATTATTGTATCCGGCGGCTTCGCATAATACTATAGTCTCACGAGTCTTACGTGCGACACCGCCGAGAGAGCCGGCCGATGGGGAAGGGCGAATGAATGCATTTGGGTGGACTGACAGTCGCTCCATGCGTGTCTTGTCTCCAAGAATCGAACCTTTTGTACGTTCGGATGATGGGTCTATAGCGAGTACGGCAAGTTTTCCCCCCTGACTAAGTATGTGTAGTCCGAACGCATCGATTGATGTAGATTTACCGGCACCGGGAACTCCGGTGATGCCTATGCGTCGAGAGTTACCTGAATAAGGCAAACACTTTTCAATAACTTCCTGTGCGATTGCCTGATGATCCGGCACAAGACTTTCGACGAAAGTTACAGCCCGGCTCAACATAGTGACATCGCCATTTAAAATTCCTTCTACCAGCTGAGATGCCGACGGTAATGGACGACGACGGTGTTGTAAATATGGATTTACAGATGGAGGTTGTTGTACGCCGGAGTTTACAGAAAGTCCGGTATATCGGGCATCATTTTCAATATGTGATTCAGGATTCTGATTCATAGGTTTGGTGGTAATATAATTAGTTAAGTTCTCCGACTATACGCAATGGTGATACAGAATGTTGCGGATCATTGGTTATAATGACTGCTTTGGAGTTTATAATATTGTCGTCGGCCTGTAGCAAGGATGTATCAACTATGATAGTGAGCGTTGCGGAAGCTCCTTTTTTTATTTTAGTTTTTGATGGAATAATCGTCAGTGCCTTGTCGTCGGAAGAAATCTGTATCTTACGTATCAGAAGTGGATTCTTACCGAAATTGTTTATTGTGATTTGGGCGGTAGCCTTTTCGCCCCGCTTTACTTGTCCTAAATCGACAGAGGATGTCGATATGGCTATGTTTGGAGCGTCGGCAAGTTGTGACGGTGAAAGTTTGGAGAAATCTTCGCCGACGTTGGCAATGAGAGACAGCCGACAAGGTGGATTGTCGTCGTTGAGACCGATGTATACTGGATTTTCAGTAAGACCGTAGACATCGGTGGCTCGTGATGCATTGAAGAAGAAAGAAATGATGAATTGTACGCCGGGGCCTACAATTTTGGGCGCGACATCGGCATCGATGTATTGAGGTAGTCCGGTTATAATAGGTCTGATCGAGTCGGATGAAAGATTATATCCTTCGACAAATTTATTTTTGATATGTCCGGCAGTGATATCACCGAAGTTAACCACTGTATTTTTCAGACTGAATCTACCACACTGTACCGGATAATTGGTCGTTAGTGTCTTTGGAGAACCGATTACTACGCCTTCTACTGTAAGTCGGAATGTTTCTGGAGAGGCATCGGTCTTTACTTTTACCGATTTATCAAAGCGCCCCGGACGTCCCATAGGATTATATGTGACAGAAATTGTGGCGGTGTCACCGGGCTGGACTGGGCGCGAAGTATAAATAGGCTTGGTACATCCACACGAAGCCTGTGCGTGGAGAATACTCACAGGTCGCGATGATTCATTAACGAACTGAAACTCGGTGGTTACCGGACCGAGTTCTTCGGCAAATGCTCCAAAATTGTGTGTGGTTGACAACCATTTTATCTGTGCTGACACAGTCGGTACATACATTAGCAGGGCTACAATAACAGTAGCGCGCAATGAAAAAAGATGTTTCATCGTAGATCAATCTGGAATCACGGTACCGGTAATTCGCACCGTTGTTTTATTTTTTTTAGCGTTGGAGCGGACGGTGATAGTTTTGTCGAATTCGCCCGGACGCCCCATGGGGTTGTAGGTTACTTTGAGAACAGCAGATTCTCCCGGCTTGATTGGAGCCTTGGGATAGGTTGGTCTGGTACATCCGCACGAAGCCTGTGCATCTTTGATAATCAGCGGTTCATCACCTGTGTTAGTGATGGTAAATTCAGCTGTTACAGATCCGCCGTTTTCCCGGATATTGCCGAAGTTGTGTTTGGTTGGCTCAATGGTCAGTACCGGCTTTGCTGCCGCAGCCAATGCTAATGTCAGGAAGACAGATGTGAACAGGTATTTAATGATATTCATGAGACGAAATTTTATGGTGTAAAGATAAACAACCACACCGACTGAAAAGATTGCGATGAGGTTAAATTTCGTTAAGAAGGTGATTTATCCCTATTCCGAACAGAGCATAATCATAGTATACCGGATCGTCGGGGCGTAATTGTCGTAGACAATCGGTGAGCTGTATTACGGCACGTTTGTCGGGAGCTTTTCGGTCGAGCAATCCGAGGGCACGCGATGTGTTTGATACATGGACATCAAGGGGAATGTATAGCTGTGATGGCTGAAGGAAGTCCCAAACTCCAAGATCAACTATTCCATCGCGGCGCACAAGCCAGCGAAGAGCCATATTTAGACGTTTCAGTGCTGACGTCGTTAGATTTTGCGGCAGACACCGGCAGTCGGCTTTTCCATCGTTGGCATCAGCCAGAGCCTGATTAAGCAATGCGGCTAACCTCCATGCCGGAAACTGATCGCTTGCGACACCATTGGCATCGGCAAAATCGGCAAGTGAGCCATATCGCGAGTATATTGCCCGGAGTCCACGCAGATAGTGTTTCAAATTTTTTGCGAAAAACGTGCGGTGTATATTGATGTCGGGCAATTCTTCGTAACCTTCATCCATGACATAGTCGTAGGGAGAATTGTCCATAAGAGCCAACATTTTATCGCAGTTGCGACAGATCATCTTTCGGTTGCCCCAGGCTATTGTTGATGATAGTAGCGATGAGATTTCAATGTCGCGTAAGTCGGAAAAACGACGGGGAAACTGTACGGGGTCCTCAGCAATGAAGTCTGGGGTATTTATTGCGGCTGCCTGTGTGTCGAGAAGTTCGATCAGCTGTGTGTCCATGCGGATATAGAGTAATCAAGGGTTATGAGGACTTTAGATCCCTATAACCCTTGTGTGGTTGAAACTATGGTTGAAAAAGAGGATATGAAGATTATTCTTCAGTATCGTCTTCTTTCATGTTGTGGAATACGTTTTGAACGTCTTCGTCTTCTTCGAGCTTGTCGATTAGTTTTTCGATAGCTGCACGTTGTTCGGGTGTAACCTCCTTAAGATCGTTTGGAATACGTTCAAATTCAGATGAAATTATTTCAAATCCGTTGTCTTCGAGGTATTTCTGGATGGTAGAATAGTCTTCAAACGAGCCGTTGAGTGTAAGACCGTCTTCATCGGGCTCGATTTCGTCTACGCCACAGTCGATGAGCTCGAGTTCGAGGTCTTCGAGTGTAACGCCATCTTTTTCTTTGATCTTAAACACACATTTGTGGTCGAAAAGGAATGTGAGCGAACCCTGTGTGCCAAGCGAACCTCCGTGTTTGTTGAAATATGAGCGGACGTTGGCAACTGTGCGTGTGTTGTTGTCGGTAGCGGCTTCTACGAATATTGCGATGCCGTGGGGGCCGTATCCTTCGTAAGAGATTTCCTTATAATCGCCGGCTTCTTTGTCGGTAGCTTTTTTGATAGCGCGGTCTACGGTGTCTTTGGGCATATTGGCCGCTTTGGCATTTTGCATCAGAGCGCGCAGACGCGGGTTGGTTGATGGGTCCGGTCCGCCGGCTTTAGCTGCGATGGTTATTTCTTTACCTATGCGGGTGAATGTGCGAGACATGTTGCCCCAGCGTTTTAGTTTACGGGCTTTACGGTATTCAAATGCTCTTCCCATGATGTAAGATTATATTGTATTATTATTGATTAACGTAGTGAGACACCCAACTGACGGGTGAGGTTGGTGATGATTTTCTGCATGACGGCATCAATCTGCTTGTCTTGAAGTGTCTTTTCGTCGTCTTGCAAAATGATGTTGATGGCATATGATTTCTTGCCTTCGGGTAAATTCTTACCTTCGTAGACGTCAAATAGCGAGACTTCGCGCAACAGGCGTTTTTCAGAGTCGCGGACGACTTTTTCGATCTGCGCCATAGTGACAGTTTTGTCGATAAGTAGTGCAAGGTCGCGTTTTACCGGCTGGGTACGTGGCAGAGGGGTATAGCTGACCTTTGTCTTTACAGCAAGTTTTACCAGAGATTTCCAGTCTAATTCGGCATAAACTACTTCTTCTTTAATATCGAATCGTTTTAGAACCGATTTGGCTACAACGCCGATAGTGCCAAGTTGTTTGCCGTTGCGGGTGGCGAGTGCTAATGCAGACGATAGAAGTGGGTTGGAGTTGTCTGCTTTAAGTTCGAGTTCGCGGGAATTGATTCCAAGTCGTGCGATGATGTTGGCAACGATGGCTTTCATGTCGTAGATTGAAGCTTTTATCGGAGACATGTTCCATGACGGTTGCTGTCGCAGACCGGTCATCCAGAGTGCAAGCTGACGGGTCTCTGTGTATGGTGCGATGGGATTTTCGGATGTAGATTCTATCGACGGGTTGGCCGAGTATATAGATCCGAACTCATAGAGAGAGAGGTCGGGCATGCGACGGTTGGAGTTGTGTGCTATTGTTTCGAGTCCGCCAAACATGAGGCTCATACGCAGGGCATTGAGGTCGGTAGATAGCGGATTGAGCAATTGCACAGGCTGATGCGTATCGTCGGATACGAGCTGGCAGTGTGCGGCAGCTGTAAGCGAGTTGTTTAGAATTTCGTTGAACCCGATTGCCGTGAGCTGGTTTGAGATTGTCTCGGCAAGAGAATCGGCTGTATCTGTAAGAGTCTTATATGACAGTGTAGCATGCAACTCGTTTGAAATTTCTACGTTGTTGTAGCCGTAGATGCGCAGAATATCTTCTGCTACGTCGCATGGGCGCTGTACATCTACACGGTAGGTGGGTACTTTGAGCGACAGGCCTTTGTCGGTAGCCGAAGTGATATCCATTTCAAGTGCAGTCACGATTTCTTTGACGGTGTCGGCCGGGATGTCCTTTCCGATAAGATCGTTGAGATATTTATATGTGATGTCGACATCAAACGGGTTGACCGGTTGTGGGTATATGTCGACGGGCTGGCCGCATATTTCGCCTCCGGCAAGTTCTTTTACCAATAAGGCGGCTACCTTGAGGCAATATAGTGTTGCGTTAGGATCGGTACCGCGTTCGTAGCGGAAAGAGGCATCGGTATTGAGTCCGTGGCGTCGTGCGCTCTTTCGTATGGAAGTAGGGTTAAAGTACGCACTTTCAAGGAAGATGTCGGTAGTAGTTTCAGTAACACCGGAATCCAGACCGCCGAAAACACCTGCCAGACACATCGGATCGCCATTACCGTCGCAAATCATCAGATCTGCATCAGAGAGTTTGCGGTCGATACCGTCGAGAGTGGTAAATGGGGTTCCGTCGGCGCACTTGCGTACAATGATTTTTTCTCCTTTAACTTTTGCAAGGTCGAAACAGTGGAGTGGTTGTCCGAGTCCGAGCAAAATGAAGTTGGTGATGTCGACTATATTGTTGATCGGTCGCTGACCTACAGCAATCAAAAGTTTCTGAAGCCATTCCGGACTTTCTTTTACCTTGATGTTGCGTATGGTGAGTCCGGAATATCGTGGGCATGCGTTGTAATCGAGTACTTCGACAGGAACGGCACCGTCTGTTTTATCAACCTTGAACGCGTCGACGTCGGGCGATATAAGCGGCGTTTTGTCGGCGTGCGTAGCAATCCATGCTGCAAGGTCGCGGGCTACTCCATAGTGACTTGCTGCATCAATACGGTTCGGGGTAAGGTCGACTTCAAGCACGTAGTCAGATGAAAGATTGTAGTAATCGGCAGCCGGAGTACCAGGAGCAACAGGAGTGTCGATGACTATAATACCATCATGCGAAGTGCCGACGCCGATTTCGTCTTCAGCGCAAATCATACCGAATGATTCGACACCGCGTATTTTTGATTTCTTGATCTGAAATTCTTTGTCTCCGTCGTATAGTGTGGTGCCGACAGTTGCAACTACCACAGTTTGTCCGGCTGCAACATTCGGTGCTCCACACACGATTTGAGTCGGGCCATTGCCATCACCGAGATCTACGGTTGTGATGTGGAGATGATCGCTGTTGGGATGCTCTTCGCATGTGATGACACGGCCTATGACTATTCCTTTCAGACCGCCTTTTATTGATTCAACCTCTTCGATACCACCGGTCTCCAGTCCGATTGAAGTTAGTACTTCTGCGGTCTTTTCCGGTGACATGTCGAGATCGATATAGCGTTTGAGCCAGTTGTAAGATATGTTCATAAGTGATAGAACGAATCGGTTTAGGGTTTAACACACAAATTTAGTGAAATTTTTGCATATCACCAAAGTCATTTTGGGCTACCGTCGGCGATATATATGGGCAGTGATGATCTTATGTCTCTTGAACTGAATCCGAGGTCAATGTTATAGGTGCCCGGTTCGGTGGTAAAGTCGTGTATAATTGTGTCGTAGTATGTGAATGCAGTGGCAGGAAGTGTGATGGTGACATCTTTAGACTCCCCGGCTTTCAGGAATATCTTGCGGAAGCCACGAAGTTCGCGTATCGGGCGGCTTATGAGCGATGGTTCAGATAAATCTTTACCGACATAGGCCTGAACGACTTGTGCGCCATCGCGGTGTCCGGTGTTTTTAAGTGTAAAGCATATTGTCACATTGCCGTTTTCGTCGGGGGTAGTGGCTGAAGCTTTAGTTATATCAAATGTAGTGTAGCTGAGTCCGAAACCAAAAGGATACATGACATCGCGCTGTAATTTGTCGTAGCCACGGTAGCCTACGAATATACCTTCGGAATAAGGTACATGCTTGTCGCCATCGTTATCGTGGTAGCTGTTATAAACAGGATTGTCTTCCCAGCGCTTCTCAAATGTCATTGGCAGTTTTCCCGACGGGTTGACTTTGCCGAACAATACTTCGGCAACGGCAGTCCCACCTTCCTGTCCGGGGAACCATGCCCATAGTAGGG
Organism: uncultured Muribaculum sp.; assembly: GCA_964578325.1. Taxonomy (GTDB): domain Bacteria; phylum Bacteroidota; class Bacteroidia; order Bacteroidales; family Muribaculaceae; genus Muribaculum. Next base: position 23,662 of record CAZOCO010000011.1, read on the forward strand.
AGTTGATTTTGTTGTAGTCGGGTAGCAGTATATTTCCACCCGAATTGACTACTGCAACTACAGGAGTTGATGTTGCAGACAGACGTTTCATCATCGTGTTGTCTTCCTCCGGCAGGGTAATTGGGCGGTCAAAACTTTCAGATTCTGTAGCTGCATTGTGTCCGACACAGGCAATGATTAGATCCGCATTGTCGAGTTGGTCGGTGAGTGGGTCATTTTTGATTTTTACCGGTTGCCATACGAGCTGCGCGCCTCCGGTCGATACATTCTGCGAAACTTCAAATGTTATGTCGTAAATGTGGTCGGCTTTGAATGTAGTGGTAAATGTGGTTGTATGTGATTTTTTCTTGTCCCAATTATTTACAACTTCCTTGCCATCTATAAAAAGGCGGTATTTGCCATAGGCGCCGGCAGTGAATTGGTACTCTCCGGTTTGGTCGGGTATGATTTTTCCGTTCCAGCGTACGGAATAGTGCTCTTTCCCGATTCCTTTTACTCCGGGGCCTTCCAGCCATAGATATGCAATTTTACTGTCTATACGGGATGCTGCAGGTGTTCCTTCGAGATTCTCGTTATTAAAGAATTGTGCGGTAAGGCCGTATGTCGACTTTGTGTCGTCGGTGAAAATGATTTGCGGCATGACATCGAGTGGATTGACGTATTTTACATTAATGCCGTTTTCCGCAGCTATTTTTTTGATGGCATCAAGCGGTGTCACCCGGTAGAATGGATCTACGCCACCGCTGCCACCACCGCACGGAACGCTTATTGCGGCATTGCCTACGACAACGATATTTTTGATGCGGGCCGGATTGACAGGAAGTGTGTTTTTGTTGTTTTTAAGCAAAACGATACCTTCGCGAGCAACATCGAGCGCGACCTGGACCGAATGCGGATCATTAAGTGGGATAGTGCTGTCAGCAATACAGTTGCGAGCCGCGTCAAAGGCCAGATATGTGCGCAGTATATTCAATACTTTTTTATCGAGCATATCGGTGTCGATGTGTCCTGTCTTTAGGTAATAGGCCAATGTCTCAGGTTTCCAAAGATCAGATCCCGGCATTTCAAGATCGAGTCCGGCCGTGAATGCCGGGATGGTGTGATGTACGGCATCCCAGTCAGACATAATGACACCTTTGAAACCCCACTTGTTGCGCAAAATGTCGGTCAGCAGCCATTCTGATTCTGCAGTCCAGATACCGTTGACAGGGTTGTAGCTCGACATTACAGCTCCGACTTCTGCTTCTTGAACAGCGGCTTTGAAGACCGGTAAATAGATTTCGTACATGGTTCGCTCGTCGATATCGCTGCTGGTGTAGTTGCGGTCGTATTCGGAGTTATTTCCAAAGAGATGTTTTACTGTTGCGCTTACGCCGTGATTTTGAACACCTTTTATATAGTTTACAGCAGTGCGTGATGCCAGATATGGATCTTCTCCCATATATTCGAAGTTGCGGCCATTTAGTGGCGAGCGGTATATGTTGACTCCAGGGCCTAATAAAAAGTTTACACCTCTGGCGCGACAGTCAGAACCGAGAGCGTCGCCGTATCTTGTAGCGAGATTCTCGTTCCAGGTTGCGGTAAGCATGACTGCCGACGGATATGCTGTAGATAACCCGTAACCGCGTACGCCCTGCGGTCCATCGGCCATACGCATACGCGAGATTCCGAGTCGTGGAATGTCGCGTGTGTACATAAGGTCGACACCACGCACCAACGATAGTTTTTCATCCAGAGTCATGGAGTCGAGCAGCGTGTGTGCTCTGGTGTCAATGTCAGAATTGAAGCGATTGGCAGAAATTGTCGGCGATAGTACGAGTGTCGTAATGAATGCCAGAATTGTAGTTGTAATTTTCATGATAGGTTGGTTTATTTATAAACAGAACATGTCACCGGTAGATGTAAGTGACATGTCCTGTGATATTATAATTTTATACTATGTTGAGTGTCAGGAATTGTATGCATTCCATGGCTTTATTTCAATGTCGTCGAGGCTTAACTTTGTGAATGCATTGATAAACGCTGAAGCCAGTCGGGCATTAGTGATAAGAGGTATGTTGAGGTCAATTGCCGTGCGGCGTATACGGAATCCATTTGTAAGTTCTGTCTCCGATAGATTTTTGGGAATGTTGACTACCATATCGATGTCGCGGTTGTGAAGCATTTCGATAGCTTGAGGCTGCATGTCGGGCTGGCTGGGCCAGTATACTTTAATGGCAGGAATGCCATTGTCGTTGAGGAACTGGTGAGTTCCGCCTGTAGCGTAAAGAGTATAGCCCGAATTATTGAGCTTGTGCGCAGCATCGAGCATGTCGGCCTTCTGTTTTGGTGTTCCGGTTGATAAAAGTATTCCTTTTCCTTTGGCCGGAACGCGCATACCTACCGATAGCATGGCTTTGATGATAGCTTCATCAGTATCAGATCCGATACAACCAACTTCTCCTGTTGACGACATGTCTACACCGAGAACAGGATCGGCGCCTTGCAGACGTGAGAACGAGAACTGGGATGCTTTTATACCCACATAGTCGAGGTCGAAAGCATTTTTGTGCGGCTTTTCTACTGGCATGCCGAGCATGACTTTTGTGGCAAGATCAATGAAGTTGATTTTTAATACCTTGCTGACGAACGGGAAACTGCGTGAAGCACGCAGATTGCATTCAATCACCTTGATGTCATTATTCTTGGCCAGATACTGGATATTGAATGGGCCGGAGATATTGAGAGCCTTGGCTATCTGCGACGATACCTTTTTTATTCGGCGCATTGTCTCCACATATAGTTTCTGTGAGGGAAACTGTATTGTAGCATCACCGGAGTGAACTCCTGCAAATTCTATGTGTTCAGATATGGCATATACCTTGATTTCGCCATTTTGTGCCACGGCATCCATTTCTATTTCTTTGGCGTTCTGAATAAATTCACTTACCACCACGGGATGCTGTTTCGACACATTGGCAGCCAGCTGCAGGAATCTGTGCAGTTCCTCCTCATTGGAGCATACATTCATTGCAGCACCTGAGAGCACATAGCTCGGGCGTACCAGTACAGGGAATCCAACCTCGTCGATGAATTTATTAATGTCGTCAAAGCTGGTAAGTTCGCGCCATCTTGGCTGGTCGATGCCAAGTCGGTCGAGCATTGATGAGAATTTATGACGGTCCTCTGCGTTGTCGATACTTGCTGCCGAAGTACCAAGTATGTTGATGTGCTGCGCATCCAGGCGTGTAGCCAGATTGTTGGGTATCTGACCGCCAACAGACAGAATAGTGCCGTGAGGCTGCTCCAGATCCAGAATATCCATTACGCGCTCGAATGTAAGTTCGTCGAAATACAAACGGTCGCACATATCATAGTCGGTCGATACAGTCTCCGGATTATAGTTGATCATGACTGATCGCCAG
>CAZOCO010000012.1:0-26672 GCA_964578325.1 uncultured Muribaculum sp.
CATCGTGCTCCGCACCTACGGCGCCGGAAACGCCCCATCTGCGTCTTGGTTCACCGAAGCCATACGCCGAGCCGTCGACGCCGGATGCGTAATCGTCAACGTCACCCAATGTGTAGCCGGAGCCGTGCGTATGCGACGATATGCTACCGGCGACTCTCTGGCTTGTGCTGGCGTCATATCAGGCCACGACATGACATCCGAAGCCGCCCTGACCAAGCTGATGCACCTATTCGCACAAAACCAGTCCATCCACAAGATAAGCGAACTGATGCAACGAGACATTCGCGGCGAACTTACATCCGCCGAAAGCCACATCCCAGCCTCTCATCACTCACTCTGACACCCCGAATACAACATTATACCCCTTTCCTGCAAAAAAAATCGCACTTAACTATTGCTATTTAAAAAAAAAGCACGATATTTGCACATGCAAATTGCACACATATGGGTTTTCATGCTCGTAGCAAGCGTAAAATGCACAATATATCATACAATTATCACAAACTCATAACATATTTAAAACTCTCACAACAATGACTAAAGCAGACATCGTAAACGAGATTTCAAAATCCACCGGTATCGAAAAAGCCAACGTTCTCGAGACTATTGAAAAATTCATGGAAATCGTAAAGGATTCACTGGCTCACGGTGAAAACGTTTACCTCCGTGGTTTTGGCAGCTTCATCGTTAAGACTCGCTCACAGAAGACTGCACGTAATATCTCTAAGAACACTACTATCATTATCCCCGAGCACAAAATCCCCGCATTCAAGCCCGCAAAGGTGTTCATGGAAGATGTAAAATAATCAGCTTCTCCATTTTTTCATTTATATTAACCACCTTTTAGAGCTTATTCTCATGCCTAACGGAAAGAAAAGAAAAGGCCATAAAATGGCCACGCACAAGCGTAAAAAACGCCTGCGCAAAAACCGCCACAAAAAGAAATAAGGCATAAAGCGGATTCGCTTCGCGATCCTCTGCGCCGGGCCGCTACACGGCCATTGGCCCAAAAGGACATATGGAACAAACGTATGATGCGCCTACGGGCTTCATCATATGCGTTTGTTCCTTATTTGTTTTTGACTCATTTCTTACGCGGGGGCGACAACATATCTCCTGCCGCTACAACAATTACTAACAGACACTCTTTACATTAATGAAAAGCGAACTATTCATAGATGTACAGCCTGCCGATGTCTCTATCGCACTCACTGAAGACGGACGTCTGATGTCTCTGCAGAAAGAAGCACGCGGCACGGCATATGCCGTTGGCGACATCTATCTGGCACGGGTTAAAAAACTCATGCCGGGACTCAACGCCGCATTCGTCGACGTTGGATACGACAAAGACGCTTTTCTTCACTATCTGGATCTTGGCTCTCACTTCGCCACTTACTCTCGCTTCATAAAGCAGGCGCTCGACGACAAAAAGAAAGCCCCACAGCTCTCTAAACTCGAAATCCTACCCGACATCGACAAGCACGGATCAATCTCAGATCTCATCGCAAAAGACATGAATCTTATGGTACAGATCGCCAAAGAGCCCATTTCTACTAAAGGGCCGCGACTCACCACCGAGATTTCATTTACCGGACGCTACATGGTGCTAATTCCTTTCTCCGACAAAGTATCTATTTCACAGAAAATTAAATCGTCGGAAGAAAAAGTGCGTCTGCGCCAGATTATCGACTCCATCAGGCCTAAAAATATCGGAGTCATAATACGCACATCGGCCGAAGGCAAACGCACGGCCGAACTCATTCACGAAATGAAGACTCTGATCAAGTGCTGGGAAGACACCGTTGCCAACGCTCAACGTTCTACGGCTCCGGCATTGATTTTCGAAGAAGAAAGCCGCATCGTGTCGATGCTGCGCGACGTCTTCTCCCCATCGTTCGAGACAATTTGGGTCAACGACGCCGAAACTTTCTCGCAAGTCGAAAAATACGTATCGCTCATTGCGCCAGAACGCACCGACATCGTACGCCTGTATACCAAAGACGATCCCATTTTCGATCACTTCTCCATCACACGGCAGATAAAATCCTCCTTCGGCAAGACAGTATCATTCAAGTCTGGAGCATACATCATTATCGAGCATACAGAGGCCCTGCACGTAATCGACGTCAATTCAGGCAACCGCTCCAAAGCGTCCAACGACCAGGAGACCAACGCTCTCGACGTCAATCTGCGGGCTGCCGACGAGATTGCCCGACAGTTGCGACTGCGCGACATGGGGGGCATTATAGTCATCGACTTCATCGACATGGCTAAAGCCGAACACCGCCAGACTCTCTACGACCACATGCGCGAGGTTATGGCTAAAGACCGTGCGCGACACAACATTCTGCCGCTATCCAAATTCGGACTGATGCAGATCACACGCCAGCGTGTACGCCCTGCACTCGACATCACCACCACCGAGAAGTGTCCCTCGTGCTTCGGAAAAGGCGAGATTCGTCCTTCACTGCTGTTCACCGACACTCTATACGAAAAACTCACCTATCTGATCGACGTACTGAAAGTTCGCGACTTCATTCTATACGTCCACCCCTTCGTCGATGCATACCTCAAAAAAGGTTTCATTTCCACCTACCGCAAGTGGAAACACTCCCTCGGCGGCAAATTCCGCATTTTGCCCGACCAATCGCTCGCTTATCTCGAATACAAAGTTATCGACTCACAGCGAAACATAATCGAACTGGCCGACGAAAAAGACCTTGAGACATCTGCATCGAAAAACAAAAGCAAAGAAAAAGAGCGCGATCCCGAACAATAGCCAAGATCCACTATTATCAAGAAAAGCGCATTATATTTTCATCCACCCACAACGGCCCGTATGCACCACCGCATCCGGGCCGTTTCATCCTATTGCCATTATCCATATTTTTTCGTAACTTTGACCCATACACAATTCCTATTCATTATCACTACCTTCAATTCTATCTGATGAAAGTCACCTCCACTCTCGCCGCAGTAGCTTTAGCTTTAGGCGCTTTCACCTCCCAGGCAGCCTACAACCCCGTGGCTCGTCCCGAGGCGGTTGTAAAAAGTGGCAACGCACGTTTCACAGTGCTTACGCCACAGATGATCCGTATCGAATACTCCGACTCCGGCCGTCACGAAGACCGGGCGTCATTCACCGTGGTCAACCGCGACCTCCCCGTACCTCCGTTCACGGTCGACGACTCCGGCGACACCCTCGTCATCACTACAGAAGCCGTCACCCTGCGATACGCCAAAGGTACCGACCCGCGATCCTCTCAATCTGCTCTCACTGTCACTTTCGATCTCAACGGACAGCCCGTCGTATGGTATCCCGGAAAAGTAGATGATCAGAACCTCAAAGGCACATACCGCACTCTCGACTCGTGCGACGGCGACAACCGCCGTGCCGACATGGAACCCGGACTCATTTCGCGTAGCGGTTGGGCCGTGATCGACGACTCATGGGCTCACCAGAATGCCGACGGATCGCGCACTCTGTTGCTCGAGCCCAACGCCGAAGCCGGTTTCGACTGGGTAGCCCCTCGTACCGACCGCAACGCCATGGACACTTACATCCTTGCCTACGGACACGACTATATGAAAGCCATCCACGACTACACTCTGGTCGGTGGCTCAATCCCACTACCTCCCGACTACGTATTCGGATACTGGTACAGCAAATACCACCGCTATTCACAGAAGGATTTCCAGGACATCGTTGACGCTCTCGTCGACAACGACATCCCCGCCGACGTTATGATTGTCGACAACGACTGGCACACTGCCGAATGGTCAGGATGGACATGGAACAACGATCTCATACCCGACCCACGCGGAATGATCAAGTATATGAACGACCGTGGTTTCCACGTCTCGCTCAACATACATCCCGCTTTTGGTGTCGCATCGTTTGAAGACGGCTTCAAGGCTCTCCACGACGATCTGAACCTGCCCGACTCCATCACCACCGTACCTTGGACTCTGGAAAATCCCGAATTCTACACCAAATTTTTCAAACACATCATCCGTCCTCTCGAAGACGACGGCACTGACTTCTGGTGGCTCGACTGGCAGCAGTGGACTACATGTCCCCGTCTCGAAGGCCTCGGCGAGACTTTCTGGTGCAACTACGTGTTCTACAACGACATGAAGAAAAACCGTCCCGACCGTCGTCCCGTAATTTTCCACCGATGGGGTGGACTCGGATCCCATCGATATCAGATCGGATTCTCCGGCGATGCAGTCACTAAATTCGAGACACTCGCTTTCGAACCATACTTCACGGCTTCTGCATCAAACGTTGGCTACGGATACTGGGGACACGACCTCGGCGGACACCTGCAGCACGGACCAAACGATCCCGAGCTATATCTGCGATGGATTCAGTATGGTGTATTCACCCCTATATTCCGCACACACTCTGCCAACTTCCCCAACATCGAACGCCGTATCTGGAAATACCCCAACTTCCCACTCATGCGCGATGCCGTCAAGCTGCGCTACGCCCTGTTCCCCTACATCTACACCATGGCGCGTAAGACCTACGACACCGGCATTTCGATGACACGTCCCCTCTACTACTACTACCCCGAGACCGAAGTCGCATACACCAACGAAAATCAGTTCTTCTTTGGCGACGACATCCTCGTAGCTCCCATCGTCGAACCAGCCGACTCTGCCACACAGCTGTCGGCAAAAACAGTATGGCTGCCCGAAGGCGAGTGGTACTCTCCGGCCCACAATACGATGTTCAACGGCGGTGGCAACGTAGACCTTGTATACACCCAGGCTCAGATTCCATATTTCCTCCGTCGCGGAGCCATGATACCTATGCTGCCCGATGGCATACGTTCCGTGACCACACGCCCCGACACTCTCATTGTCGACGTAATTGCTGCTCCGGTAGGTAAAGGTGAACTCTACGAAGACGAAGGCGACAACGACAACTATACCGGCGACTCATACGCCTGGACTCGGTTCTCACAGACATCCGATGCCAAAGGTGCCACCTACACAGTCCATCCGGCAGAAGGCTCATTCCCCGGCATGAAGACACAGCGCGCCTACACATTCCGCATATTCGATGCGCCCAAACCGACCACTGTTGCTGCCGGCGGAAAAGACATCCCATACACCTACGATGCCGATACCCGCACCACCACCTTCACTACACCAATGAGCGACACTGCCGCTCCACTCGTAGTCCGGGCAACATATTGATTCCGCATAACATAACATTACATTACATCTATCCACAGGCGTTGTGTCAAAATCCGGCACAACGCCTGTTTTTTTTAACCTTCCACCCCTCCGCCTCCACCCGCGGTGAGCGGGTGATGCGATGACAGCGCGTCAGTCGAGCGCAGCGAGACTACGCGATCATGACGCATCTTCTATTTTTTGCAATGACCCCGGCGAGAGGGTCGTTGCAAACCTCATCCTTCCACCCGCGGCGAGCGGGTACCCAATTCCTCGGAGACGCGATATCATACCTTCGCGATAAAACCGACATACGCCTACCATAGCGGTGTGCTATCTTTGCACTATCTAATACTAACCACCATGAAAAACATCTCAATTCTACCTGAACTACCGTGCCATGCCGATTCCCGGTCGCTGATTGCCAACATGCGTCCGTCGCCATCACATCCGGGCTGTCTGTCTCCAGTCGACGCTCCGAAAACCATTATCGACTATCCGGGCACACCAGTCGCTGTCATTAAAGATGCCGACCACCTCACGACTATTTTCTCCGTAGCCGACGGATGGCTCACGGCATGCGATTCAGTCAATCCCCCGCAGCCACTTTTTGAAACCACAGCCGTAGCTGTCACAGCCGTAACCACTCTGGCCCGGCGCGTCATCTTCAATCTCGACGGCCGACGACCCATCGAGATTGAACGCACCGACGGACTGTGGCATATCGTTTCCGAACGCCCGCTACCCGAAGTACGCTTCTCCACCGATTCTACCATTACACTGTCAAAGCGTACTCCCGCACGCACTCTATCCGGAACATACACCCACTGGAGTGGCCCCATTGCCGACAGCGATGCCGACCGTATTGCCGCCGATCTTGCCGACACCTACATCTCTCTGGCCGAACAGGCTCGCACGGCCGGACGATACATTCAGCCTATAATGGCTTGGTGGCGACTCGTCGACACCGACCGACGCACTATCCACCGCTCCTGTCCCGTCATTATAGGCCCCGACGGCATTCAGGCTTGCGATCCGATTTCAGCCTCCGTCAGCCGCCAGTCCGACCAGTGGAAAAATATCTCCGGCTTCTCCATGTCGCTGCGGGCATTCTCTCCCACTGTCTCCGTTTCCCCATCACAGTGGACCGGATGCAAAGTTGAAATACTCGTTACCCCTCCTATCGACGTCATAGCCACCGATAGTCGTTCTTCAGCCACATTCGCTTTTGGCCCCTCTTCAGCCTCCGAAGCCACACTTACAGCCACCATGCTGCACAACGATCCGGTACCGATGATTACCGCCATGCTCGATCGGATTGAATCCATTTCCGTTGTTGCCGCATCCGTCGGAGCCGACTGCGACACCCCGGTCACTGTACCACTGCGTCCTGCACGCCTATTAGATACACACGTCGAAAGTGCTTCTCTATTTCGATCGCTATATTCTACAATCCCGGCCCGCGATCAGCTCATCGACATGTGCTGTCCTCCTCACACCTTCTCGGCCAAAGCGGCCGTTGTCGATTCCGACACCGTAGTCTGGGGCGACATCACGCCGATACCGGCCTCTCCACCATTACCTTCCGACATCGCCGTCGAATGGAACGACAATACCCAATGGGCCTAAACATCAGTCGTTTCATCTGCCGACGGTCACCTGTGTTCTGCATCCTCATCAGGCGATGGCTATTCACCCTCACGCCTGTCTCCAATTTTATGCTATCCGCTGGCTGCGGCACATACGGTCGACATTCAACTTTCGTCTTCGCTTACTGCAGGTCGACGCACATGCTCCATGCCACTATCGGCCACTCCTGCCTCACGCTGGGCTGTAGCTATACTTTCTACATCATTGAAGCCGGTCGATCCAGTACAATGGCCGGTAGCATCACCGCTACAACCATCCCCGACAGCCACCATGCCGCACCGGCCATCGGCAATACTGATTGCCCATACCTCCGATCCTTTCAATCCGATGCAGGCCGCAACTCTTTCGCATGGCACCATTCAAGCCATTACCCCCGCATCGCGCACATCCTCCGCATGGGACTTCGCCCGGCGACATTTCTACATCTTTTCATCTACCGACATTCATTCCCTCTCAATTTCCCGCACCTCGGCCACCTCATCGCTATCCTCCCTGATGCCTGTAGGTATTCACTCGCCCGACAAAGTCACCGTCACATCCGGGGGCGTCATAGCCATCGGCACCGACGGAGTAATACGCTGCGTGCGAGGAAGCACAATTTCTTTATTCGCATCTCCGGCCACCCCGCCCGCATCCATCGCGTGGTCGGCCGCGACATCCGAGCTGTGGACTCTCGACGACACCCTACTTCCGGTTACCGTATACCCCGATGCCCGGCAGCAATATTATCGTCGCTCCGACATCACTCCCGAAAAGATGTTTTGCGTCGGCCCTCATATTCTCATCGCCGCGCAAGGCACATTATATCAGATTGCCAGAAACAATCCTAAACCATTTACACCTGTCGACGTAACATTACACGTCGCCATAAAGCCGCATACCCCTCTGCGCCACGTCACGACAGAAATTATCTCATCTATGGCCACCCTTACCATCGACATTCGCGGTGACAACGGCGACACCCACGCTTCACAACGCATCATAGCCTTCACTACCGGCGGGCAACTCAAAGCACCAATCCGGGCCGCAATCCCCACCACCCCATTCTGGCGCCACATCACACTACACATCCACGGCACCGTCACACCCGACACACTCCTCGGCCCCGCCACCCTGCGATAGCCACATATGGTAGTAGCGTCCTATTCTTTAGTGACCCTTACGACACTTCTATCCCTTAACTCCTTATTACTCTAAATCTTCATGGAAAACATACTCGCCGAAAATGCCCGCCGCCACAGGCTGCGGCTAAATCTCTACGACCCTGTCTCCGGACGCGGTGCCGGTGGCAACCGTATTGCAGCCACAGCTCCCGACGGTACACCATGCATGATACCGCGCACAATGGCCGACGACGAAAAATATCCACTCGTACAGCGCGACATCACTGCATGGCGACGGCTTCGCATACGCCACGATTTTGAATACTGGTGCGCTACTTGCGTCACAATATACGACAAGCGCACACGCCGCGATATAAAATTCATTCTAAACCGGCCACAACGGCGCGTAGCAGCGATCTTCGAGCAACAGCGTCTGGCATCGCGACCTATTCGTATTATCATGCTGAAAGCCCGGCAATGGGGCGGATCCACTCTCGTTCAGACCTACATGGCCTGGATACAAATGCTTCACCGACGGGCCTGGAACTCGCTGATATGCGCGCAAGTCAAAGACACCTCATCTACCATACGGGCAATGTACGCAAAGCTACTCGCCGACTATCCCGAAGATATGTGGGACGATGAGGGCGACACACCGCATCCGGCGCTCAAACCATTTCAAGGATGCCCCAACATCCGGGTCATTCCCGGACGCGAATGCCGTATCACTATCGGCTCGGCGGCGGCGCCCGAAGCAATACGTGGTGGTGACTACGCCATGGCACATCTGTCGGAAGTGGCCTTCTGGGGTGAATCGGCACGCCGATCGCCCGAAGATTTCATACAGGCCATATGTGGCTCGATATTACTTGAACCGTTGACGCTTCTGGTTCTCGAATCCACAGCCAACGGCATCGGAAACTACTTCCATTCCGAATGGCTACGCGCTTCAGCCGGGCCCGGCTCGCCAAACCCGTCTGACAAAATTCCTGTATTCGTACCGTGGTACGAAATCGACCTGTACTCCTGTCCCGTCGACGATCCGCAGAAACTATGGAGCGAAATGGATGAATTTGAAATGTCGCTCTGGGAGCATCATGGATGTACTCTCGAACAGATTGCATGGTACCACACCAAACGACGCGAATACACCTCGCGCCCTCGAATGGCGGCCGAATATCCTACCGATCCGATCGAGGCATTCATGAATTCCGGCGAAAATGTATTCCTCCACGACGACATCGAAGCCTTGCGGCCGGCCTGCTCCGTGGCTACTGGTGCCATATCATCGCTCGCTCGTATAGCAGCCGACCGTCGCGGCGAACTGGAGATTTGGGACACTCCACCCGACGATGTCGACCGGTGGATCGACCGCTACGTCGTAAGTGTGGATGTCGGTGGACGCTCTCCATCGGCCGACTGGTCTGTCATAGCAGTCATTGATCGTGGCACAGCAGCGGGCGACACACCTCGACTCGTCGCGCAATGGCGTGGACACATTGACCACGACATACTCGCTCAATATGCTGCCGATATCGGACACGCATACGGCGATGCTCTCCTCGTCATCGAATCAAACTCTCTCGAATCTTCAGGCGCACAGGGCGAAACCGGATTATCGTTACTGGCTGCGCTTGCCGATTCATATCCGAATCTATACCACCGCGAGGCTTTTGACAAAGACGGAGCTTCGCCACAATGGCGTGTCGGATTCCATACCAACCGTGCCACAAAATCGCTCGCTCTGACGGCGCTGATAGCTGCCATACGCGACAGGGCATTCATCGAACGCTCGGCCGAAGCGCTCCACGAACTGTCTGTATTTGAATACAAACGCGGAGGTGTGGTAGGCGCGCGCCGAGGCTACCACGACGACATAGTTATGACGCGCGCCATCGCTCTATACGTTGCATCTCGAATGTCGCCACCGGCACTCCGACCGCTGCCGGTGAAGCTCGATTCAGCTATGTTGTGGTGATTTTCACTATTCCAAAGTAGGATTTTCTACTATAAATTCGTAATTTTACATCTGAAATTCCACAATTATGATTCGGCCACTTGCTATCGGAATTAAGATACTGATTATAGCGTTATTAGCAACGTCATGCAACAGTCAGACAAAAAGAAATGTCACTGCTGCCGACAATTCAGCTCCTCTGCGTCTCGCACCTTTTTCTGCCGACACCGCCAGAGCATACATCGCCGCACAGCTTGCTTTCGGGCCGCGCGTACCTGGCACCAAAGCCCACCAGGACTGCGGAAACTTCCTTGCCGCGACTCTCGATTCGCTCGGTGCCGACACAGTAATATCCCAATACGCAACCCTGCGATATCCCGACGGATCACCCATGCCGATGCGCAATATCATGGCTCGATTCAACATATCACAGCCACATCGCATACTGCTGGCCGCACATTGGGATACTCGTCCATGGGCCGACAACGATCCCGATCCGACCAATCACGACAAACCGTTGCCGGGAGCCAACGACGGAGCAAGCGGAGTCGCCGTATTGCTTGAAATAGCACGGCTAATCACTCAAAACACTCCCGAGGCAGGAGTAGACATACTGCTGCTCGACTGCGAAGATGCCGGAAATCACTCCGACGACTCATCGTGGGGACTTGGAGCCCAGTATTTCGCCCAAAATCTACCATACACCAGCCACGACATACCGGCCTACGGCATACTGCTCGACATGGTAGGCGATCCCGCGGCACGATTCTACCGCGAATACGTATCACAGAGATACGCCCGACAGGTCAACGACCGAATACACGACATCGCACGCATGTCAGGATTCGACAATTACTTCATCGACGAAATCGGAGGGGCTGTCACCGACGATCACACATTTCTCAACCGGGCCGGAATACCTACGGCCGACATCATCGACTGCACAAACGCCCTCACAGGCTCGTTTCCACGATCTTGGCACACCATGGCCGATGACCTGAACGCCATATCCACAGAAACCCTCCACGCTGTAGGACAGACAGTCGCAAACATCATTTACTCCGAACACATTCAATCCGAATCAAAATGACTATAGACCAGACACAAGACGAGATAATGGAAGTATTCAACGACATCGACGACTGGATGTATCGTTACGCCTACATCATCGACATGGGCAATCAGCTCGACCCCATGCCCGAAAACCTCAAGACCCCGGAAAACCTCATTGAAGGATGCCAGAGCCGCGCGTGGCTCGCCGCTTCGCTCGACGACAACGGGCTCATTCACTACCAGGCCGACTCCGACGCACTGATCGTAAAAGGCATAATATCGCTGCTGCTGAAAGTTCTGTCAGGTCATACTCCCGACCAGATCATCGACTCCCACCTATACTTCATCGACCGCATCGGCCTGGCCGAAAACCTCTCGCCCACACGCTCAAACGGCCTTCTCGCATTGCTCAAACAGATGAAACTCTATGCCGTAGCATACAAAGCCAAATCTGCCGAATAAATTATTAACCAACCATACACATCTCATCATCTATGTTTAAGAACCAACCCAAAGGCCTCTACGTGCTGGCTTTGGCCAACACCGGCGAACGCTTCGGCTACTACACCATGATAGCCATACTGCTGCTCTTCCTGCAGGCCAAATTTGCATTCTCTACCGCCACTGCTGGTCTTATCTACTCCACATTCCTGGCCCTCGTATACTTTATGCCTATCATAGGCGGATGGGTGGCCGACAAGTGGAACTTCTCAAAAACCGTGACACTCGGTATCGCCATCATGTTCCTCGGCTATGGCGTCCTCGCCTACCCGACTCCGCGCATGGAGACCATGTCGATGATTACCTTCTTCGCCGGTCTGCTGTTTATCTCGGTAGGTACAGGTCTTTTCAAAGGCAACCTCCAGGTAATGGTAGGAGACCTCTACAACAATCCTAAATACGAATCAAAACGCGACGTAGCATTCTCGCTGTTCTACATGGCCATCAACATCGGCGCAATGTTTGCTCCGGGTGTATCAAAACTCCTCTGCTCTACAGCACTTGAGAACGCAGGTTTTGCCTACAACTCCGCACTCCCCTCCATCTGCAACAAAGTTCTCGCAGGCGACTCCCTCACGGCCGAAGCATCGCAGACCATCGCCGACATCGCCGCCCAACACAATATGGCAGTCAACGACTTCGCCGTACGCTATATGGAGGCTCTCTCTACCGGATATTCATGGGCTTTTGCCGTAGCATGCGGATCAATGGTTCTATCATTCCTCATCTACAAACTCGGCCGTAGCACCTACGCTTCAGTCACCGAAAAACAGACTGCCGCCGCTGCCAACGGAAACGCTGCACACACACCCGAACTCACCAAGGAACAGACCCGTAGCCGCATCGTGGCTCTGATGCTCGTGTTTGCCGTAGTTATCTTCTTCTGGATGGTATTCCATCAAAACGGAGTAACTCTCACCAAGTATGCAGAAGTATTTACCCAGTCAAGCACATCGTCGTGGACTCACTTCCTGTTCAACGTATGGTCGCTTGCCGGCATAGTGGTATTAGTTTACGCATTGTTCTCAACATTCCAGTCGACAGGCCGCAGCCGTGTTATTTCCGGCGTAGTTTCTGTAGCTGCCATCGCGTTCCTCATATGGTACTACGGATATCTGCCAGCAGAACTCACCGACATCCAGCCTCAGGAATACCAGCAATTCAATCCATTCTACGTAGTAGCCCTCACGCCGTTCTCCGTAGCCCTCTTCGGCTGGCTTGGCCGTAAAGGTAAAGAGCCGTCGGCACCACGCAAGATTGGCATGGGTATGATCGTTGCAGCTATTGCCTTTGCCTTCATCATGATTGCATCGTTTGGCCTCGGTGTGGCACCCGAAGAGGGTGTGGCCGACACTCTTGTATCGCCCAACGTGCTCATCACCACCTATCTGTTCCTGACTTTTGCCGAACTCCTTCTTTCGCCGATGGGAATATCATTCGTGTCGAAAGTAGCTCCTCCCAAGTACAAGGGTATGATGATGGGCTGCTGGTTCGGAGCAACAGCTATCGGCAACTACCTGGTATTTATTCCGGCTCTGCTCTGGAACAAAATCGATGTCGCCACCCTGTGGGGTATCCTTATCGTATTGTGTCTGATTTCGGCTGCTTTCATATTCTCTATGATGAAGAAACTTGAAGGTGCCACATCAGATGCTCCTGCTGTCGATGCCGACGCCCTTGAGACCGTTGAGGACGACGCGATCTAATCAACCTCTATCGCTACCATGCACGAAGAGATTATATTGCCACCGTCAGAAAATCCGCGGGTACCGGCGCCGGAATTCGCATTCCGTCATCTAACGCCGGTACAGTTGCGGTTTAACGACATCGATATGCTCGGCCATGTAAACAATAGCGTTTACTTTGAGGCCTTTGACCTTGCCAAAGTGAGATATTTCCAATCGATAGCCGATGGAAAGCTCGACTGGAGAAAGGCAAACATTGTGGTGGCAAACATCAACTGTGACTTTTACGCTCCGACCTTCTTCAACGAGGAGGTCGGAGTAATCACCACCGTCACCCATGTCGGAGAAAAAAGCCTCAATCTTGAACAGAGGCTGATATGCCTCGCTACCGGACAGGTCAAGACAGTGTGCCGCACAGTGATGGTTGGCATTGACCTCGCGACAGGCCATTCTGCAGTTGTAGCGCGCGAATGGGTCGACGCAATCTCAACATTTGAAGGCCGAAAGCTATGAAAACTCTCTACGTCAGCGATATGGACGGCACGTTGCTGTCGACCGACAGCCGTATCTCACCTGAAAGTGCGGTCATACTGACCGATCTTAACCGCGACGGTGCACTATTCACAGTGGCTACAGCCCGCACTCCGGCCACTGTAGAACCATTGTTGCGTCATACCGCCACCATTCCGCTGACCGTAGTAATGACAGGAGCATCGCTTTGGAATCGCAATCTGCGTGCTTACGAAGATACCCTGTTTATTAAACCTGACACATGCATGCATGTCGCTGATGTGATGAGTAATTTCGACCTCTATCCGTTTGTTTATACACTCGACGACCGCTCAATACTCCACGCCTACCACAATGGCCCTATGTCGAAAATGGACACCAAGTTTGTCTACGACCGTCGCGGACTGGAACTGAAACGCTTTCACATCAACGAGCCATACAATCTTTCCGAACTGTCACGACACACCGTATTGTATTTCGCCATGGGTCATAGCGACAAGATATTTCCTGCGGCCGAGGTACTCGAAAAAAGCACAGAACACCCAACATCTGTCAGTGCATACGTAGACATCTGGGGCAACGACGTTGCCATACTTGAGGTCAAAGCTCCCGGCACATCTAAAGCGGATTCGGTAGCCCAGCTCAAACGTCACTACGAAGCCGACCGACTGGTAGTATTCGGAGACAACCTCAACGACCTGTCGATGATGGAAATCGCAGATGTAGCTGTTGCCGTAGGCAATGCTGTTGATGAAGTCAAAGCTAACGCTGACATTATAATAGGCCCAAACAGCGCTGATTCTGTAGCTCGGTTTGTATATGAAGATTTCCACTCACACCATTGATAGCCGATGACCAACATCTATGAGATACGCCGCTACGGCACCATCTTTTTCCTTATCGCCGCACTCGGATTAGCGACGGTGTTTCTTTCCGTATCGAGCGCATTGGTCAAGGATCTTGCCAATCAGGAACGATCGCGTATGCAACTGTGGGCAGATGCCACACAAGCCATTATCTCTGCTGCCGACGACATCGACAACGACAACGAGGCGTTCATAGACTTTCTACTCAAAATCATAGCCGAAAACCGCAACATACCGGTTATACTGACCGACAACGACGGCAATATCATTGACCAACGCAACTTCGACCTTCCCGAACCGATAGACTCGCTCAACCCGCTGGCTATAAGCGAAGGCAACATGCTTTTCCTACAGAAAAAACTCACCCAGCTGAAATCGCGTACAAGCAACACCATACCGATAGAACTGGCACCCGGTGTAGTACAGACTCTCTACTACGAAGACTCCCTGCTACTACGAAAACTCAACTACTATCCATATATCCAGACCGGGGTGATGATCGTATTTATCATCGTGGTATATTTTGCAGTAATATCTACAAAAAAGGCTGAACAGAACAAGGTATGGGTAGGATTGTCGAAAGAGACTGCCCATCAGCTTGGCACACCGATCTCGTCACTTATGGCATGGGTACAGCTTCTTGAAGCCCAGGGGGTCGACACTGACACTGTGGCAGAAATGAACAAAGATGTGGAGCGGCTGTCGACCATAGCATCGCGCTTCGGCAAAATCGGTTCACGACCGAAAATGGAACAGGCCGATGTAAATACCATCGTAGCCTCTGCCGTAGACTATATGAAAACTCGCATATCTCGCCGCATATCGCTTGAATTTCATCCGAGTCCCATAAGACTCCACGTCATGATGTCGGATTCGCTGTTTCAGTGGGTAATGGAAAATCTTATCAAAAACGCTGTAGATGCCATGGAATCGACCGGCTCGATAAACGTAGTCACCGGGAGCGACCAAAACATGGTCTATATCGAGGTGACCGATACGGGCAAAGGGTTGCCACGCAACCGATTTAAGACAATCTTCAACCCCGGATATACCACAAAAAAGCGTGGCTGGGGGCTTGGACTTGCACTGGCAAAACGTATTATAGAGCAATATCATGGCGGTAAAATCTATGTGAAATGGTCGGAACCGGGGCAAGGCACAACATTCCGTATCGAACTGCCTGCCACCGCCTAATACATGATACAAAGTTAACTCATCGATACGCTATTACACCACGATTTAGTCACGAACAATATTTTCATACCATGAAATCTGAATGCAACACAACAAAGTCTTCCCTAAAGGCGTATTTATCGTTTATTGTGCCGGAGGCACGTCACTACATTCGAAGAGTTTGCAAATTACAGCCATTTTTATATCTTTGCACTCACATAACAATGAATTACCAAATTAATAACATATGAGAAAAATCGTCTTTTCCATTATGACACTTCTGCCATTATTAGTTGCAGCAGAAGATATCATCGTGTTAACCAATGGAGACATTGTGAGAGCCAAGGTGATGGAAATCAGCCAGACAGAGGTGAAATATAAGAAGGCATCCAACCTTGATGGTCCCGTGTACACAGTATCAAAAGCCGATGTCCTCTCGATAAACTATGAGAATGGTGAATCAGACAAATTCGGGCCCACCACATCTAAAGAACAGACGAATGCCGGAGTTACAATAAAAGCTCAACCCGATAGCGATAATGCAGCGTTAAAAGCTTTATATTCCCAAGGCACATATAGCTCTTCGAAGAAGATATCATCAAAACCGGCAAAATCAGCCTCTCTGTTCTATAAATTTACCGATAACTCTGTCGTTTCTTCAAAAGAATTATCAATAAAATTTGAGCCAGGATATTGTTTTAAAGACCAGTGGCATCCGAAGAATGGTAAAGTACCTGGGTATATTGTAAGAAGAATAGCAAATCTACAATATCGTATACATCTAACAAATAAGACAGACAAGCCAATATATTTAGATTTAGGCAAAAGCTCGAAACATGACGAGATTAATGGATTCCTGACATATTATGACGGAAGTTCAATTGTTAATTCTACAGGAGAAACAACCGGAACAGGAATACACCTCGGCCCCATAGCAATTGGTGGTGCAAGTACCGAATCGACATCGATAGTTGACGCCGGAAATCGCTATATCACGATTCCGC
Organism: uncultured Muribaculum sp.; assembly: GCA_964578325.1. Classification (GTDB taxonomy): domain Bacteria; phylum Bacteroidota; class Bacteroidia; order Bacteroidales; family Muribaculaceae; genus Muribaculum. The sequence goes on from CAZOCO010000012.1 coordinate 16,690, forward strand.
CTCATTCCAACTTTATAATCCCTGCCAAGAAAAAAATTCTTCCTGTATGTACTGATCCATATACGTATTATGAAACTTTTACTAATTATATTGAAACAGTTCCTTTTGGCTCCAGATTTTCAGACCTCACGGAGAGAGAATCTAAATTCTATACAGAGGACGAGTCTCCGGTAAAAGTAAATTATACATTGACTTATTCCACGACAAGCGACTTCGCAAATCCTATAGAATTGGATTTTTCTCTATATGCCTTTCAAGCAATAGGTCTCCCATATTTATGGGATAAGATCGGTGGTGGATTTAGAGATACTTATAAAAATTTCAATGGTTTAGATGACACATTTATAGGTGGAAGCATTATGTTTGATAAAAATTGGACCTGGTAATCAAATTGGGTTTCGGAAGGATAGTTCAGCAACGCCTATTCTTCCGCTGTGGTCGCGATGGAGGATCTCTTGGAACATCCTTATGGGTGAATGTAGTCCACAAAATTTATAGATTGATGGTAATCTCTGTTGCAAAATTGATTCTATACCATCACGGATTTTCAGATCCAACGGTCAAATACTCCCTTGGCTTTCTGCTCGGCAGCGGATTTGTCTTTTTCTTCCGACAGTTATGCCGTCGCATAACCACCATGCCGTAAGGTAACCGATCGAGGTTTAGCGGCGGATACCCTACCGGTTATCCCCCCCACTTCCACGTGCTTTTGGCACATTTTCTATAGAAAAACATAGGCGCACAAGGACATAATTCTTTTTGATCCTTTTATCCATATGTCATTATGTTTTTCTCCGCACGGGGCGCACCCACTCCCGTGGGTGACACATGCGTTCTCAATTATTGCTGTCAGATAAATAACTATAGCAGTTTCCGCGCGTTCTTGTTAGTTATCAGCAAAAAAACGCGAGGATGCATCAGTACATAGACACATCCTCGCTGTAGGTGAATGCTTGCCTAATGACGGGCGAGCGATACTATTCAGTTAACATTACGGGTCACAATCTGGCGACCAGAATCTGTTACAGAGATTGTGATTACCGGCTGGCCGGGCTGTGGAGCTGCCAAGAGACGGCCATCGACAGTATAATGTCTTACTTCTACAACATTGTCGATGACATCGTCATCTGTCACGTTGACAATACCCGACTGGGCATCTTTGTGGAGCGGATAGAAGTTGGAGAATGTGCCGTTAGTGAGAGTGAGTAGGTCATCGCCGGTCTGTCCGTCTTTTTCAGAACGTAGTGCATTATCACGGATGAAAAATAGCGACCCATCCTCAAGCGAAGCCGTCAGTGGCATTACATTGTTGAAATGTACGGTAACACCAGACAGGATGTTGTTTATGGTCTGACCATCGGGAACCAACATGAATGTGGCAGCGGCGGCACGCACATCGTCGCGCAGAGCGATAGCCTTTGGCATAGGATAATATCCTGTTTCAAAAGTAAATCCGGAGGCAAGAGCTTCAATAGCTGTTCCCGATGTCAACTGCGATGTGGTAGCGGCGACTACGGCATCAGCGCCAAAGTCTGCATTCAAAAGTCCGATTGTCTCGGTCTGGACATTGAGTACATTGTCGACGTAGTTGTCGCAAAGGTCGCCTTGAGCGTTGGCAGCACCGTAGTATTCATATCCGATGGCACTACCGATGGCTGTGTGTTTCGCACCACCTTTGACATAGACCTGACCTGTGGTGAGGTTGCCTTTTATAGAACCGTTTTTAGCTCCATTGGTATTCTGACCGACCAGACCACCAACACCGTTGATATCTGTGACTACCTCCGGAACATCAACTGTAATCGGGCCGTAGCTGGCACAATTGGTAATAGTTCCTGAATTAATGGCGGCGATACCACCGATACGCTGTACAGCGGTACTTTCTTTTAGCGAGGCATCAAAGCGCTCAATCACGATGCGTCCGAGATTTACACAGTTATCGATAACAGCATCAGCGTGACCATCCCAACCCGCGATACCGCCGACATAGTCATAGTTAGAGTGTATCAAACCTGAAAAAGTACAACGGGAGATTTTTACGGCATACTTTGCCGAATATCCAAAGACACCACCACAATAACGGTTGTATGCTGTGATGCCAGCAGCGACATGACAATTATCAATAGTGGCGTTACCGGCCAAGGCTCCGGCAAGACCGCCAACACTTGAGTAGCCGATAATCTTGCACGACGAGTCGAGAGTGAGGTTTTGTATAACAGCACCTTCTCCAAGCGAGCCAAACAAGCCACAATTGTGTAATGATCCATATAGAGGAGCCAGAACAGCATTGTTTTCATCTCTGGCTATACCATCGATATATAGGTTGCGCAGGGCGAAGCCGTTACCATCAAACACTCCAGAAAAGAAGTATTCGTTGGGAGCATTGGTAGCCATGAGCGTATTGACACCTGCACCGATACCCTTAAACGATTCCGTGCCAGACATGTCAATATCACCTGTCATGATAAAGTAATTGCCCGCCCAGTGGCAACGAGCTTTGTTGGTAATATCAGCCAAAGCAACAATATCGTTTTTGTCGGCAAGCGTGTATGGATCAGACTGTGTACCACTTCCACCAAATGGAATAGCATATGTGGTAATGTAGACCGAACGGAACATCATGTCGTTTTCAAGAGTTAAAACAGCGTTGACCACTTCATTACCGGGAACAGCAGTTACCGTAGATCCATTGACCGAAAAACCCGGATAGTCGGAAGAGAAATATCCTTCAGAGCCTGGAGCAACAGTAGAAATAGTCGCATTTCCGACAAGGCGACCAGTAGTCTGGCCTTCGAGTAAAGTGATATACTGCGCGGCTGCAACCATAACAGAAGGGTCTGTAATTGCAGCAGGAACAGGATAATGTCCGGCCGAATAAGTCCATCCGTCGCCAAGCGAAGAAAGTTTACTGCCATTAGTGAGCTGCGCTGTTGTCAAGCCTTGTATATCCTCACCTACACCGATGCCGGCAAGCATATTGGAGCCAAGCAATTGTGCATCGTAATAGCACGTAGTAACAGCAGCAGAACCATTAGTCGCGGCAGAAGTACCGGTATCACCGACGATGTTTCCAGCCAGATTGTACTGCGCAACCGCACGTACACAACCCGTATTGATACAGTCGGAGACGTTTCCTTTAGAAGAATTAAGCGCAAAATATCCGGCAATACCACCGGCCTGCTTATTGTCGGCCATCACATCGCCAAAGTTGATACAACTATTGATTTTTGTAGCGTTAGCGTAACCGGCAATTCCTCCTACAGCCGTCTGCGTCCCGGCCGCTTTAAGAGCATTGAAGCTATAACCGGCAATTTCACCTATGTTGGCACAGTTTTCAATCGTAGCGAATGATGCATATCCCACGATACCTCCAGCATACTTATCGTTTACCGAAACAGAACCGGAGTTGAAACAGTTACGTACCACAGCAGGCTTGCCAGTAGCAGTAGTAGAGACATCTCCGGCTATACCGCCAACACTTTGCACAAGACTGACAACGGTACCGTGGTTGGAGCAATTTTCAACCAACGCGCCACCAGAAACCGAACCGGCTATAGCACCGACACAATTGACACCACTAATGTAACAGTCATCAGCCATAATAACATTGCGTACTTCAGCTCCATCGCCAAGCACACCGAACAGCCCGACCCATTTTCGGCTTTGGTCGGCACCAAAGTTACCAATGGCTTTTCCATCGCTGTCGTATTTGACACCATCAATATCAAGGCTCAAAATTTTGTGTCCCTGACCATCGAAAATACCCTGAAACTGGTACTTATTTGACGAAGCCACAGATGCCGGAGCCGTAGCGATACCATAGAAATCGCGAACACGCGACATATCAATATCAGCCGTCATCTTAAAGTACTTACCGGCATAATGTCCGGCATAATCAGTTACAACCGCGTTGCAAGCATCAGCAAGAGTCAACAGATCGGCCTGCGAAGTGATAAGCCACGGATCATCTTCAGTACCACTACCTTGAAGCAGCAGAGCCGGATCAGCCGCTTTAACTACAGAAACTGAAAGCAGAAACGCCAGCAACGAAAAATTAAGTCTTCTCATAAAATAAACAAATATCTATTACTTAACAATCAATATTGACGACATATTTTTACTTGCACAAATTTAGCTAAAGGCATCAATATATGCAACTATCTACATAAATATTTAAAGCCGGATCAATAATTAACATCAATCGGCTTTATAGTATAGATATTGTCGCGCAAAGAGAGATATCGCTTTCAGGCGGGCGTCTCGTTTGACACCAACAGCAATATATCGCCAACGTATAGACGCGTATCTCCCCGAGGTACTATGTACTGATTGCCGCGGCGAGCCAATATAGCCAGGGATCCGGGTGGCAGAATAATCTCTTTCAGAGTATTTCCCTCCGAGAGCATTGGTCCGGTAATCTCAAATTCAGTAATTGAAGCATTTACTTCGTCGGGAAGGTCTACACCACTGAATGCACTTTCTTTCACCGACTTGCTCAATCCGAGCCAATGAGCCATGCGTGTGACAGTAGTACCTTGAATCAAAAGAGACATAATGGTAATAAAGAACACAACGTTGAACATAAACCTTGCGTTATTCACTCCCGGCGAGACTACAGCGTATGTAGCAAAGATGATCGGAACCGCACCGCGCAATCCTACCCATGCAATGTAACAACGGGCTTTAAATGTATAGACCTTAAACGGCAGAAGTGATACAAACACCGCAATCGGACGGGCGAATATAATGATAAACAGACCAAGAGCTACGCCCGGCACTACTACCTCCAGCAACTCATGAGGGTTGACAAGCAATCCGAGCGACAGGAACATTATGATCTGCACCAGCCAAGTCAGGCCCCCGAAAAAGGTAGTGATGGTGCGCTTGACAGCCAGACGCCGGTTTCCGATAACAAGACCGGCAATGTACACGGCAAGATAGCTGTTTCCTCCAATAAGTTCGGTGAGAGTGAATGTAAAAAACACGCACGACACCATTGTTACAGGATATAAAAATTCATTATCGACACGCAGACGGTTTACAATCCACACCGACACATATCCGAACAACAGACCGCACAAAGTACCAAACAGCAACTGCGTCAACAAAACAAGCGTTGACGATCCTACCAAAGCCAGTGCAGATTCATGGTGTCCGGAACCTTCTATGACACCAATTAAAATCACCACGAGCAGATAAGCCATAGGGTCGTTTGATCCGCTTTCAAGTTCGAGAGTCGGCCGTAACCGCTGCTTAAGTCCTATTTTTGAAGAATCAAATATAGAGAAAACAGATGCGGAATCGGTCGATGACATAATGGCAGCCAAGAGCAAAGATTCGGGCCAGTCGAATGCATATTGTGGAGCAAGCCAATGAAACAGGTAATATATAAACGCTCCGGCAATAACCGTAGTCAAAAGCACACCAAGAGTGGCAAGCGTCACACCGGGCCACAATATAGGACGTATGTCGCGAAACTTGGTTTCAACACCACCTGAAAACAGTATAATACTCAATGATATCATACCGATAAACTGCACGGTCTCGGCCGAATCGAAATGTATACCGAAACCATCGACACCCGCTATCATACCTACACTCAAAAACAGCAACAGAGCAGGCATACCATAGCGGCTACCGGCCTTCCCGACAAATACGCTGACCATAAGCAGGGCAGCTACAACAAGCATGATGTTGTTTATCGTGATTTCCATAATAATTATCGTATAATAGTATCCAAAAAAATTCAACTGTCGGCAGGAATGAGCCTGAACCGACCACCGTGTAATGCAACAAAGCGTACAAGTCCCATCGCCGAGACAGTAACAACAGACCGTTCGGCAGCACTACGGCTGATATGCAGCGCCGCTGCAACGTTATCAGGGTCGACACCTCCCGGCGTACTGCATACCATTGCAACAAGTCGGGAATCCGTATCAGACAACATAGTGTGGTAGTAGTGCTGCCACGACTTTACCATCAACGGGTGGGCAACGAGATTTTCGTCGGCAACACGGATATATGCACGGCGACAACCGTCGGTATCGACACACCATACAGGGCGCCTGGCGGTAGCACTTACATCGGCTTTGATGACAATCTTACCATCTTCCATACGGTAGGCACGGATGTCGAGTTGCGGAGAAGGACTACAATACATATCGGCAGCCTGCTGAAGGAGATAAATATCTTCATCGGTACGGATGCCCGCTACAGCACCGTTATCCTTTACGCCCACAAGCAGGTGTCCGCCTTCTGCATTGGCAAAAGCTGAAAACGTGCGGGCGATTTTGCGAGCATCGCTTATAGCAAATTTAAAATCCTGATGCAGATGTTCACCTTCGGCGATAAGCCGCTGTACCAGATAATGACCACGTATAGGGCGCAGATCTTTCATCAGTCGGGATATACCATACTGTCTTCTGTAATACCGTCGAGAACTTCATCGATATACACACGCGCCGCATGCCGTGCACCATCGAGATCCATAAAGGAATAGTTTCCGCAATCACGCGGAGTAGCGCCGGGTATTTCACCATCAAACCCTGCGACATACTCCATTGTATTTTTAATGAGCTGCACGATATCGGTCGGTTCATAATCGCCTGCTAAAAGCAAATAGTTACCGGTACAGCACCCCATAGGCCCCCAGTAGATAATCTTGTCGGCCCACTGTGGATGGTTGCGCAGAAAAGTCGCGGCCAGATGCTCCATAGCATGGAGTGCACGGGGTTCGAGGGCGGGTTGACGGTTGGGTTCGGTCATGCGGATATCAAAAGTCGTAACGACATCGCCCGACGGCGTTGTATCACGCCGAGATACATATATCCCGCGCTTAAGTGTAAGATGATTTATCGTGAATGATGCTATTTTTTTCATTTACCTTGCAGAATGATCAAGAGATTCAACAATCGAACGTAACGCACCGAAAGTCTGCTGTGGCGCTTTAGTCCAGAAATCAATATATTGCGACGTATTGTCGGCAACGCCGGGAGTGTCAGAAATGACGCGTACAGACGCAAACGGCACTCCCATCATGAGGCACACCTGCGCAATAGGTGCCGACTCCATGTCGACAGCCATCACGTCGGGATATACAGCACGAATACGGTCAAGAGCCTCGACCGTGTCGACAAACTGGTCGCCCGATGCGATGAGACCACGTTTCACCCCGGGAATATCGAGATCAAGCACATCAGGCGCTATGCCAAAACGCTGCGGAAGCCCCTGCACTTGCCCCGGAAGATTGCCAGGGCCACACCATACGTCGTGATATGCAACTTCAGAAGCAAGCACCACATCAAGTATGGCAGCACCTGCACCTGTACCTCCGGCAACACCGGAATTTATAATCAAATCGGGAGCGGCATGATGTATCATGGCTGCGGCACCAAGGGCAGAATTGACTTTACCGATACCCGACTTCATCACAACCACTTCGGTATTGCCCATACGTCCGTCGATCAGAGTAAAACCGTCGACATCGACCGACACCGTTTCCGACAACAAAGGCAACAATAAGGCGAGCTCACGCTCCATGGCAACAATAATTCCGATCTTCATAATAGATGTAGGTGTAATTTCTTATATTTACTACAAAGTTAGCCACAAATGGGCGATTTTTCACTATCTTTGCATCACAAAACATCTTAACCCAACTGCAATGTCAGCCTCACAGCCACAGCTCGAACTTACCCCGGCAGAACAAATCACTGCCCGGCAATATGATAAGGCAATATCACTATGCCGCGATATTTTCACCAAGAAACTTCACGACTATGGCTCGTCGTGGCGCATGCTGCGCCCTGCGTCGGTCACCGACCAGATTCTTATCAAAGCTTTGCGCATACGGTCACTGCAGATGAAGGGAGTAGCGATGGTTGACGAAGGGATATTGCCGGAGTTTATAGCCATCGTAAACTACGGTGCGATCGGCCTGATACAGCTTCAGCTTGGTCTGTCAAACAGCCCTGACCTCGATGCCGCACAAGCCGTAGAACTATACGACAAAACCATCGCCGAGACACGCGCCCTGATGTTTGCCAAAAACCATGACTACGACGAGGCGTGGCGCTTGATGCGTGTATCGTCGCTCGACGATATCATACTACAGAAGATACACCGGACCAAGGAAATAGAAGATCTCGGCGGTAACACCCTGATATCGGAAGGCGTAGACGCCAACTATCAGGACATGATAAACTACTCGGTTTTCGCCATAATCAAACTCACCGAAAATGAGTGATAATAACACTCTGTCGCCGGTCATGCGCTGGCTGACACTGGCATCTCGCCTGGTGGTAGGCGTAGTGTTCATTGTGTCAGGTTGCACTAAAATGATCGACCTATGGGGATTCATATTTAAAATTTCCGACTACCTTGCAGTATGGCACCTGAATGTGCCACAACCACTTATACTGACCGGTGCAGCTCTGTTATCACTGGTGGAGTTTACGTCTGGAACAGCACTTATGCTTGGATGCTACCGTCGCCTGTCGCTGCTCGTCGTGACGGCACTGATGGCGGTAATGTTGCCGCTGACTGTGTACATAGCAATAGCATCGCCGGTTGCCGACTGCGGATGCTTCGGCGACTGGCTGGTGATATCAAATACAGCGACATTGCTGAAAAACATAGCGATAGCCGGTCTGCTGGTGTTACTGTGGATAGGCAACGGCAGCATACGACCTTTTGTCTGTCCGTCGCTACAATGGATATCCACCAGTATATCAATACTATACGCAATTACAATAGGTATAACCGGCTATACCATACAGCCTCTTGTCGATTTCCGACCCTATCCGGTCGGTGTGCAGCTTAATGGAGAAACCGATGACTACAATACGTCGGACATAATATTCGTCTATGAGAAAGATGGTATCAGCAAGGAATTCACGGCAGATAATCTGCCCGATGACAGCTGGACATTTGTAGACCGGATAGAAAACAATAATACGAATGCCGACACCGATACATTTGCTGCCTACGATAGCGACGGCGACCGCTACACTCTCGACGAACTGACATCGGTGGCCGACAAAGTGATGTTGGTGCTTATACCAGATATTTCAGCTACCGATCCGTCGATGACATTTACCATCAATGAGTTGCACGACGCTGTAGAAGCAGCGGGTGGATCTACCACCGCCATTATAGGCGGCAGCAGCAACGATGTTGTGCGTCAATGGCGCGACTTCTCTCTTGCGAACTACCCGATCTATACCGCCGATCCTACCGACATAAAAATCGTAGCCCGCGGAACCGTAGCTCTGGTTATGACCGATAATGGCCGCATAGTATGGAAACGCACTATCAACTCAATCGATCCGGACATAATAACTACCGACGATCCAGAATCGCTACTGCTTGATAGACTACAACCCCTCGGCAGGCGTTTCTTCCTGTGGATCACACTGGCTTTCGCGCTTGCCCAAGTGCTTCTGGTGACCTGGAGCCTAATACTTCACAAAAAGGTGTAATATTGTATAAGATATCTCCGAAAGAAAAACACAAGAACATAATATCATAAGTATAAAGTGAATATGAGCCATATATATGGTGGCATTATATTTGCTCTATATTATTCAGTAATGCCGGATGGCGTTGTAGAGCCACTTTATCCCATGTCTACTTCATTATGGCAGAGGCCCTGCCGGATGATATAACGCAGATTGCCGCGGATCGACAAATCGAAACGCGGCAACCTTAATCGTTGTATGTATCGTAGAATATCTGCGATCAGAAAGCATTGACAATGCCCATGAACGAAGCAGCTTCGAGAGCAGCACCGCCGATGAGACCACCGTCAACATTGGGTTTTGCGAAAAGCTGTGCGGCATTTGAGGGCTTGCAGCTACCACCATAGAGGATAGAGGTGTTGTCGGCTACTTCCTTGCCATATTTTTCTTCGATAGTCTTGCGGATGAAGGCGTGCATTTCTTCAGCTTGATCATCTGTAGCGGTTTTACCGGTACCGATAGCCC
>CAZOCO010000013.1:0-535 GCA_964578325.1 uncultured Muribaculum sp.
GGCCGGTGAGGCTATCATGGCTCACCGCTATCTTGAGTATCAGCCGTGGAAAGGAGATATCGAGCGTCGCACCAACGGCTCGCTTATAGCTATGGAGGCCGGAACAGCTTACGCGTATGCCATCGACAAACTGCAGGATCGCGGCCGCTTCTTCATCTTCCCGCAGGAAGAAGTGTATGCCGGACAGGTCGTTGGTGAAAACGCCAAAGAAAACGATATCGTGGTCAATGTCACGAAGTCTAAAAAGCTTACCAACATGCGTGCGTCGGGAGCCGATGACAAGGCTCGTATCATACCTCCGGTAGTGTTCTCTCTTGAAGAAGCTCTTGAGTATATCAAGGAAGACGAGTATGTAGAGGTTACTCCACACCACTTGCGTCTGCGTAAGATAATACTTGATGAGATAGAACGAAAACGCGCAAACCGCTGATAGAAAAGTGTCGCAGATAAAGCTTCTCGCGGAGTACTTGCATTTTTTATCACTGTTGACGGGTAAAAATGTTTGGAAATGTGGAATGTTTATCGTAATTTTGCA
>CAZOCO010000013.1:545-26421 GCA_964578325.1 uncultured Muribaculum sp.
TATGCGCCAATTCGCGTAAAATAAGAAAAAATAAAAATATATTAGTCCGATGAAAAGAACATTTCAGCCCTCTAACCGCAAGAGAGTCAACAAACACGGTTTCCGTGAACGTATGTCAACCCCCAATGGCCGCAAGGTTCTGGCTCGTCGTCGTGCAAAAGGTCGTTACAGCCTTAGCGTAAGCGACGGTATTGCCCGTAAATAATAAGGGTCAGACCGCTCTCTGATTGTGTCGAGTCTGTAAAAGTCCGACATAGATGCTGCGGGGTGAACGCCATAGAAATTATGGGCGTCGCCTCGCGCGCATATTTTATATGCACACAGTTTGCCTATGCACGTATTGTAAGATAGTAAGCGATATGGAAAAAAATACATCCCGATCAAATTCTCCCGCCTCGCTCGGTTCAAAATCGATATCTGAACTGCTGGTACAGTACAGTGTGCCGGCTATCATAGCCTATGTGGCAACGTCGCTCTACAATATCATAGACTCGATATTTATCGGCAGGGGAGTAGGGGCTATGGCGATTTCGGGTCTTGCCATCACATTTCCCTTCATGAACCTGTGTGTGGCGTTCTGTACGCTTATAGCTGTAGGTGGGGCTACTATTTCATCTATATTCCTCGGACAGAAGAACTACGCGCGTGCTACATCGGTTATCAACAATGTGGCACTGCAGTGTCTTGGCTTGTCAATAGTAGTTGGAGGCCTGTCGCTTTACTTTATCGACGATATTCTTTTCTTTTTTGGTGCAACAAGCGAGACTGTGCCATATGCGCGCGAATTTATGACTGTGATCCTGTATGGATTGCCTATATCCTATGTGTTTATCGGACTAAACAACTTGATGCGTGCCACCGGTTACCCGAAAAAGGCCATGGTATCGGCGCTGTTGTCTGTAGCCGTGAATCTGATATTCGCGCCGATATTCATTTTCAAATTCAAGTGGGGTATAGCAGGGGCTGCAATGGCCACCATACTGGGCCAGAGCGTCGCTTTCGTATGGGTTTTGTGTCACTTCTTGTCGAAAAAAAGCTTTATACATCTTGATATACACAACCGATGGTTTACTCCGGTAATACTGCGCCGTGTGTACACGATCGGTCTGTCGCCGTTTCTTATGAACGTGACGGCGTGTGTGGTCGTGGTATTCCTGAACCGCGCGTTGCTCGATGTCGGTGGTGCCGACGGAAACATAGCTGTAGGTGCTTACGGTATACTCAATCGTACTACGATGTTTTTTGTAATGATAGTGTTTGGTGTCACTCAAGGTATGCAGCCTATTCTTGGATACAACTATGGCGCCGGTCAGTGGCCGCGTGTCAAGCGTACTTTGTCGTATGGCATCTGGGCCGGTCTGATTATTACTGTGATAGGCTTTGTGGTGACAGAAGTATTTCCCGATTATATATCGCAGCTGTTTACCACCGATGCCCATATGATTGAAATCTCCCGCGACGGATTTCATATTTACTTTCTGTTTTTCCCGCTTGTAGGTTGTCAGATCGTGATACAAAACTTTTTCCAGTCGATAGGCAAACCCGGTCTTTCGATATTCCTGTCGTTGACACGTCAGCTGATATTCCTGTTGCCGTTTCTGATGATACTTCCGTCGCGCTATGGCATAGAGGGTGTGTGGGCGAGTGTGTGTAGTTCTGATCTGCTTGCATTTCTGCTTGCCGCCGTCACGTTGTGGGTCATGATGTATAAACATAAAAAAGCATACAGTGATACAAGAAATTAATATACGTGTTGCGCCACGTGAGGCTTCGGAATCCGAAACTCTGCGGAAAATAGCTTCGCGCGAAGTGCGTGTAGATGAATCCCGTATAAAAGGTGTCCGTATAGTCAGGCGTTCGATCGACGCGCGTCAGCACCGTGTGATGATTAATCTCACCGTGCGTATTTATGTCGATGAGCCAATGCCCAAGACGGTAGATTATAAGGCTCCGGTGTATGCCGATGTGCACGACGCGGCCCATACTGCAATAATAGTGGGAGCGGGCCCCGGAGGCTTGTTTGCAGCTTTAAGGCTTATCGAGCTTGGCGTGAAGCCGATAGTACTTGAGCGTGGCAAGAGTGTCGACGATCGGTTGCGCGATATGGCTGCTATAGCTCGTAGCGGCGAAGTCAATCCTGATTCAAACTACTGTTTTGGAGAGGGTGGAGCCGGAGCGTATTCCGATGGCAAGCTGTATACCCGCAGCAAGAAGCGTGGCTCGGTCGACAAGATACTTCAGGTGCTTCATCTGCATGGAGCGTCAGACGATATTCTGGTCGATGCGCATCCGCATATCGGTACCGACAAGCTGCCTGCTGTAATAAAACGTATGCGTGAGCGCATAGTAGCTTCGGGTGGAGAGGTGCATTTTTCGACGCGGGTATCCGATTTGTTGCTTTCGGCCGACGGCAATAAAGTAGATGGTGTTGAGACGGCTGACGGGCGCAAATTCTACGGCCCTGTTATTTTGGCTACCGGACATTCTGCCCGCGATGTATATCGTATGCTATGCGACCGAGGGGTACGTATGGAGCCTAAAGGTATCGCTATCGGTGTGCGTCTGGAACATCCGCAATCGCTTATTGATCGTATACAGTATCATTCGCCCGACGGGCGTGGTTGCTGGCTCCCGGCGGCTGAATATTCTATGCTGACACGTGTCGACGACCGTGCTGTATATTCATTCTGCATGTGTCCCGGAGGTTTTATTATACCGGCAGCCAGTGAGCCCGGGCAACTTGTCGTGAATGGTATGTCTCCCTCAAACCGAGGTACACGATGGTCAAACTCGGGAATGGTCGTGGAGATTCTGCCCGACGATATTCCCGACCGCGATAATCTGGGGTCATTAAAGATGATGGGTCTTCAGGAAGATATCGAGCGTAAATTCTTTAAAGAAGACGGAGGAACGCAAAACGCTCCGGCACAACGAATGACAGATTTTGTTGCCGGTCGTAATTCGGCTACATTGCCACCGTCATCCTATGCTCCGGGTGTACATCCGGCACGTATCGACAATCTGTTGCCGGCTTTTATTTCGCGACGCCTACGTAAAGGTTTTGAAGAGTTCGGCCGCAAGTCGCGTGGCTTCCTGAGCGATGAGGCCATACTGGTGGGTTGCGAGACACGTACTTCGGCGCCCGTTCGCATTGTGCGCGACCCGGCTACGCTGAATCATGTCGATATTGAAGGTCTATACCCGTGTGGTGAAGGTGCCGGATATGCCGGTGGTATAGTTTCAGCTGCCATCGATGGCGAACGCTGTGCCGATGCCCTTGTCGCCGCCATCAGCTGATTTTTTAAATTTCCGTGAAATATAAGCATAAGTGCTTGCTTTTTTTTGGACTTTATTGATATTTTTGCGAAAAATAGCAATTACAATATTATGAAGGCAAATGATTTTTTACGAGGACTAATATATGGTGTCGGCGGAGTTGTTTTGGTCGGAGGTTTGACCGGTTGTTCGGATAAGGATGACCAGCCCTCGATATCTCAACCTAATAAGATAGAATTGACCACAGAGCAGAAGCAGATTTTATCAGGTATAGAAACATTTTCGTATGAATTGTTTAATACTATGAGTCGTCAGCTACCTGAACAGAATGTGGTTGTATCGCCATGGGGAGTGGTAGGTCTGATGTCGATGATGAATTGTGATAACCGCGGAGAGGATGCTAAAAATATTAATGATATACTTCATCAGGAATCGTATGACGATATACAGGCTGAAATAAACGAGACCAACAGGTATCTGTGTTCCAGTATGTCAACCCTTACAAAAAAGGTTGATTTGACTTTCAACAGGTCTTATTGGCTAAAAGACACCTATATTGCTGCTCCTTTTATCAGCAATACTCTGTCGGACTATTACGATGTAAAACTAATGAGGTTTTCTGAAGAAGATAACCTGAAAGTTCTCTTCGACAAATGGATTGCGTCGGTTACAGACGGTGTTTTGAAATCAACACAAATTCCAATTCCGGATGATACCGTATGGTTGCTGGCTGAAGTGATGAATTTTCAAGGGAAATGGAAATCTCAATTTAAGGTGGCCGATACTCAACCCGGCACTTTTTACAATGCCGACGGTAGCGAAAGCACCGTACCTATGATGAAACAGACCTCTTTTGTCCGCTTTATCGATCGCGAAGGTATTATCGCTGTATCTATGGACTTTGCCGACGGAGAGTACGCCATGCAGTTTATAATGCCAAGCGGTAATGGAGATATTGAGACTCTTGCAAGGAATATCAACAATACGACACTGACATATTGGGATATGTCGGAAGTTAATCTGACAATTCCAAGATTCGATATGTCGTGTGTCTACAACTTGAAAAATGCATTGATGGAAATGGGCTTGCGGACAGGCGAAGGCAATATGCCAAGTTCTAAACATATAGATATGACTCAGGAGTGCAGAACCATTGTCGACGAAGCTGGTGCTAAAGCCGTAAGTGTGTCGGTCGCATTAGGCGATGGATGTCCTCAAACCTTTACTTACACATTCGACCGCCCGTTTATATACATCATTAAGGAGAACTCAACCGGAGTAATAATCCAGATGGGCAAGGTGTGCAGCTTGTAGCAAATCGAGACACGAGGTATAAGGCGGCCTGATTCGGGCTGCCTTTTTTTGCACACATTTGTGTGATGTGTGTAAAATTTAGCTGATATGGTTATGATGTCTTGCAGATAATTGTTATCTTTGCGGAGATACGGAACAACCCCGACAGCCGATGGATATAAATTTTGTATCAGCCGATGAGGCGGTGAGCCTGATTCACAGCGGACACCGCCTGTATGTGCAGGGTAGCACTTCCACACCGATGACTCTGTTGGATGCACTGGCCCGACGGGGTCATGAGTTGTCGGATGTTACGGTGTACACCGGTTTTGCCGTGACAGAGCGGCCGTTGCCGCTATGCCGTAAGGAGTTTAAGGATACGTTTCTCATCAATACATACTTCGTCAACAACTCGGTGAGAAAATGGATCGCGGAAGGATATGGTGTGACAACGCCTCGCTTTTTGAGTCAGGTGCCGTCGATGATACGCGAGGGCATATGGGATGTAGAGGTGGTGCTGCTTAACTGCTCGATGCCTAACAAAGACGGATTTGTGACATTTGCCGTGTCGGGAGATGTAACGATATCGGCTGTTGAGCGCGCCCGCATCATCATCGCGCAGATAAATCCGCGTATGCCATTTTCGTATGGTGACGCGAAGGTACATGTGTCACGAATCGATGCTGCCGTGCTGGTCGACGAGCCGTTGTCGGAAGTGCCTACATCGATTCCTACTGCAGACGAGGAAAAAATCGGACGCTTTATAGCCGAAAAAATCCCCGACGGAGCTACCCTACAGATAGGAGTAGGGGGTATACCTAATGCCGTGTTGCATGCTCTGCAAGATCACAGGCATCTGGGACTGCATACCGAAGCCCTCACCGTAGGGGTGGTGCCGTTGCTCGAATCCGGGGTGATAGACAACTCGCGCAAGCGAATTCTAAAAGGTAAAAGTGTAGCTGCCCTGTGTATAGGTGGTAAACGCCTTTACGACTATATGGATTATAATCCCGACATAGTATTCAGGGATGTGTCGTGGGTAAACGACCCATTTATCATATCGCAGAATCCTAAAGTGATGGCAATAAACTCATGCCTTGAAATAGATCTGACCGGGCAGATATGCGCTGACTCGATTGGAACAAAGATCTTTTCGGGCGTAGGTGGCCAGCAGGATTTCGTGCAGGGAGCGGCACGTTCGGAGGGTGGCGCTTCGTTTACGGCTATGTTGTCGACAACTCCCCGGGGTGTAAATAAAATTAAGCCGATATTGACACACGGCGCCGGTATTGTGACTACCCGCTTCCAGGCGCACTACATCGTGACGGAATACGGTATAGCCAATCTGTCGGGTTGTTCGCTGCCTGAACGTGCCCGAAAGCTTGTGTCACTTGCCGCTCCGCAGTTCCGCGAGGAGCTTGACCGGGCTGCTGCCGAACGGTTTGGCTATTCGTATCTGCGGCTGAAAGAATATTCTATGTCATGAAGATAGAGTTGATGGTGATCGGGCGTACTACGTCGGAATATCTGCGTAGCGGTATCGATCAGTATGTGTCGAGGCTGATGCGCTATGTGCCGTTTGAATTGCGCGTACTTCCCGACGTAAAAGCTACGAAATCAATGACCGAGGCAAGGCAGAAGGATGCCGAAGGGCAGGCGTTTCTGGCGCAATTATCGGCAGCCGATGTCGTGATACTGCTTGATGAGCGTGGACGGGAACTGACTTCGCGTGAATTTTCGGTGTTTGTCGAGAAAAAAATGGTTGCCGGAACGCGTCGGCTTGTTTTCATAGTCGGAGGGCCTTATGGATTTTCTCAAGCTATGTATGATCGGGCCGACGGACTTGTGTCGCTGTCGCGTATGACATTTTCTCACGAAATGGTGAGATTGTTTTTTGTAGAGCAGCTATACAGAGCTTTTACAATATTGTCAAACGAGCCATATCATCACGATTGACTCTGCTGACGTCCACGACGTGGGCGGTGCTGCATACGTTGCGCCTTTTTCATGGCGACATCCTGCATGTCGGTAGCAGTGTCAAACTCATCAATAATTTCTACTCCCAGCATTGTCTCAATGACATCTTCCAGTGTGACGATGCCACGGAGAGCTCCGTAGTTGTCGACAATGATTGAGATGTGCTCTTTTTTCTTCACCATCATTTCCCATATATTGCTTACCGATGCATCTTCAGTAAACGACAGAATGGGGCGAACGAGCGAAGAGAGAGTCATTTTGTCTTTGTCTTCAGAAAGGTTGCTCAATACTTCGTCCTTGAGAATATAGCCGGTGATATAGTCGCGGCTTTCGGCATAAACAGGTATGCGGGAGAAGGGTTTGAACTCTTCGTTGGCAAAAAATTCTTTTAGCGTGAGTTTTTCGTCGGCCATGGCTACCACGATGTCAGGGGTCATGATCTGCTCGGCCTTGACATTGACCAGATGGATAAAGCTTTGTATGGCCTGACTTTCGGTGACAGGAATCACACCCTCTTCGGCTGCATCAGACACCATGGCCGACAATTCTTCGCGAGATACCGATGGCTGGTGGTCGTTAGATGTAAACAGGCGTGTGATGTATTCCGACAGCATCACAAACGGGTAGGTTATAACCATCATTACCCGTATGACCGATGTGGCCGGCATAGCAAGTTGTCGCCAGTAGGTGGCTCCGAGCGTTTTGGGGATTATTTCAGAAAATACGAGAATGAGGAGCGTAAGAATGGCCGACACTATACCGAAGTATGCTTCTCCCCATACGTTTACGGCCTGTGCACCTACGCCTGCCGCGCCTATGGTGTTGGCTATAGTGTTTAAGGAGAGGATGGATGCTATGGGGCGGTCTATGTTTTCTTTAAACTGAACGAGACGTGCGCCGTTGGGGTGTCCTTCGTCTTCTTTCATCGATGCGAATGACGACGGAGTTGAAAGCAATGTAGCTTCAAGAATACTACATATGAATGACACGGCAAGCGCCAAAAACAGATATACCAGAAGTAGTGTCATCGGTGTTATCGGGTGTAATTGTTTGGATACAGTGACTTGTCCCGACAAAATGTATATTTGCCGGAAGAATGATTATTTAATGAATGCTGGGATTTTGGTATGTTGAGTATTGAAAGCCGTCGGTATACAAGTATGTGTATGACAGACGGCCACGGTCGATGGTGTGTGTCGACCGGAGGAGGCTGGTCGCCTTGTGACGGAGTGTCGGTAGTTGCGATATCCATTTATCTTTATAGTTGAAAATGAAGAACAGAAACGTATAGTCAGATAGTATAACAATTATCTGCTCTAAATATCTGCGACAAAGATAATAATTTTTTTCTGTCAATGCAAATTGCCATGAAAGAGAGAAAATAAAACGGATGGTGACCGTCGGGATCACCATCCGCAGAATAGTTTAGAAGGGTTACTGCATGTTAGAAAACAACGCGGAAACCATAGTTTTCAAGTTTAGTAGTAGGACGTGATTCCCATCGTACGGCAGAGCGGAGTTCGCGGCCGGAGTTGACCCATCCGCCGCCACGCACTACGTAGCGTGAGCCCGATTCCGGACCGGTAGGATCGACGGTGGGTTCGTCGGGATAATTTCCGTAGAAGTCGCTGCACCATTCATACACATTGCCGTGCATGTCGTAGAGACCATAGCCGTTGGGCTCGAATGATCCGACAGGATAGGTCGATGAAAGGTAGCCTTCGATAGAAGAGTCGACAACACGACCGCCTTGTGCGAGATCGTAGTAATCATAGATATAGAAAGCTGCCATGCCTTTTACCATCTTGGTGCCGTCGCCGATGCCGAATGGAAGCTGTTCGGTCTGTCCGCCACGACAAGCATATTCCCATTGTGCTTCTGTAGGAAGTGTACCGCCTACATAGTCGGCATAGGCTGTAGCACCATACCATGTAACGTAGATGACGGGGTTGTTTTCGTATCCATCAGCTGCAATCCATTGTGTTCCGTTCCAGTTTACACCGAAATTGAAGCGACCTCCATCGAGAGTTGTCGAGTCGTAGATGAGGACTTCGGTATCAGTTTGTCCGGGGACGGCTCCTTCGCCATCTTGAAGAACACCTGTGGCGTTGAGGAAGTCGGCATACTGCTGGTTGGTGATTTCGTAGGCACTCATGTAGAAGTCTTTCGATATTGTCACTTCATGGAGTTTTTCGTCGCGATAGTAACTCGGTTCGTCGGGATTTGATCCGAGTAAACGTGTGCCGGCAGGGATTACTACTGTTGTAAGACCATAAAGTTCTCCTGGAGCAAGTATAGCGGCCGTAACGGTGACAGGAGAATTTGGCATGACAAATGTAGTGGTAAGTGCCGATGCATCTTCAACAGCTATTTGGCTTGTCGCGGTGGTTACAGTCCAACCGTTGAAGGTGAATTTTTCCTGCAGTGTGGCTGTTATTGTTACGGTTTCGCCTGGCTTGGCTTCTGCAGGAGAAACACTTATGGTTGCGCCGGTTGTAGGCTGAACCACTTCAATGGCGTTGACCGACGGTCCGTCATCGTCGGAGCATGATGTAAGCCCTAATGCAGCAGAGCAGATAAATGCCAGTGCTTTGAAATAAAGTTTTTTGTTCATAATAAGTAGTGAAATAAGTAGTTAATAAAAAAAGTATATTGTTAGTTGTCGTAGCATAGTACAAGAACTGCGCGGTGGTTGTCGGTGGTAATAATTGAGATCCATGCAGCTGAAGCAGTGAGGTGTTCACATATTATAGCTGATGTCTCGACCTTTTGTCCGTCGACTGTCAGTGTTGCTCCGGCCATTTGACCTTCGGAAAATGGTTGTGGTGCATAGAAGTCGATCTGATGTGACGACGACAGGTCTATGAGTGAAATGCAGCCGGACTCTTTGTCGTTGATAACCAGTATCCCGCCGCGATTGTAGCGCAGTTGTAGCCCATCGTCGGACGTATAGCGGGTTTCGTCGTCGCTCAATTCCGGTGTGAAGTCGTAGACTTCTTCTGTCGGATCGTCATTGTCGTCGGGCAGATGTCCGTGCGTTGGTTCGGGCGTATGTCTGGAACATCCGCTTACTATTGCCAGTAATGATGTAGCACAGAGTATCGATACGATATTGAGCCTAATATTCATGGATTGATTTTGATAATTAGTTTGCCCGACTGGGTGGCACTGGTGAATCGTAGTTCATGTTGTCCGGCACCGATGTCGCTTGCTTTTATCGGTGTATTGTCGATAGGACGTCCGTCGAGAGTCCAGTCAGGATTACCGGTAATAAATGGAGAGTACAAATATATGGTTTCTTCCTGCCCGTAGATGGCGTGGAGAGGTATTTTTGTGTCGGGAATAGTTGGATCGTCAGGATTGCCGGGATCTTCCGGGTCATCAGGATTGGATGGATTTGTGTTGGGCAGATAGGGCTTGTCGGAATCTTCGCCCCAGATATGGACGGCGAGATTTGGATGAGCAATGAAGGGATTTATATTGCCCTGAATAGATGAGATAAGCTGTGCACGCTGTTTTTCGTCGGCATCGGGCGGATAGGCTTCGTGCCATTTCAAAAACTGTGCCATGGCACGCTCGCTTAAGAGTGGATATTCTTCAAAATCATTGAAGATGATAGCTCCGTGTCCTGGCCACGCAGATGGTTTGCCATATATTGCCGCTACATATAGAGCCATGCGGGCTATAGCGCCTTTCCACTGATATCCGGGCTGATATACCTGATACATTCCGTCGGCAGTTACTCCTTTACCGCAACGATTGTCGGAATTATCGAACAGTGGCATTTCCTGTCGCTGATTGCGATGATCGTAGGTTGTGGGAAAGATGTTGTACAGATCGGCAGCTACGAGGTCACAGTCCGGATTGCTACGGTTAAACCACGATGATAATATGTGATTGTCGGTGCGGAAAACCGCATTGCCAATGGTCGCATTGTCGGCAAGGAAATCTGGTAGAGCTTCTACGCTATTGACCGAATACAGCTTTACCAAAAGCGATTTCATGCTTGCATCATCAATATTTCCGGACACAGTAGTCGGACGGCATCGGTTGTGGATTACGGTCATCAGTTCTCGCCCACACTTACCGGTAGCATAGTCCGTGACAACATCGGCCTTGATACTTGAAAAGCTAATCAAGACAGCGACCAGAATGAGTGAGGATTTTATTGGCGAGAGCAAAGTCATGATTAAATGATAACACCGTCATTATTTAATTTAACCGATATATTCGCCCATACTTGACTTAAGTGCGATACTGTTTCGTTGTATAGACGCCACACGACTGATGCGTCAATGTCGTTCCACTGTGCGCCTCGTCTACTTTTGCGCAGAATATATATCTGATCTATACGGGAATAGGCCGGGTCTACACTCAGACGGACATCGTATGTTTCTGCCACGGCAACAAAACGGGAATGAGGATTTCCTGATTTGATTTTCTCTGCAGTGGCAATTATGGAGTCAAGCATAGTTTTATCAATATATGTCTTGACTTCTATCGCTACACACGGTATATTTATTGTTATGGTAGGTTGACCGTTGATAGTAATATCAAAAGATCTGTATATGGCATAATCCTGATCTTTTGTGTTTACACCTATTTGTGGCGAATTGATGAAACCGTTTATATCGTCTGAGTTGAAATATATATTTGAGTATGCTTTTACAAACCCGCTCTTGAGGAGGTCGTGAGGGTCTAATCTGGACTTTAAATCTTCAATATAGCTCTTGAACAGAAGATACATGAATTCTTCAAGTATGGTGGGTCTGAACTTGCCGGTACTTGGGAAAATTCTGTCATAACCATTATTATGTATATAATTATAATACGTATTTAGATGCCCGACTCTACGTACAATCGATGGCTGGTCAGAAGCATTTTCAGAAAGCATAGCTCTTAAGTAGCTCGCATATTGAGGTATTAGAACATCCAGAAATGTTCGTTGTTGAGCTGTCAGATCATTTTTACGGTTTTGTAAGATAATGTTTGAAGCATGGCTCAACTGTGGATGCAGACCTTTTTGTTGTGCTATGTATTGTAAATCCGGATTGTCTTTATCCATTGCCGTATAATAATTTGATGATACATTCTCCGATGGCTTTAGCCATAAGTACAGGAACAGCGTTGCCAATCTGCTGGTACTGGCTTAATCCTTTTTCCCAACTCATTTTTGTACGCATTCCTTCAAATACAAAGTCATCGGGAAATGATTGCAGTCTGGCTCCTTCGCGGGCAGTAAAGTTGCGGTCGAGGTGAGGGTGAATAAAATTTGATTGGAAAGATGCCGCTATTGTCGGTGCCGGCATGTCACCGTGAAGCCGCTGGTTGTTCTGGCTGAATTTTATGTTTGACTTTTCGCTTGGCGCACCTCTTTTTACTGCTCCATGAGTTTCCCATACATCAACGAGTGATTGTCCGGGTTTTATTGCTCTGAAACGCTCGATAAGTCGTGGAGTATGGCGCATGGCAATGTGGTTGAGAACATAATGCATGTTGTTGCGCATACTGCGTTGATATTCGTTTTGTGGTTCGGTAGCATAGGTCATGAGATCACATCCCTGGCATGCCTGTATTGGTGGAAGATCGGAAAGAGCTTCGTCAACCGTTACTTTGTGAATCTCGGGAATCGGCTCGGGTAGCCGTGGTATGATGTTGAGGTCATTTCGTGTACCAATGATGATGACGCGTTCACGGTTTTGTGGTACACCGTAGTCTGACGCAAGCAGAGTTTTATACGTAACATTGTACCCGCCAAAGTTTCCGGCATTACTGAACTCGTTGATGATTGTCTGCATGACCTCGCCGTTCTTCATAGAGAGGATGCCCTTTACATTTTCCATTACGAACAGACGCGGAGAGTACCAGTTTATGAATTTTACAAATCCATAAAACAGCCTGTTGCGTGGATCATCTGCAACTTTGTTTCGTCGTTTATTGGCAAGGCTGAATCCCTGGCATGGAGGGCCGCCTACTATAATATCCGGATTTACTCCGTTTAGGCAAAGATCTACTTCCTCTTTTGTAATGTCTGATATGTCTTTACATATGAACGGTACACCGGGAAAGTTGCGTTTGAAGGTTTTTTCGCAGTTTTCGTCAATATCAGAGGCAAAAATCGATTTTATTCCGGCCATTGACAGGCCTTTGGTGAGACCTCCGCACCCGGAGAATAAATCGATAGATGTCAAGGCATCGGCATCAAAATTGTTGTCATGTCTGATTTCAGATATGACTTTCTCAAGAGTGATGTTTGAGGACCTGGTTACTACTGATGATGACTTAATAGCTTTTGATCTCATTAAAGAATAAATCGTGTTCCTGTAAGGAGTGATGTTGTCAGGTTAGCCAAAGAGGGCGCGGAAGGCTTCTTCGACTTTTGACACTTCGTGTATTTTGATGTTGAGTTTTGATGTATTGAAGCCTTTCAGATTGCCTTTTGGTATGATAATGGAGGAAAATCCGAGTTTTTCGGCTTCAAGTACACGCTGCTCTATGCGTGTGACCGGTCTGATTTCGCCTGATAGGCCTACTTCTCCGGTCATGCATGTATCGCGAGGAATCGCCATATCGACGTTGGACGACAGTATGGCACAAATTACAGCAAGATCGAGTGCCGGGTCATTGACCTTAAGGCCGCCGGCAATGTTTAGGAATACGTCTTTTTGTATTAGCTTGAAACCTACACGTTTTTCAAGAACCGCCAGCAGCATGTTCATGCGTTTCCCGTCAAAACCGGTGACAGAGCGTTGCGGGGTGCCATAGGCTGCTGAAGACACAAGGGCTTGTGCTTCAATGAGGAATGGACGTATCCCTTCGAGGGTTACGCCGATGGCGGTTCCGGATAGTTCAGCCTGGTCGGGAGATGAAGTTGACAATAGCAGTTCGGAAGGATTGGTTACTTCGCGTAGACCACGTTCTACCATTTCATATATGCCAAGTTCGGATGTGCTGCCGAAGCGGTTTTTAATTGAACGGAGTATACGGTACATGTAGTGTCGGTCGCCTTCAAACTGTAGTACAGCGTCGACTATGTGTTCGAGTACTTTTGGGCCAGCAATGGAACCTTCTTTGTTGATGTGTCCGATAAGCAGTACCGGTGTGCCCGATGATTTGGCGTAGCGTAGCAGTTGTGCTGCGCATTCGCGAACTTGGCTGACGCTTCCGGCCGAAGATTCTATGGCATCTGACGCTATAGTCTGGATGGAATCTACGACGAGAAGTTCGGGCTGAAGAGTATCAATGTGATTGAGTATTGATTCGAGCGATGTGTCACATACAATGTAGCAGTTGTCGCTTAACCGGCCTATCCGGTCGGCACGCATCTTGAGTTGTGTCGCCGACTCCTCGCCTGACACATAGAGTATTTTGCGGCCTCGTATCGACAGAATATTCTGTAGAACAAGTGTCGACTTGCCTATACCCGGCTCCCCGCCTATCAGCACGAGAGATCCGGCTACCAAACCGCCGCCGAGTACCCTGTTGAGTTCTTTCGACGGCATTTTGATACGCTGTTCGTCGACGGCCTCGATTGCAGATATCGGGGTGGGAGGTAGTGATATCTGTCCGCCAGGAGAAAGTGTCTTTGAATGGTGACTGCCGGTGACACGGCGTTCTTCCACCATGGTATTCCACTCCCCGCACGCCGGACATCGCCCTATCCATTTAGACGATTCGGTGCCGCAGTTGCTGCAGAACCATACGGTTTTTGTAGGTTTGTTGCTCATAGTGACTGCCGACGGAATTCGGCAACAGTGATAGCTGTGGCTATGGCCACGTTTAGAGATTCAATTGTAGTAACTCCGGCCGGATACGATGGAATTAAAAGTCTCCGATCAACAGTCGCAGCTACGGCATCTGATATTCCGGAGCCTTCATTCCCCATCACTATTATGCCGTGAGATGAAAGGTGCTCGGCATATATGTCTGTTCCGTCGAGAAATGTGCCGTAAATGTGTTCTCCTGTATCGCGCATGGCGGTAAGCAGTTGAGGCAGCGGAGCATATGATACTCTTACACGTGCTATCGCACCCATGGTTGCCTGTACGACTTTTGGATTATACAGATCTACAGTGTCGGGCGAGCATACGATGTCATGGATTCCAAACCAGTCGGCCAGACGGATTATGGTACCGAGATTACCGGGATCCTGAATCCGGTCGAGTGCCAGCGACAGCTTGCCGCACAGTTGTTGAGGCGAAACTGAATGTTCAGGAATGCGATATACGGCTATTACGTCGGGAGCGGTAGATAAGTGGGTCATACGTTCCATGTCGGCGCGGTTTGCCTCTGTCGGTGTGACAGAGGCAATTTCGCCGGCGTGGGTTTTTATCCAATTTTCAGTAGCAATGAGGTACACGCAGTCGAAGTGGCCGAAGGTATCGAGTACGCACTTTGTACCTTCGGCTACAAATAGCCCCGTTTCGCGGCGGTATTTAGCCTGACCGAGCGAGGCAACGAGTTTACGAACAGCTGCGGTTACCATTACGCGTAAAGTTTATCGTATCAGACGATATAGCACGCAGTCTTCGGCAGGGATAGTAATAGAGCGGGGCTTGTCGGTTTTGCCTTCGTTTTTGCCGGCCCAGATGTTGCGTACGGTATATGTGGCTTCGTTGAACGATGTCGCGCGTTTTGACAGTTCATCGTAGAAGTCAAAATCATTCCAGTCGATATCGACCTGTGCGGGAACTTTGTTAACGTTGAGCAGACATACAGCCCAGTCACCGTTCATGAGCGGTTTGAACCAATACTGGATACCATTCTCATTTTTCACCCGCTTACCCATAATGCCAAGTGAATCCTGGTCGATAGCGATGGCTTCGCGGTTTTTCAGTATGTTGAGGGTTTTCTCGTCGACTTCGCGGAGGTCATTTCCGAGAATGAGAGGAGAAGCCATTATACACCACATAGAGAAGTGTGCGCGGTTCTGTCCTTCGGTGAGTTCGCGGTTACCGACTTCAAGCATGTCGGGATCTGCCCAATGGTCGGGTCCGGCATAATCGCGGCTACGCATATTGTTTTCGATGACTTTGAGGATGGGCCATTCGTGACATGGTGAAACATCCCAGTAAGCACCTATATCACCGCCTGTACGCCACAGATGACCGATACGTGGAGCCCATTTTTTCGGATGATTTTCACCCCATTCGCATATAGAGAAGACGATAGGACGACCGGTTGCATACAGAGCGTCGCGCATAAGTTCGTAGGCACCTTCGGCGAGAACTATATCCTGGCGGAACCAGTCGAATTTAAGATAATCCACACCCCAGTTGGCATACTGCTGTGCATCTTGAAATTCATGGCCGCGCGATCCGGGATAGAGTGCGCATGTCTGGTATCCGGCATCACTGTAAATACCGTATTTCAGTCCTTTTGAGTGGATATAGTCACCAAGAGCTTTCATTCCTGAAGGGAATTTGACAGGATCGCCCTGAATAAATCCGAGTGAGTCGCGTTCGCCATGCCATGCGTCGTCGAGATTGACGTATACATATCCGCAGTCGCGAAGTCCGGTTTCGACGAGTGCATCTACGATACCTTTGATTTTTTCTTCATCGATTTCTGTAGCAAATTTGTTCCAGCTGCTCCAACCCATAGGTGGTGTTAGTGCAAGACCGTCGCGTTTCTGTGCGAAAGAACCGTAGACAGATAGCAACAGTGCTGTCATTACAAGAAAGAAAGATTTTTTCATGTGATAAAATAGATATTGATTAATTGATGTATGTTAAGTTTCAGATTACGGCCTGGCGTATGCGCGACAGCCGGGTGAGCAGCGCTTCCAGGCGGTCGAGCGGCAACATGTTGGCTCCGTCGCTTTTTGCTGCCGCCGGATTGCGGTGTGTTTCTATAAACAGACCGTCGGCACCGACGGCTATACCTGCTGCAGCTATAGTGTCGATCAGATCGGGTCGTCCGCCAGTGACTCCCGACATCTGGTTGGGTTGTTGCAGGGAGTGGGTCGTGTCGAGAATTACCGGACAGCCGAACTTCTGCATGGTTGGAATGCCGCGATAGTCCACAATCAGATCCTGATAACCAAACGATGTGCCACGTTCGGTAATAGCGACATTGTTGTTGCCGGCGTCGCGCACTTTTGTCACGGCATGCTCCATCGCTTCGGGCGAAAGGAACTGACCTTTTTTGATGTTGACCATGCGACCGGTTTTTGCTGCCGCCACGAGCAGATCGGTCTGTCGGCACAGGAATGCAGGTATCTGTAGTATGTCGACATATTCAGCGGCCATGGCTGCTTCGTCGGCATTATGTATATCGGTCACGACGGGGATGTTGAATGTGTCGTGGACACGTCGCAGTATTTTCAACGCTTTTTCGTCGCCAATGCCGGTGAATGAATCGATACGCGAACGGTTGGCCTTGCGGTATGAGCCTTTGAATACGTAGGGTATGTTGAGCCGTGAAGCCACATTGCAAATGTGTTCGGCGATATCCATTGCCATATCTTCTCCTTCGATGACGCATGGGCCTGCGAGCAGGAAGAAGTTTCGGCTTGACGATGAGTTGAGGTAGTTAAGCATTGTTTTTCAGATTTAAAATATGGAAAGTCTCGACGGCCGACAGGGCGGCTGTCTCTGTTCGCAGACGGCACGGGCCAAGGCTGACAGGAACAAATCCGGCATCAAGAGCCATTTTTACCTCGCGTGGAGAAAAATCTCCTTCGGGGCCTATCAATATGGCTGTATCGCTGTCGCCAGGGTTGTAAACCTGTGCGAGCAACCTACGCGGAATGTTGTCGTCGCAGTATGCTATGAATCGCTGCGGTATGTCGGCGGTATCGTTGATAAACCGGCGGATATCGGTCATTTCGCCAATTTCGGGCAGCGTAGCCTTGAGCGACTGTTTCATGGCCGAAACGGCTATGCGTATCAGTCGGTCGGTCTTTACGACCTTGCGCTCTGAATGATCGCACAACACCGGAATAAATCGGTCTATGCCGACTTCTGTCAGTTTTTCAAGCAGCCATTCTATCCGGTCGATATTTTTCGTAGGGGCAACGCCTACGGTGATTCTTCCGTTCCACTGCGGGGCTACAGATTCCGACTCGATTATCTCGACATCGGCGTGTCGCGGATCGTCAGACAGTAGTCGCACGGTGTAGCGGTTGCCACACCCGTCTACCACAACGGCCGTTCCACCCACAGGCGTACGGCAAACACGCATGCAGTGGCGTGCTTCGTCCTCGGGTAGGGCGACGGTAGTAGTGATGTCGGGTGCGAAATATTGTATCATGCTTTGGGCTTGTGATTGTATTTAAAGATGAAATTGAAGCTTACGGCGACAATCAGGGCGTAAGCAGCGAATATAAGCCATGCAGTGCTCCAGTCGGCTCCGGCGGGATTGTCGGTGACGTAATGGTTTACTACAGCTCCGGCAAGCAGCATGCCTATCGATGCCCCCAGACCGTTGGTCATAAGCATGAAGAGTCCCTGGGCCGAAGCCTTTATAGAGTCGTGGGTTTCCTGTTCTACAAATAATGCTCCGGATACGTTGAAGAAGTCGAATGCCACACCGTATACAATCATCGAGAGTATAAGCAACCAGAGCCCGTCGCCGGGGTTGCCGATACCGAAAAATCCGAAACGGAGTACCCATGCTCCCATTGCTATGAGCATTACTTTCTTTATGCCGAACCGGCGGAGGAAGAATGGTATGAGCAGAATGCAGAATGCTTCAGAAATCTGCGATATTGATGTGAGCAGAGTGGCGTTATTGGCTCCGAACGTATCGGCATATTCCGGTATGCTCTTAAAGCTGGTGATAAACGGAGTGGCATAGCCGTTGGTGATCTGGAGTGCCACACCGAGCAGCAGTGAGAAGATAAAGAATACAAACATACGCGAGTCGCGGAAGAGATGGAAAGCATCAAGACCGAGTATCGACAATATGCCTTTGCCTTTTGTCTGTGATTTTGGAGCTACCGGTACGTTGGGCATCGAGCATGCATACAATGCGGTGACGACTCCGAGTATGGCGCATACAAGCAACTGTCCGTCGGTATACTGCAGACGCATGGCCGAATATGCATCGGTACCCGATAGTGTCATGCCGAAGTGTCCGTCGGCAACATAGGCGCTGTTGACAAACCACATGGCGGCGATGAAGCCCACGGTGCCGAGTACACGTATGGGCGGGAAGTCTTTTACGGTGTCGAGGCCGCGGCTTTTCAGCACGTAGAACGACACTGAATTGTTGAGCGCGATAGTGGGCATATAGAACGCCACGCTCAACGTGTATAAGGTGAAAAATGGTGCAAATTCCACTACGGCATGGGTGTGGGCATAGTTCCATGCCAGAAGCATGAATGCGGCGGCCAGCAGATGGCATAGGCCGAGCAGACGTTGTGCCGGCATCCACTTGTCGGCGACGACGCCTACAAGGGCCGGCATGAAAATTGACACAAAGCCTTGTACGGCGTAGTAAAGAGGTATGCTGGAACCTTGTCCGGCGGCGAAGAGAAATTGCCCGAGACATGTCAGGTAGCTGCCCCATATGGCGAACTGCAGAAAGTTCAGGGCCGAAAGCTTGATTTTTGTGGAGTTCATGAGTGATTGATGACTGGTGTCTGATTTATGGTTGGTTATTGCCTGTCGGCACGTTTTTTCTTTATGATGTCGGAAACTTTTGCGGCTTCCTCATAGTTTTCTTCGGAAATAAGGCGTTTTAGCGTACGTTCGAGCTCTTCTATTGTGTAGTTTTCGAGACGTGGCTCATCGCTGGCATACATATCGGCACTGTCGGTTTCCGCTGCGTCGGCAGGGATATTGTTGGGGTCGTCCTCAATAATGAATCCTGTTTCGTGCAGAATGTCGGGTGTGGTGAATATCGGTGCGTGAGTGCGCATGGCGATAGCTATCGCATCGGATGTGCGCGCGTCGAGGCTTACCGTGCGGTCGCCGTCGGAGAATGTCAGTTCTGACGAAAATATACCGTCTTCAAACTTGTAGATGAATACTTCAGTCATCTTTATGCCGAAAGCGTGGGCAAACGATGTAAACAGGTCGTGGGTCAGTGGCCGTGGAGGCACGATGTGTTCCATCCTTACGGCTATCGACTGGGCTTCGGCGGCTCCGATAACTACCGGTATGCGATACGGGCCGCCCACCTGCTGGAGTATCAGCGCGTAGGCTCCCTGCTGTATTTGGGTGTATGAGAGTCCCATCACCTTTAGTGGTATGCGTTGTTGCGAGGCCATGGCTATAGTACTACATTTTCTCCGGTGATGACTCCGCTGCCGTAGCACAGGTTGGCGTCGCGGTCGTAAATTACTGCGAACTGGCCCGGTGCGATTCCCTGGACGGGTCGTTCCGACTCAATGATGTAGCCCGTCTGTCCGTCGGCATCGACAGTGCGAGTGAGACGCGCCTTAAGAAACTCTGGCATATGGCGGTTTTTAAACATGATCTCCACCTTGTCGCATGCATCGGGCCACGGATTGCCTGAAATGAAGTGCATCTCGGTAAGCGGCAGCAGATTTCCGTACTGGCGCTGTGTGCCGTAGCCCTGGCTTACGTAGACCACGTTGTCGTGGATATTCTTCTTTACGACATACCACGGGCCTCCGCTCAATCCGAGACCTTTGCGCTGGCCAATGGTGTGAAACCAGAATCCGCGGTGCTCGCCGA
The DNA here is from genome assembly GCA_964578325.1 of uncultured Muribaculum sp. Classification (GTDB taxonomy): domain Bacteria; phylum Bacteroidota; class Bacteroidia; order Bacteroidales; family Muribaculaceae; genus Muribaculum. Next base: position 20,738 of record CAZOCO010000013.1, read on the forward strand.
GTTTGCGCCCGGTCTCAAGTTCGATGATGGGGCCACGTCGTGTGCCCAGGTGGCGTTCAAGAAAATCGTTGTAGTTGATTTTTCCGAGAAAGCATATTCCCTGGCTGTCTTTGCGGGTGGCGTTGGGCAGATGGGCGTCAAGAGCGGCCTGGCGTACATCAGCTTTCGGCATGTCGCCGATGGGAAATATCAGATGCTGCAGCTGCGGATAGGTGATCTGGGCCAGAAAGTCGGTCTGATCTTTCACCAGGTCTACAGCCGTAGCGAGATATTTCACTCCGTCGACCACCCGGGTTGTGGCATAGTGACCGGTGGCGGTAAGATCGAATTCGTGGCCCCAGCGTTCTTCAAAGAACCCGAATTTTATCATTTTGTTGCACATCATGTCGGGGTTGGGTGTGAGGCCTTCGCGCACTGTGCGCAGCGCGTATTCCATCACATGATCCCAGTATTCCTCGTGGAGCGATACTTCGTCAAACGGCAGATTGTAGCGGCGGGCTATGAGACGGCACATCTCTATGTCTTCTTCGGCTGCACACTCGCCACCTTGCGACGTGTCGAGACCTATACGGATGTAAAACAGATGCAGGTCGTGACCCTCTCTGACAAGGCGGTCTACGGCTACGGCGCTGTCGACTCCGCCTGATATTAATACGGCTATCTTCATTTTGTCAGGCATCCTGTAGTTCGGTAGAGTCAGACAGATCGCGGCCGTGACGCTCCATGATGTAGATGGTGATGAGATAGTCGGCCGAAATCTTTCCGGGGCCGGCCATGAGGATATAGCAGTATATGCCGATAAACATCAGCGGCAGATAGCCCGGCATGGTCGATGTGAGCATTGCCATGTCGATTCCGGGCATCAGGTCGTGGATGATATAGTATTCTGCTACTATCATTGATATGATAGGGGGGATGGTAGCCAGCCTCGTCAGGAATCCGGCCATGATAAACAGCGAGCACACTGTTTCGATGAGTATCATGACGATGAGCGAGGTTTCGGAATCCATACCCATCACAGCCGGGAAAGAGCCCGACATGATATCGAAGTTGACGAGATGCCGCACTCCGAACTGCAGAAACATGATGCCTACAAACAGTCGCATGAAAAGTCTCGACAGATTGGAATAGGTATAGCCTGTAAATCGCAGAAACAATTTTTCGAGAATGGTCTTCATTGTTGCTCTTGGTTGGTGAATGAGGTAGATGGGTCGTTATTTTTCCCTGTAGAGAGAGGCGGTGAGGTTGAGGATCTGATCGACGGTCAGGTTGCGCATCAATATCTTGTTGTCGGCGTCGAGAATGTAGTTGTAAGGCAGGCGCCGGGTATCTACAAGGTCGGATATGTTTTCCGACGATCCTACTTCCCACTGGAAGGGAAGGCTTTCCATAGCGCTGTCCCATGCCTTGTCTTGTTTGCCGGGGCGTATGAGAAGTATCTTCAACTGATTGTCTTTGACAAGCTGTCCGGTGGCAATGTCCGCTTGCAGGCGCAGCCGGTTAAGCGAACAGTCGCTGCAGTCGGCCGGTTCAAGCAGCAGAATCTTCACCGGTGCGCTCTGTTCGTAGAGGTTGTGCCGGGCGCCATGGCGTGTAGTGTAGTCGAAGTTCTGTATGATAGTGCCTGGCGATGAAGAGTTGAATTTCTTTATCTGCGCCATCAGCGGCTCCTTGTCTTTCGATTTTACTTTTTTGTCGGCCAACACCTGGCGCAGAAACAGCATATATGTCGGTTCGCTCCAGAAGTCGGCGTCGGGACCTACGAGGCTGGCTTCGGCTGTGCGTACGATGTGGAGCAGCGTGGCGGGCTGACCGGCGTAGTGCGACAAAAAGTGTTGTATGGAGTGGCGCACGGTATCGGCGTGGGCATATGGTACGAAGTCGATGAAGTCGGCCACGGCCACACGCAGGGCGGCTGTGTCGGCGGCAAGTTTCTTGAAGTCGGCTTTGTCCCAGAAGTGGGTCATGACGTAGGAGGTACGTTCCTGAAACGATTCGATGGAATCGGGTGCTACGGGATATTCAAAAGGTGTCTCGGTGGCGGTGGCGGCGGGAGCCGTGAGCCACAGCACTACGGAGGCGATAAACAGTCGGAGTGTGTTGTATATAAGTTTCATCGTTTTGCTATATGTTTGCGATGGTACACAATGTGCCATCTGTATGCAAAGTTAATCAATTGCGGCGACATTGTCAAGAGTATTGCCTGAATGGAAATAAATTCGTTAATTTGTAGTTTATTAGGTAAAAGAGCTACGAAATGTTGAAGAAATATATATTGTCCGGTGCAGTGGCCGCTATGGTGTGTGGCGCCGGATATGAAGCCGCAGCTGCGGTGGTAATCAATGAGATAATGCAGTCGAATATCGACTGTGTCTATGTCGATCATGAATATCCCGACTCCTGGATCGAGCTTTACAACGACGGAGATCAGGCCGTGGATCTGTCGGGATGGCGTGTCGGAGTGAAGGAAAAACTGTCGTCGTGCTACGCGTTGCCTTCCGGGACGTCGCTCGCTCCCGGACGATATCTGCTTGTATATTGCGACAAAAGCGATGCAGGAGGTCTTCACACTACGTTTCGCCTTGAATCGGGAAAGGGTGGCGCGGTGTATCTCTACGATGCCGCCGGGCGCCTCGCCGACTCGCTGACGGGGCTGAAGAAGATGCCGGCGCCCGGTGTGGCCTACGGGCGCACTGTCGACGGTGGCGCTGAATGGCGCTATATGGTTACGGCTACTCCGGGCGAGTCAAACACTACTACGGCAGGCACGTGTAAAAGTGCCGACGATGTGCATCCGTCGCCGCTGTTCAGTCACGACAGTTTTGTGTCGGTGGCCGGTAGCGATGCGTTTACGCTCACGGTGAGTATGCCCGCCGATGCTGCCGACGACGCGGTGTTGTGTGTCACTACCGACGGTCGCGAGCCGCAGCTCACCGATGCGGTTGCAGGCAGCGAGTGGAGTATGCCTGTAGTAGCCACCACGGTAGTGCGTGCGCGATTGCTCGGTGGAGGCCGGTTGCCGCTGCGTTCCGATGTGAGGTCGTACATATATCTCGCCGCTCCGAGCGATATGCGCGTAGTGTCGCTGGTGGGCGACCCCGACGATTTTTATGATGAGTCGCGCGGTATATACTCCGGCAAGCCGTTTTCCTATGAGCTGACCGACTTCGACTTTGCGTTTTCCAACTGGAACTATAAGTGGCGCCGTCCGGTCAATGTTGAGTATTTCTCGGCCGGTGATCACCGCCCTATGGTCAACCAGCTCGGCGAGACTCGCATTCATGGCGGATGGACGCGATGCTACGATCAGAAGTCGCTTACGGTGTATGCCAACAAACGCTTTGGCACAAAGCGCTACGATACGTCGGACTTCTGGCCCGACAAGCCCGGAGTAGAGAAGGCGCAGTCGTTTGTTATACGCAACGGCGGCAATATGTTTCTCACGACCCGCATTAACGATGCTCTTGCACAGACGCTGATAGCCCGAGGAAACAGCGCTGTCGACTGGCAGGCGTATTCTCCATGTATTTACTATCTCAACGGCCGGTATATGGGTATAGGCGATCTTCGCGAACGATCCAACGAAGACTATGTGGCGTCGAACTATACCGACGAGGCGGGCGACGAACTGGAGGATATCGACATGATCGAGAACTGGAACGAGGTGAAGGCCGGATCGATGGATGCTTTCGACGAGTTTCAGCAGTGGTACAACAGTCCTGACGTGACTCTCGACGGGTTGCGCGAGCGTATGGATGTCGACAATTTCATCGACCAGCTCGTGATACACTGGTATGGCGGCAACCGCGATTTTTTCAACAATAATATAGTATGTTGGCGCCCGACAGCCGACGGTGGTCGCTGGCGATGGCTGCTCAAGGATATCGACCTGTTTGCCAATACTCTCGATCTCGACATGTCGCTGCGTGGCGACTACTACGACTATGCCGAGACGATGTATGAGGCCAACCCTGCGCGTCACAGGCTGTTTCGCCTGTTTTACGCCGAGCTGCCCGAAGCGCGCGACCTTTTTATCGACCGTATGTTGGTGTGTATGGGCGATATGTTGCAGCCGGCATCGGTGAAGTCTATGGCCGAGTCTATGGTCGATGAGATTTTAGATGAATATCCGCGCCATCTGTCACGATATTTCACTCCCGAGCGTGCCGCCCGACTGATGGATGCCGACTATATCGGAGCGTTTCCGGGGGGTACGCGCTTTATGGCCAACGACTGGGCTGTGTCGCGCAGTGTGCGCATGTATTCTATGTTGCAGTCGCGCTACGGTCTGGGCGATCGTGTGTATATGAAGGTGTATCGTGGCGACTGCACTGCTCCTGTCGTTCTTCAGGGCTACACGCTCACACAGCCGCGTTTCAGCGGTCAGTGGTTTACCGGACGCGAGATACGTCTTGCCGTCGGTCCGGGTTACGGTATTCAGGTGTTTGGCGACGGTAAGTTTATCAGCGAATACGTCGGATCGCTTGCCATGACACCACCGGCAGGGGTCAATTCGCTTGACTTCTACATCGTGACGAAAGCATCGTCTGGAGTAGAGAGTATCGAAGCCGACGCTGATGCCCCCGTGGAATACTACACCCTGCAGGGAGTGCGCGTCGACAACCCATCATCAGGGCTCTACATCCGCCGCCAAGGCTCCACCACCACCAAAGTCCTGCTCAAGTAAAAGTTTAGAGGTTTATAAAGGCTATTGGAGGATGGCGCGTGAGTCATCAATCCGGTCAACGTAAGAGGGCACTAATGATTCTAGGGTCACTAGGGACTCTAATGTCTTTAGTAGAGGATGGGATGGTGGTTAGTAGCCGCGGTTGTTTTTGCGGATGGTATACATGCGTTCGGTGAAACCGCCGTTTTGCTCAAAATCGTGAGCCAGTCGCTGTAGCTGTCGATAGAGAAGATAGTCTGTCTGTCGGAGCAACACGATTGTCATGTTGGCAACTGTTTCTGCTGAACGTGTTGATGCGAGGTTGATAAAGTACTCCGGATCGTCGTTGCTCCGGCTTAAATTGCGCATGGCAATGTTTTCGGCAGAGTTTTCAGGCCAGAGCCTGTATCCTCGTGTTGCGAGAAAGTCGGTGTAGTCTTCAAGTAGCTCCGTCAGAGAGGCTTTTGCTACATTGATAAGCTTTATTTCTGTTTTTGCCGATGTTCCGGAAGCCATTGACCCTTCTATGATATTTTGTTTGCCTGAACGGGCTGCCTGAACCATCTGATCGACGGTGCGGTCGCTTCGCGTCATGAACTTCTCACAAAAGAAATATGTAAGCCGGAAAATAATATTGGCTTTCTTGTATGTGAGAAGCTTTTGCCAATTGCCGCGGTTGGGAATGAGCTCTGGATTGTTCATAATCGCAAAAGTATAAAATATCTTTAGATAGGACAAAAGTTATCGTTGCAAAATTTGGTCAACCTAAAAAAAATGAGGCGTCCACGTCCGCAAGGGGATGTAACGCGTTGAGTGGTAGGGATGTTCCATGGAACATCCTTTGTTGGTGTGCAGGGGGGGGAGGATGCACCGTGGTGCATCCCCACGGGCAGGTGTGTCGGTGATAGCAATGTATGCTACGTAATACGTTGTGTAGTAGGTTGGTAGGGACGCCATGCATGGCAATGTCACTAACTTAACGTTCCCAACCTATCCCAACAAAAATGGAGCCGTCCTT
>CAZOCO010000014.1:0-24838 GCA_964578325.1 uncultured Muribaculum sp.
ATCTGACGGCGGTCGCACCGGCGTTGCTCCCACGCGGAGATGAGCCGGAGATCGGAGGGTGTGAGCGCGGGGAGCCACCACTGGCGACGATGGCGGTCGTACCACAGACGGAATGCGCGGGCGTAGTCGGGACGGACGTAACGGCGCTCGCGCAGATGGAATCGGGGAATGTAGTACAGTTGTGGTGTCATGATGGCGCAAAGATAGCGCCACATGACACCACATAGATGGCGTTTTTATCGCGAAGCACCCAACGAAATAATCTGCTTCTTTTGTATTAGCTCTATTTGGGAAGGAATTTTTATGTCGAACTCACGGTATATACTGAAGACATCTTCAGGTGCATATGGCTCATAGACTCTTTTTATCTGAACAAACTTCCTGAAAAAGATGTTCTTTAAATCAAAAAGGAATATTCTATCTTCCTTTAATGTTCACGAAAATAATCATATTTACTATGCTAAAAACAGAATATAAATTTGGTGAAGTACATTCACTCACCGAGCAGATTTCCGCTTCTGAAGATCACGCACAGTTCCATCGTATTTTTGAAAACAATAATGGAGGTGTCGTTTTGCTTGCTTTGAAAGCCGGACAGAAACTTGCCGAACATCTTGCCCCGACAGAACTAATGGTAAACGTAATCGATGGATCAATTCAATTTACAATGATCGACAAACCTCACACTATAAATGCCGGTAATTTCATACTAATTGGAGAGGGCGTACCACATAGTGTGGTTGCTTTGGCAGATTCAAAAGTAATGCTTGTAAAGATCAAAGCATAACAATATTGCAATTATGAATAATTCCCAACGAATACATCACACCCCGACCAATAACACATTATTTTACATCGACGGATCGCAAGGCAAGTTAGCAGCCAGAATCTCACTACCGCCATTGCAAATGAATGAGAAGTGTCCAATTGTGATATTTTCTCATGGTTTCGGAGGAGATATGTCATTTCATCTCTTTGACCCACTTTTGAAGAGTTTAAATCAAACCGGCATTGGGGTGATACGCTTCGACTTCAATGGTTGCGGACAAAGTGAAGGCAAATTTGAAGATATGACTGTTACAAACGAGATTGATGATTTAATCAATGTAATAGCATATGCACAACAATTATCAGTCACAAAAAATATCTCTCTTTTAGGACACTCACAAGGTGGTGTTGTGACTTCAATGGTAGCCGGACGTTGTGGCTTTCCACAAATTGAATGTGAGGTATTGCTGTCGGCTGCCGCTGTCTTACGCGACGATGCATTGCGTGGCATGACACATGGCGGACATTTCGATCCATGGCATCTATATGAAAATAGCTACACTGTAGGCGGCGGCAAAACAATCGGACGTCCTTATATTCAATCTGCAATGACTCTACCCATATATGAGACTGCCGCAAATTATTCCGGACCGGCTCTCGTGATCAATGGTATGGCTGACGTAGTAGTTCCATATACCTACGCAGAGCGATACCATTCAGTATTGACTAACAGTAGTATCCAACTTATACCTGGAGAAGATCACTCCTATAATACTACCCCCGAACACACAATCGACATAGTCGTCAATTGGCTTAAAAGCAATTTATTATAAAATTAAGATACCCATAAAAGATTACACATGAAAGTAATAGGAATAAACGGAGCTGCAAGAAAAAACTGGAATACTGACACACTTGTAAAGACCGCTCTTGAAGGCGCGGCTTCAGCCGGAGCGGAAACAGAGCTTATCGAACTGTATGCAGAACCTATCAAAGGATGCCTTGAATGCTTTGCTTGTAAACGTAAAGGTATAGATACCGGTGGACTATGTGCGATCCGTGATAATCTTCGTCCAATCCTGGAGAAAGCTCTTTCGGCAGATGCTATCGTTATGGGGTCTCCTAATTTCTTCGGATATCCTTCTGGTATGTTACGATCTTTCATTGAGCGACTTCTTTATCCCCTGACTTCATATCAGGTAGAAAACGGACAAATCAAGCGGAAGCTTGGCAAAAGGATTATTCCGGCTGGTATTATCTTTACCATGAATTCAAGTGAGGATTACTATAACTCAAACGGTTATAATATTTCTCTTGGCACGACGAGAAACACACTGGAATTCATTCTGGGTTATGCAGAACAGTATAATTCATATAACACACTGCAATTTAAAGATTATTCAAAGATGGAGGCTAATCTTTTTGATCCGGAGGAAAAGATGCAACAACATGAGACTCAATTCCCCATTGATAAACAACAGTGTTTTGAAATGGGAAAACGACTTGTAAATAAAGCATTGGAGCTAAATAAAGAGTAGAAACAGCACATGTAGATACAATATCCATTTATTGTAAATGCTGTTTAATAAATACCAGATAACGAATAATGATACGATAAATATATTTTTCGTATTTTTGCGACAGAAATCGACTTCTTAACAGTATGTCTAAACCGCTGTCAGATATGTCTCTTGAAGAGTTATGGGAATTGTTTCCTATAGTTCTATCGCCTCATCGCCAAATCTGGGCAGATTGGGCGGAAACCGAAATATCGCATCTGTCGGAAATACTTGCCCCCTACTCCGCTATATTCAGCCATATTGGCAGCACTGCCATACCAGAAATCAAGGCAAAACCTATAATTGATATCCTTGTTGAAATTTCATCTGGCCATGATTGGGAAACGGTAAAACAAGCAATGCAGTCAAATGGATATATCTGTATGTCTCATAGCAATAACAGAATGAGCTTCAATAAGGGATATACACCCGCAGGTTACGCAGATAAGGTATTTCATATCCATTTCCACGCTAAAGGAGATAATGACGAAGTCTTTTTCAGAAATTATCTGATCACCCATCCCGACGTAGCGAAGCAGTATGAAGACTTAAAAATCAGTCTTCTTCCAAAATATAAAAACAACAGAGACGGATACACCGCAGCTAAATCAGCCTTTATTCGTAATATCTGCTCATTGAATAAACAAGCCAACAATCATTGACACAGCAATTACTTCCCGGTAGCATGAGCCTCGGAATTAAGATTTTCTAAGGCCAAATTTATCAGACCTTCAATATGTGGTACTAAACTCTTTCCTTTACCAGTAAGACGATATTCCACGCGAGGTGGAATTTCAGCATACACAGTTCTTAAAATCAAACCATCTCTTTCCAGACTTTTTAAAGTTTCTGTTAATACTTTGGATGAAATATCAGGAATTGCTCTGTTTATTTCGCAGAAACGTGTAGATTCATTTTCTGAAAGCACACAGATCACCAGCAAAGACCATTTCCCTGTAAAACGAGATATAATATTCCGTACCGGACAAATATCTGTATGAGTATATTTTTTCAAATTTTCTTTTAGCGGCAACGTGCTCATACTTATAAATAGTTTCTTTAATGTAAGTATCTTACTCTATGGTAATATCTTGGATTTTTATTAATTTGTTATTTATATTTGCACTGTGAAAAATAAAGCGACTTTATGTTGCAAAGTTAAAACAATTATAAATTATAATACGTCATGAACGAAGTAAAAATCATCAATAAAGGCGACAAGTTCGCACATTCATCAGTAGGTAGTCTACGTAATTTTGAAGGAAAACAATTTGTAAAAGATGCAACCGGTGCTACTTCATGCGAAATATCATTTGGCACACTACCGTCAGGAGCAGCTATTCCTTTTTTTCATAGTCATAAAGACAATGAAGAAAATTACATCATCCTTTCCGGTTCAGGAAAATTTCAGGTAGACAATGATGTTTTTGATATAGCAGAAGGTTCGGTAGTGAGAGTCGCAACAAACTGCGATAGAAACCTGAAGTGTACATCTGACGAACCAATGACTTATATCTGTATACAGGCTAAAGAAGGTAGTCTCGGTGGATATACCATGACCGACGCAGAGCTTACCGAAAGAGAAAACCTGCTATAAGCTAAAAAGTCTGATTGCAATCGCGGCACACGCTTCGGCATCGGATAAGGCATTGTGATGTTGTTGCAGGGTATAACCACATGCAGCAGCAACAGTATCAAGTTTATAATCCGGAAGACGAAGCGAGCGCCGCGACATTGATAATGTACAGTAGAACTTATATTCAGGATATGTCAATCCATATTCTTTTAATGCTGCTTTAAGACAACTTTCGTCAAACGGCCTGTTGTGAGCGACAAGGGGCAAACCTTTTATTTTATCATGCACGACCGACCAGACTTCAGGGAAAATTGGTTGAGAATCTGTGTCACACCGGTTCAATCCATGTATAGCAGTATTCTAGTATGAATAATAATTGGGAATCGGGCGCACCAGACTATAGAATTTATCGACAATCCTACCTTCTCTCACAATAACAATACCTACACTACATATACTTGACCGGCATCTATTGGCTGTTTCAAAATCTATTGCGGCAAAATCTTTCATACTAAATACAAAGATACACATATACACTATATGTTTCAATATATTCTGTCATTTTTAACTGACAATGGACAGATTTTGCATCTGAACGCAATTATCGCTAAATTTGCAGTATGAAACATATCAGAAACTTCTGTATAATAGCCCACATCGACCACGGAAAATCAACGCTGGCCGACAGGTTGTTGGAATATACCGGCACAGTTGCCGGGAAAGATCTTCAGGCTCAAGTTCTTGACGATATGGAGCTTGAACGCGAACGAGGTATCACGATAAAGAGTCATGCAATACAAATGGAGTATATTCTCGATGGAGAGAAGTATATACTAAACCTGATTGACACTCCAGGACACGTAGATTTCTCGTATGAAGTATCTCGATCGATAGCCGCGTGCGAGGGTGCGCTTCTTATTGTTGACGCAGCCCAGGGTATTCAGGCTCAGACTATAAGTAATCTATATATGGCAATTGACAATGATTTGGAAATTATTCCGGTCATAAACAAATGTGACCTCGACTCCGCAAATCCCGACGAAGTCGAAGATCAGATTGTCGATCTGCTCGGATGCAAACCTGAAGAAATCATACGCGCCTCCGGAAAAACAGGCATGGGTATCCCGGAAATTCTTGAAGCTATAGTTCACAGGGTGCCAGCCCCAATCGGTGATCCGGATGCTCCGCTCCAGGCTCTTATTTTCGATTCAGTATTCAATCCCTTCCGCGGTATCATAGCATATTATAAGATTGTAAACGGCACAATAAGAAAAGGAGATCTGGTAAAATTCGTGTCTACGGGCCGAGAATATGACGCCGACGAAATAGGTGTGCTAAAGCTCGACATGCAACCGGAAGAAACACTTTCGGCCGGAAATGTAGGCTACATTATTTCCGGTATTAAGACGTCAAAAGAAGTTCGCGTCGGCGACACCATCACACATGTTTCAAATCCATGTGAAAAAGCTATTGAAGGTTTTGAAGAAGTAAAACCGATGGTATTTGCCGGAGTATATCCTATTGAAACTGAAGATTTTGAAAATCTGCGTTCATCTCTTGAAAAGCTCCAGCTCAATGATGCTTCACTCACTTTTACACCCGAATCGTCTATGGCACTCGGCTTCGGATTCAGATGCGGATTCCTCGGATTGCTGCACATGGAGATAATACAGGAACGCCTCGGCCGTGAATTTGACATGGACGTCATCACAACTGTGCCCAACGTATCGTATCGCGTGTTTGACAAAAAAGGAGTAATGACTGAAGTACATAATCCTTCCGGACTCCCCGATCCCACTCTGATTGACCACATTGAAGAACCATATATCAGAGCCTCTATTATCACCGTAGCCGATTACATCGGTCCTATAATGACTCTATGTCTCGGAAAACGTGGAGAACTCATCAAGCAAGAATTTACGTCAGGTAACCGAATAGAGCTTACCTTCGATATTCCACTGGGCGAAATTGTCATTGACTTTTATGATAAATTAAAATCAATATCAAAGGGTTACGCTTCGTTTGACTATCATATTCACGATTTTAGAGAATCTAAACTCGTTAAACTCGACATTCTGCTCAATGGCGAGAGTGTAGACGCGCTCTCAACACTTACTCATGTCGACAATGCAGTCACATTTGGCCGACGTATGTGCGAAAAACTAAAAGAACTAATTCCACGCCAGCAATTTGACATTGCCATACAAGCTGCAATCGGGTCAAAAATTATCGCACGCGAAACAATAAAAGCCGTACGTAAAGATGTGACAGCCAAGTGCTACGGTGGAGACATATCACGAAAGCGCAAATTGCTCGAAAAGCAGAAAAAAGGAAAGAAGCGAATGAAACAGATCGGATCAGTTGAAGTTCCACAGAAAGCTTTTCTTGCAGTCCTGAAACTAGATTGACTTTTTATTTGTTATAATAGCAGTTCACATTCTTTAATGTGGGCTGCTGTTGTTTTTGTATATACTCCGGATGCGAGAACAGCAGCAAAAACCATGATCCGGAGCCGACGACATCAACGTTTCAACAGTTTATGAACCATACACAAAAGCCTGTATTGGAAGAACAGCCAAATGCAGCCCATAGGGTGTATTTTTCGGCGAAACATGCTCTTAAAGCTCACGCCACCGGTGGCAACATATTGATCGCTGCCACATTATTGGCAATGATTGTAGCCAACATTCCCGGAGTTAACAATCTATACAATGATTTCTGGAATCAGACCGTACGGCTGCAGGTCGGATCATTCAACATCTTCAGTCATGCCGGCCATCCGATGTCTATGCTGCAATTCATAAACGATGCACTGATGGCAATATTTTTCTTTACCATCGGTCTTGAAATAAAGCGAGAAATACTCGTTGGAGAACTCAGCTCGTTCAAACAGGCACTTCTCCCTATCATCGCCGCTATAGGCGGAATGATATTTCCGGTTCTGATATATTTCATATTAAGCTATGGCACAGACTATGTAGATGGCGCAGCAATACCAATGGCGACTGATATAGCTTTTTCGTTAGGTATAATGGCTCTGCTTGGAAAGCGTGTTCCGGTTTCACTAAAAATATTTCTTACCACTTTGGCGGTAGTCGATGATATCGGCGGAATAATTGTCATAGCATCTTGCTATTCTACCAATATCGAATTGATATTTATTGTCTATGCTCTAATATGTCTGGGAATATTACTTTTAGGTTCTATTCTGAAAATCCAGAGCAAAATATTTTATATTACTGTAGGTGTCGTAGTGTGGTATCTGTTTCTTAATTCGGGTATTCATCCCACAATCGCCGGAGTATTGGTTGCATTCTGTATTCCAGCGACACCAGTATTCGCGCCAAAACGCTATATACAGAAGATACGCAAAGCAATAGCTAACTTCAATGCTGAAAATGACGAACTGCTTGTACGCCGTTCGATTTTGAATAAAGACCAGATGGACTGGCTGAAACAAGTAGAATCCGCGTCAGATAAAGTAATATCACCGCTACAGGATCTTGAAGACTCGCTACATCCTGTAGTCAACTACATTATAATTCCCGTATTTGCTTTTGCGAATGCAGGCATAAATTTCTGGGGAATGAATCCGGCCAATATTGTCAGTGGAATAAGTCTGGCTATCATTTTAGGACTGGTACTCGGAAAATTTATCGGAATATTCTCATTCTCATGGTTGACAGTAAAACTTGGTTGGGCTCCTATGCCACAATATACCAACTGGAAAATGATGGCATCGATCGCCGTACTTGGGGGCATAGGTTTCACCGTATCACTTTTCATAGCGAACTTAAGTTTTGACGAACTCGGCAATCATGGGCTACAACTGCTAAATCAGGCCAAATTAGGTATTGTTGCCGGATCTCTTATTGCAGGAATCTGCGGCTTTCTTATGCTACACCATTTCCTGCCTCACGATAATAGCCCCGAAACCGACGATATTGATGAATAAAAATTGACAAATAGTATCTTAATTCAACGGTTTTTACTAAATTTGCCTTACTTGGAATTCCAATTAAGGCAAATTTTCTTTATGAAAAAGTTTAGCACACTCCTATCCAATTTTATCACATACTACACGCCCCGCAAATATTATCGGGATCAGCGTGCAGATATAATAAAAGAGGCTATGTCAGATCCGTCTGTTATAGAACGAGTAAAATACTATTGCAGACTGGCACCGGGAGCTAATTTATCAGATGAGGCATTTACAAAAACAATTAAAGAATATTCCTTCCCATATTTTACCGACAAAAGGTACGCTTTTTATTTTTTTGACTTATATCGCGTACTAAAGTATTTCCCCTCTAAATATAGGTTCAGCTATCTCTTTGGAGATGTAATACACGAACCTCCTTGCCCGACTTTTGTAAAAAGCCGTAAAATAACGCCGGGACCGACTAATGCCGTTGTAATGAAATGGGATTCTTTACATCATTTCAACTTCATTCAAGATAATCTGCCGTTTTCTCAAAAAAAGCCTATTTGCGTTATGCGCAACCTATTGGCTAATGACAAGCGGACCAAATTTATCAATAAATTTCATGGCTCTACAAAATTTAATTTAGGCATTATTCAACCATCAGAAGAACATCCGGATTGGAATAACGGATTCATGTCGATAGAAGAACAACTTGAAAACCGCTACATCGTATGTATTGAAGGAAATGATGTTGCAACGAATCTGAAGTGGGTTATGTCATCCAATTCGATCGCCATAATGCCTACTCCAGTATATGAAACATGGTTTATGGAGGGACGATTAATTCCAGATGTTCATTATATTCATATTTCTGATGACTATTCAGACGTCATAGAAAAGATGACATATTATGACAACAATCCCGTTGCCGTACAAAAGATACTGAATGCCCAGCATGAATGGGTAAATAGATTCAGAGATCCTAAAAAAGAGCTTATTACTGAAATTGCTGCAGCCGACTTGTATTTTAAACAAATAATGTCGTTTTGACCGAATGAAAACATTTCTATCCAGATTATTTGCGACCGGATGTCTGTTAACCATACTTTCTGTGACAGAACTTCCGGCAGAACATTTAGTAATACTACATACCAACGACACCCATAGTCAACTTGATCCACAACCGGATGGGAAAGGAGGTATATTACGTAGAAAAGTGCTGATCGATTCCATACGGTCAGCAGAACAAAATGTCATTCTTGTCGATGCCGGAGACGTTGTACAAGGATCTTTGTATTTCAGTATATACAAGGGGTGTGTCGAGCGGGAAATGATGAATGCATTAGGTTATGAACTTGCGATTCTTGGAAATCATGAGTTTGACAATGGTATGGATACCCTTGCAAAAGAATGGAAGATGCTTAATGCCAAACTCATATCGACTAACTACGATTTGAAATCAACACCACTTGCTGAAATATTCCAACCATATATCGTAAAAAAGTATGGAGATAAGAAAATTGGATTTATTGGCATAAACCTTAATCCTGAAGGTATGATCTCTCCTGCCACTTGCAAGGGAGTAATATATCATGATGCCGTAACAATGGCCAATGAAACCGCCGCTATGCTACGCGATTCACTTGAAACCGACTATATTATAGCTTTGACTCACATTGGCTACAATTCCAAATCGCCGGGTAATCCTTCCGACAGTATTCTTGCTCTTAACTCGCGTGGTATTGATATAATAATCGGAGGACATTCACATACTGAACTTACGGAAGATTCTACCGCTACTCCGGTAAGATTCATTAACGCCGACGGGAAAGAAATCCTTGTTGCTCAAACCGGGGCATTGGGTATTAACATTGGCAAAATAGATCTGGATTTAAATACTGGAAATACAACGTCTGTCCTTTTACCTATTGATAGCAGATATGATACCCGTATTGATTCTACACTCAACAGCAGACTTTCAATGTATCGCGACGGTATAATTTCTCAAGTAAATGAAATTTTAGCTACAACGCCATGCGATATAGAAAAGAAATCACCTCTGCATTGTAACCTTATAGGCGACATTGTAAAAGAAATCGGAGAGGAGCTGAATGATAATAGCCCGTTAGATCTGGCAATCGTTAACAGCGGAGGTCTGCGTAACGGCTTGTTAAAAGGTCCGATAACCGTAGGTATGATAATGACAATGTTACCATTTGACAACCGTCTTGTTGTTCTTGATATTTCCGGTAAAGACCTTATAGAAAGTTTCCGCATAATGCTTAACCGTGGAGGCGATGCCATCAGCTCCGGATTTGACTATACAGATATTAATCCGGACAAAACCTACCGTATCGTTACAATCGACTATCTGGCCAACGGTGGCGACTATATGCAACCGCTGACCAACGCGTCGCTTGTAAAAACAGATATCAGGCGATTTGACAATGCAGTAATTGAATGGATGAGACAATTTAAAGGTTCGGAATTACAATTGCCTTCATCAGAATCACGTTTTGATAAAAAATTATAATCACATGAAATATAGATTAATCACTCTACTTGAGATCGTATCATGCATATCTATTTCAGGATATGCGACGAAACCAAATCTGCTCAAACAGACCAATCAAACAGAAATGACCCATTGGGTCGATTCGGTATTTGACTCTATGACACGCGAAGAAAGAGTAAAACAGCTCTTTATGCCGGTTGTAGATCCGACCAACATAGAAGTTGCAAAGAAAACTCTCCGCACTCATATTGTCGATAATAAGGTTGGTGGAATATTATTTAGTGGCGGATTGGCACCACAATATGCCGAATTGATCGACTACTGCCAATCAATAGCAAAGATACCGCTAATGTTTACTCTTGATGGAGAATGGGGCCCGGCAATGCGTCTAAAAGACGTCAAAGGATTTCCATATAACATGAGCCTCGGCGCTATTACTGATCCTTCTTTGCTATACGAATATGGGAAAGAAACCGCTCGTCAATGCCGTTTGCTCGGTCTTCAGGTTGATTTTGCTCCGGTGCTCGATGTCAATTCCAATCCGGATAATCCTGTTATCGGAAAAAGATCTTTTGGAGAAGATCCTAAGCGTGTATCAGCACTTGGCCTGGCATATTCCAAAGGAATGGAAGACGCCGGTGTCATGGCCGTCAGCAAGCATTTTCCGGGCCACGGCGATACAAACGTTGACTCGCATAAAGCACTCCCTACTGTCACCCACGACAAAAGCACTCTCGACAACGTGGATCTACGTCCATTTCAAGACTTTTTCGACGCAGGATTGTCAGGAGTAATGGTCGGTCACCTGAATGTACCGGCTCTTGATCCTTCTGGCACTCCATCGTCAATGTCATCAGCTATAACAACCGGATTGCTAAAAAATGAGATGGGATTTGAAGGGCTGACGTTTACAGATGCGCTCACTATGAAAGGTGCAGACTCCGGGGAAGACAATTGCTTGAGAGCATTTGCAGCTGGAGCAGATGTACTGCTCAAACCGGCAAATACTGCTGTATCAATAAAAGCGCTACTTCAAGCTCTCGACCAAGGGAAAATCACAGACGCTCAAATCGAATCCGCATGCAAAAAGATATTATCGTATAAATACGCCCTTGGACTTAAATGTCGCCCAGCAAAAGTCAATACACCCGACCTGTTGTCAAACCTGAATAATTCAGATTCGGAAAAAGTACGCAGACGCCTTTCGGCTGCAATGGCGACATGTTTGAAAAACGACGACTCGATAATCCCTTTGAGCGGAACATCAGACAGATCAATAGCAATCCTTAATATCGGAGGCCAACGCAACAATGTTTTTTCTGAATTCTGCCGAAAATATGGTAAAATTGACTCATACGCTGCTAAAGAAAGTCTTACTGCAGAACAGATTGCAACCATCACAAGCCACGACATAGTTATTGCTGCAATATATACAGACAACGCAGGAGCAAAAAATCTTTTAAAACAACTCGCCGGAGCGAAAAATCTGATAACGGTGTTCTTTATAAACCCATACCGCATGACAGGTTTTTCCATACAGAATTCCAAGGCCATAATACTTATGAGCGAAGACACTTCACTCACTCAAGAATATGGTGCACAGGCGTTGTTTGGCGGAATCGATGTCACAGGTAAACTTCCGGTTAATGTTAAGGGTATAGCACCTCTCGGAACGGGTATTGATATCAAGAAAATAAGACTAGGCTATTCGTCGCCAGGAGCGGAAGGACTCGGCGACCATTTATCCTCAACAATTGATTCACTCATAAATATAGGACTGACAACCGGGGCATTTCCCGGTTGTCAGTGTCTTGTAGCAAAAGAAGGGAAGATAGTACACTCAAAAGCATATGGTTATTGTGACCGCAATCATCAAGTAAAAGTATCAGATTCGACTCTATACGATTTGGCTTCAGTAAGTAAGATTGCCGGCACACTTCCGGGAATCATGGTAACGTATGATTCCGGTCTACTGGATATCGAA
Source organism: uncultured Muribaculum sp. (assembly GCA_964578325.1). Lineage (GTDB taxonomy): Bacteria > Bacteroidota > Bacteroidia > Bacteroidales > Muribaculaceae > Muribaculum. Next base: position 12,328 of record CAZOCO010000014.1, read on the forward strand.
GCTCCGGTGTCACAATATATTCCTCAATTTTCAGCCGATGACCGGCGCGACATCACTGTACGTCAACTATTATTTCACGAAAGCCGCATGCCGGCATCTCTTGATGTATATAATACAGTTGTAGATCCAGAATCATATGAAACGAAACTATTCAGTGCACGTAAACGTGCTCCTTATACTATACGTGTTGGCAGACGTCTGTTTGCACATAATAAGGCACGCCTGCGAAAAGATATCACCTCTGATTCTCCATCAAAACGTTTTCCATGGAAAATTGCGACTAACGTATACGTGGGAAAAAGCACTTTAGATACCATCATGAATCGAATGTACAACATCCCACTACGAACAAAAGAAGGATATTGCTATTCTGATATAAACTTTTCATTACTTACGGATATTGAGACTCGCCTTACAGGTAAGCCTCACGATCAATGGATCAATGAAAAAGTATTCCTCCCGATAGAAGCAACAAATACATGCTACAGACCGCTGGAAAAATTCTCAAAAAATCGTATCGCCCCTACTGAACAGGATATTCTGCTGCGGAAAGAAATCAATCACGGCTATGTGCACGATGAGTTAGCAGCTTTTTCAGGCGGTGTACAGGGAAACGCCGGAGTATTCTCTACAGCAAACGATCTGGCAAAATTATGCCAGATGTGGCTTAACGGCGGCCATTATGCCGGTAAAAGAATCATGTCGGAATCTACTGTGAAAAAATTCACGACCGAACAGAGCTCAATATCACGGCGCGGGTTAGGTTTTGATCGACCGGATACAATAAATCCGGATAAATCTCCTACTGCAACAGAAGCTCCGGCAGAAACATATGGTCATCTCGGATTTACCGGAACATGTATTTGGGTCGATCCGATTAACGAAATCATATGCATATTTTTGTGTAATAGGGTACATCCTTCGCGTGAAAACCAAGCATTTAGCAGTCTAAACATCCGACCGGCAATTATGAGAGCAATTTACACCGGGCTAAATAAGAATTACACGGAATAACGAGACGCTTTCAACGGGCGCATATTGTAATTTGATGACATCGACTCACCATATGCACCGGCAGAACGGATAGCGATAATATCTCCCCGCCTCGTCTCAAACATTTCTTCATCAGAAGCAAACACATCCGACGACTCACAAATGGGACCTACAATATCGTAGGTCTCTTTTTTTCTTCGATGTTCGTGTATCGCGGTAAGATTCTGGATCGAATGATATGCCCCATATAATGCCGGTCGAATCAGACTGTTCATCCCGGCATCAAGTATCACAAATTTTTTATTGACGCCATTTTTAACATATACCACCCTGGAAATAAGCGAACCACACTGCGCTACAATTGAGCGTCCCAGTTCACAATGCAACTGCTGTCCGCTGCTCAATTTAATACATTTTTTCAGCGTAGTAAAAAATGATTGGAAATCAGCCGTAATATCAGGGTGGGCATAATCAATACCTAATCCTCCACCGATATTTATTGACCTAAATTTTATTCCAACAGATTCATATCTGGAAACAAGCATGTTTACTAAATCTGCAAGTGTCTCAAAAGGAGCCATATCCATGATCTGCGAACCGATATGGAAATGTAGTCCTATTAGATTCAGACTCTTGCATTCATGCGCAAACCTTACAGCCTCATCAAGATGAGACATACTGATTCCAAATTTATTTTCTTCAAGACCAGTCGTAATGTACCGGTGTGTATGAGCATCGATGTTAGGATTTACTCTCAACGCAACAGAAGCTACAAGACCCATACTCCGGGCTATATCTGCAATATTGCCGAGTTCTTCGATTGATTCAACGTTAAAGCAGCCAATTCCATCTTTTAGCGACATCGATATTTCATAATCGGTTTTTCCAACGCCGGCAAAAACTATTCTTTCCGCAGAAATACCTGCGACCATGGCCGCTCTAATTTCACCATAACTGACACAATCAGCTCCGAATCCAGCTCTGCCTATCTGTTGAAGAATCTCATAATTAGAATTTGCTTTTACTGCATAATGAACTACAATATCGACTCCGGCATCAACAATAATCCTCTTAATTAAATTAAGGGTATGATCAAGTACGCCCATATCATAAAAATAAAATGGGGTATCTGCATTCAAAAATTCAACCAATGGGAACCGGTCTGTTTTCATTATAGTAACTTATTCCGACGGCATTGACACGACTTCAGACAGTTTTTTATTATTGCAATCAATTACCCTACCGGGAAATTGCTGAACAAGCGCCAAATTATGAGTTGCCATTACGACTGCTGTTCCTTCTTTTGCTATCTGATGCAGATAACTGACAATCGTTTCGCCTGACGCTGGGTCTAAATTTCCTGTAGGCTCATCAGCAAGAATAAGTTTAGGACTGTTGAGCAAAGCACGGGCAATCACGATACGCTGCTGCTCACCACCCGACAATTCATGAGGTTTCTTATAACTCTTATTAAGCATGCCGACTTTTGTCAAAACCTGCTCGATGCGCTCATCTATGTCAGAGGTATTTTTCCACCCGGTAGCTTTTAATACAAACTCAAGATTGTCATAAACCGACCGATCCATCAGTAACTGGAAATCCTGAAAGACAATACCGATCTGTCTGCGCAACATCGGTATATCTTTACGAGATATCGATGTCAAGTCATATTCAAGGACTTCAGCCGAGCCACATTCAATGGGTACTTCAGCATACATTGATTTTAGCAAAGTGCTTTTACCACACCCGACTTTTCCTATAATATATGTAAACTCTCCGCTGTTAATCTCAAGACTGACATCCTTTAGCACAACGTGTTCCTGACGGAGTAATTCTACCCCTGAATAGCGTATAAGAGCCATAAGCTATCAACCTTTATGACGCGAAGCAAGTTCTTTCGACAATGTGTCAAGACGCAACCCCTTTGATGTCAACAACACAATCAGATGGTACAACAAATCCGACGCCTCATAAATCAGTCCGTCAATAGTACCGTTTGTTGCTTCAATTACCGTTTCTACAGCTTCCTCTCCCACCTTCTGCGCCATTCGGTTGACTCCCTTGTTAAACAGAGATGTTGTATATGACCCTTCAGGCATTTCTCGATGACGTTTTTCTATAAAATCCTGTAGATATGACAAAAAAGAAATACCGGGATCGTTTTCGGTACCAAAACACGTGTCAGTTCCTGTATGGCATGTCGGACCTACCGGATTAACTTTTATAAGTAGTGTATCACAATCGCAATCACTCTCGATCGAAACTACATTTAAAAAATGACCACTTTCCTCCCCTTTTGTCCAAAGTCGGTTTTTAGTGCGAGAAAAGAATGTAACTTTACCAGTTTCTACAGTTTTATTGTATGCCTCATCATTCATAAATCCGAGCATAAGTACATTCTTTGTCACGGCATCCTGAATTATTGCCGGAACCAGGCCATTTAATTTTGAGTAATCAAGCTTTGACATTTTATTCAGATTCTTATTGTGATATTTTTTGATTTCAAATATTGTTTTAGTTTTGGGATAGACACTTCTCCGAAATGGAAAATTGACGCAGCCAAAGCAGCATCGGCATGCCCATATTCAAAAACATCGTAAAAATGCTCCATGCATCCGGCTCCTCCGGAGGCAATAACGGGGATAGACAGACCTTCGCTCAAACGTGCCAAAGCTTCACAGGCAAATCCCGTTTTAACGCCATCATGATTCATCGAGGTAAACAAGATTTCTCCGGAACCACGTTCTTGTGCTTCATGAGCCCAATCAAATAAATCTCGGCCAAATGGAATACGACCACCATTTACATAGCACTGCCATGCTCCATTGATATCCTGACAAGCATCAATGGCAACGATACATACTTGCGAACCGAAACGCGAAGAAATGTCATCTATTAGTACCGGATTGCGCAATGCCGATGAATTAATAGAGACCTTATCAGCTCCAGCCTCAAGCAACCGAGCTACATCATCGACAGCAGAGATACCACCACCTACTGAAAATGGAATGGAAATAGTAGATGCAACACGCTTTACAAGATCAATAAATGTTTTACGACCTTCGTGCGAAGCTGTAATGTCGAGATATACCAGTTCGTCTGCTCCTGCCTCACTATACATACGTCCAAGCTCAACAGGATCGCCGGCTTCACGCAGATTTTCAAAATTCACACCTTTAACGGTACGACCATCTTTTATATCAAGACATGGAATAATTCGTTTTGCCAGCATGGTCTATTTAGAATTATAACGTTCAATATCCGATAACGTAATTTTATGCTCATATATAGCTTTACCAACAATTACAGCCGGCACACCAATTTCTTCCAGAGACACAATATCACTAAAATTACCAACACCACCACTCGCAATAAGGTAAATGCCATCAATCTGTGTCATCATATCCTGATAAAGTTCGACAGATGGCCCACACAACATGCCGTCGGTAGAAATATCTGTGGAAATAACTTTTTTTACGCCTTTCCCTACAAAATGTTTAACAAACGGTATAATATCTGAATCAGAATCTTCCAGCCAGCCATTAGTCGCTATCTTGCGATTGCGTGCGTCAGCCCCAAGAATAATTACATCAGGGCCGTACTTACTGATCCACGTCTCAAAAACATCCGGATTCTTTACGGCAATACTGCCACCGGTAATCATCCTGGCACCACACTCGAGTGCAATCCTTATATCTTCATCACTCTTAATGCCGCCACCAAAATCGACTTCCAGACCATCAATTCGACATATCTGCTCAAGCGACCTGTAATTGACGATATGACTTGCCTTTGCCCCGTCAAGATCTACGACATGCAGTCGAGTACATCCGACATCGGCAAATCTTCGGGCCTGTTCAGCGGGATTTTCGCCATATACCTTCTGTGTCGAATAGTCTCCGGCGGTAAGTCGTACACATTTTCCATCAATAATATCAATTGCCGGAATTATATCTATCATAGATTTAGAAAGTGTTTCAATATCTGTTCACCTACATCACCACTTTTTTCCGGATGAAACTGGGTAGAATAATAATTATCACGATGCATAGCGGCACTAAACGGAACAATATAATCAGTAACGGCTGTCGTATATTGACTTACTGGTACATAATAGCTATGCACATAATATACCCACTGACCATCAAGGCTTTCAGGAATAACTCCACCGTCTGCTGTCAGACTGATGGTGTTCCAACCCGTATGTGGCACTTTATCACAGGAGTTTTCAGGAATAAACCGCTTAACTTCAGCATCAAAAATACCGATACAATCAACATCTCCTTCTTCTGACCGCCGACATAGCAATTGCTGTCCGATACAGATTCCGAGTAAGGGATTTCTAATATTGCGTATCACATCATCAAGGCCCTTTGAAGTAAGGTACTCCATGGCCGAACGTGCTTCTCCTACTCCTGGAAAAATTATTTTATCAGCCGACAACAATAATTCAGGATTATCTGTAACCGTTGCTTCTACCCCTAATCGATGTAGAGATGACACAACAGAAAAAATGTTACCGGCATTATATTTTACAATGGCAACTCCCATTAATTAGCAAGTTCAGAGAGGAATTTTATTCTAACAAGCCTTATCTCTTCTTCAGAATAATCTCCACCGAGTTCGTTGACAGCATCATCAATATTATCACTCTCACTCTCACGGAAATATTCAAATATATCTTCCTGACGATCCTCATCCATTACGTCGTTAATGAAATAATTGATGTTGATTTTCGTACCGGCGTATACAATTGCTTCTATCTCGTCAAGCAATTCATTGAAATCAAGACCTTTACTTTCAGCCAATGTATCAAGAGGAATCTGGCGGTCTATTGCCTGAACTATAGAAATTTTCAGTTTACTTTTATTGGCAACGCTACGCACCCTTAAATCTTCGGGTCGCTCGATTTCATTGTCTATCACATGTGTCTTAATCACCTTTACAAACTCTTCTCCATATCGCTTTGCCTTTCCAGCTCCGACTCCGGGAATATTTTGTAATTCTTCAATAGTAATAGGATATGTGGTCGCCATTGCCTCAAGCGATGGATCCTGAAATATTACATAAGGAGGCAAATTATACTGCTTGGCAAGTTTCCGACGTAAATCCTTCAAAATATTAAACAGTTCAGGATCGACAGCACATGATGCCCCACCCTTTGTCGGAACTTCACATTCATCCTCATTATAGTCCTTATCTTCAGTAATCTTAAATGAGACAGGTTTCTGATAATATTTTTTTCCTTTAGGTGTTACATGAAGTACTCCGAAATTTTCAATATCTTTTGACAAATATCCGCCTATTATGGCCTGACGTATAACCGTCGATAAAATTTTGGGGTCTGATTTCTCCAGACAACCGAACACTTCAAGTTCGTTTTGACAATTAGCCTTAACAGCTGCAGTATTTTTACCGAGCAATACATCAATAACCTGCTCCGGTTTAAAATTCTCTTTCATAGCGGTGATCGCTTCTATCACCGCACAAAGTTCATCTTTTGCTTCCACTTGTTTTTTAGAGTCTAAACAATTGTCACAGTTTCCACAGTTCTGACTATCATATGCTTCACCAAAATAATGCATAAGCATCTTCCTACGACATAGCGATGATTCTGCATAAGCAGCAGTTTCAATCAATAGCTGACGACCGATTTCCTGTTCGGCAACGGGTTTACCCTGCATGAATTTTTCCATTTTAGCAAGATCTTTGCTCGAATAGAAAGCAATGCATCTCCCTTCGCCACCATCTCGACCGGCGCGGCCAGTCTCCTGATAATAACCTTCAAGCGATTTCGGAATATCATAGTGAATTACAAACCTTACATCCGGCTTGTCAATACCCATTCCAAAAGCTATTGTAGCAACTATCACATCAACCTTTTCAAGCAAAAATGCATCCTGGTTGGCTGCACGCGATGCAGGATCCATACCTGCATGATAAGGTAGTGCCCGTATTTCATTCAGGACGAGCAGTTCAGTGAGTTCATCGACTTTTTTCCGGCTCAGACAATATATGATGCCGCTCTTTCCTTCCTGCTGCTTAATATACTTGATTATATCGACATCGATATTGCCATTTTTAGGCCGTACTTCGTAAAACAAATTTGGTCTGTTGAACGACGACTTAAATTCAGCGGCTCCGATTAATCCGAGATTTTTCTGTATGTCGTGCTGTACCTTCGGTGTCGCCGTTGCCGTAAGAGCAATAATCGGTCGACGCTGTATTTCGTCTATAATAGAACGTATCCGACGATATTCGGGACGAAAATCGTGACCCCACTCCGAAATACAATGAGCCTCGTCTACAGCATAAAATGATATAGGGACTGTCTTTAGAAACGTTATGTTATCTTCTTTATTTAATGATTCAGGGGCTACATACAGTAGTTTTGTCCTACCACCTACCACATCAGATTTTACCTGTTCAATAGCAGATTTATTCAGCGACGAATTCAGAAAATGAGCAATACTGTCATCTTCACTGAAATTACGCATAGCATCGACTTGATTTTTCATCAGTGCGATAAGTGGTGAGATAATAATGGCCGTACCCTTCATCATAAGTGCCGGAAGCTGATAGCATAGCGATTTGCCACCACCGGTAGGCATCAGGACTATTGCATCTTTCTCTTCAAGCAAGTTTGCAATAATCGCTTCCTGATTACCCTTGAAGGTGTCGAATCCGAAGTGTTTTTTCAACTCTTCGTTCAACAAGGTCTTTTTATCTGACATAACGGTATGTAATAAAATGTGAGGTGAGAGGTTCTTTCTTTAAATATTAATCTATTTCAAAATATGCATTACGTATTTTTTCAAGAGCATAATCGCGGGTAACTGTAAACTTCTTTTTACCCGACGATGGAATTTCATACATAGCATCGATCATTACAGTCTCAACAATGGTACGCAAACCGCGTGCACCGAGCTTAAACTCAATAGCCTTGTCGACAATAAGATCTAATGCGTCATCATCAAATACAAGCTTGACGCCGTCAATCTTGAACAGCTGGATATACTGACGGATAATTGCATTTTTCGGTTCTGTTAGAATCCTGCGTAAAGCATCTCTATCGAGAGGCTCAAGATTGGTAATTACAGGAAGACGACCTATAATTTCCGGAATAAGTCCGAACGACTTCAAATCTTGCGGAGCTACATACTGCATGAAGTTATCACGATCGACTTTACCTTTCTTTGCATCGGTATAAAAACCAACTACATGAGTATTAAGTCGGTGAGCAATCTTCTGTTCAATACCGGCAAAAGCTCCACCACAAATAAACAAGATATTTTTTGTGTCGACGGGGATCAACTTCTGTTCAGGATGCTTGCGTCCACCTTGAGGCGGAACCAGAACCACAGAGCCTTCAAGAAGTTTGAGTAAGCCCTGCTGCACGCCTTCGCCACTGACATCTCTTGTGATTGATGGATTATCGCTTTTACGTGCAATTTTATCTATCTCATCGATAAAAACAATACCTTTCTGCGCTTTATCGACATCGTAATCAGATGCCTGCAGCAAGCGGGTCAAGATACTTTCTATGTCTTCACCTACATAACCGGCTTCGGTAAACACCGTAGCGTCAACTATAGTAAACGGAACATCGAGCAACTTTGCAATAGTCCTTGCCAATAGCGTCTTACCGGTACCGGTAGGACCAACCATGATGATATTGCTTTTTTCTATTTCTGCCTCGTTTTCAGAATCCGTACTTTTTTGAGCAAGACGTTTATAGTGATTATATATCGCTACTGAAAGATACTTTTTTGCAGACTGCTGCCCGATCACATATTGGTCAAGATATTGTGTAATCTCGATCGGCTTTGGGATTTTAGTCAAATCAGGAGCTGCATCCTTTTTCGGTTTAGGTAGCGAATTTCCACCGACCATATCGGTAATCAGCGACACACAGTTGGAACAAATAAAGGTATCGTCATCGAGTGGCGAAGGCACCATATATTCCACATGTGTATCTGGTGTTCCGCAAAAGGAACAGCAATTTTTATGATTCTTTTTTGCCATTTAGGTACAATATTATTTGACAATCATTGCCCACGATAATACCCGCAAGATAAATTAATGATTAGCCTTGACCAGAACTTTGTCAATCATACCATAATTCAATGCCTCTTCTGCGGTCATCCAATAATCGCGGTCTGAATCTTTTTCAACCTTGTCAAAGCTCATTCCTGAATGCTCGGAAATAATTGTATAAAGTTCTTTTTTGAGTTTCTGAATCTCCCGGGCAGTAATTTCAATATCGGAAGCCTGGCCTTGGGCACCACCCATCGGCTGGTGAATCATGACCCTTGAGTGTTTTAGTGCGAAACGCTTTCCTGTTGTTCCTGCCACAAGAAGTACGGCTGCCATTGATGCAGCCATTCCTGTACATATTGTGGCAACATCACTTGATATATACTGCATCGTATCATATATACCAAGACCGGCATATACCGATCCACCGGGAGAATTAATATAGATTGAAACATCTTTGCCGGGATCAGAAGAATCGAGATACAGCAATTGAGCCTGTATTACATTGGCGGTATAATCATTAACATCTGTACCCAAAAATATAATACGATCCATCATCAGACGGGAAAACACATCCATCTGAGCCACATTAAGCTGGCGTTCTTCTATAATTGTGGGAGATATATAGCTGGATACTATTGACGAAGCATTTGTGGCTGACACATACTGATCGAGTGCGAGTCCATTCATACCCAAATGCTTTACTGCATAATTTCTAAAATCGTTATTATTCATTTCTGTTGTTTTTTATCTTTAAACAATGCTTTTTCAAAGATAATAAAAAAATCCCACAAATTGTTGACTAAACAATGATAATATTTTTTATTAATTCAAAAAAAGTTGGGGCACAAACCTCATGTTTGAGCCCCAACTTTATATAAGATAGTTTTTTATGCTTCTTGAGCCAGTTTCTGGAAGTCTTCAAGAGAAACTGTTTTTTCATCAAGATCAACAACTGCTTTTGCAGCATTGTAGAGTTTGGCATCTCCGACTTCTTCCACAATACGCGGACGATACTCTTTGTTCGACAAAATACGTTTAGCGTAATCTGTAAGAGTCTCATCATCCATATTTGTCATGCCATACTGGGCAAACTGACGGAACGCCATACCTCTAGCATAGTTAAGAAGATCATCTTCTGATATCTTTATATCCAATATCTTGGCAATATTTTCTTTAATCAGCTGAAGCTTAAGCGCTGTTTCAGATTTAGAATAATCTTCGTCGACAGTTTCTTCAGTTACTTTATCGTTAGACTTTACCAACCACTTTTTCAAAGTTTCGGCAGGAAGTTCCATATCGCCATATTTTTCAAGAAGAGTCTTGTCAAGATCACGACGGAAGAGATAATCGCTCGACCCTGACAGGTCACGAGCAATCATTGCTTTTACACCAGCCAGATATTCCTCTTCCGTTTTAGCTTTATCTTTACCCAAAACGTTATCAAACAATTCCTGATTAGCTTCAGCGGGACGGAGTACTATAATTTCTGAAATCGACATTTCAAAATCACCCTTAATATCGGCAACTTTATCCTTGTCTACGCCAAGCATCGACGATAATTCAGCGGCATTTCCTTCGCAGGTTTTCCATGGATTAAACACAACCTTGTCGTTCAGTTTCTTTCCAACAAACAGGGCAGCCTGGTCTTTATCCTTAAAGAACTGTGGAGCAACGATACCGTTAATCATCTGAATGGCATCTTCATCGGTTTTCACAGTACCATCAGCATTAAGTTCCATAATCGAACCTTTAACAAGCGCATTCGGTTCAACTTCTTCTCCAGGAACCTGTGCTCCGAAACGCTGGCGGAACTGTTTGTCCTGCTCGGCCACCATTTCGTCAGTAACATCAATAGTAAAATATGGAACTTTCACGCTCTTATCCAGAGCTACATTGAGTTCGGGCGCAAGTGCAAGCTCGTACTGGAAAGTAAAATCTTTCTGATTCTTAAGATCAAGTTCTTTCACATCAACGGGCAGAGGCTGACCAAGTACATTTAGCTTATTTTCGCGGATATAATTTATGACGGCCTCGTAAACTTCATCATTAATAACATCTGATGTCACGATCTTACCAAATCGACGTTTTAGCTCACCGGCGGGTACATGTCCTTGACGGAATCCCGGAATATTGTGAGTCTTACCAATTTCTTTCAGGCGTTTTTCTACTTTGTCTTTGTAGTCGTTCTCTTCGATCGACACAGTCAGCACAGCGCTAACTGGGGTGGTCTTTTCAATTGATACGTTCATAAACGTTTAATATAATATTAGTTATACTTTATACGAAATAACACATCAGAGAGCCGACATTGGCTCACCAAAAAACATTTTACAAAATTAATGCCATTTCGTGGACTTTCACAAATTTTTGAGACAACATTTATCAAAAAAAATATTTATCTTTGTTTTCATGTACACGTTATTCATCACACCAAACCATCCTGGCATATCAGAATCATCATACAGAACAAATAGTCGATAAGTTCAGGCGAACTATTCCATTTTACCGATTTTTTTGCTAAATTTGCGTCAATAATTATAAACACATCTTATTACAAGAATTAACACTACGATGGTAGTTTTCTTTAAAAAAGGAACCTTTAAGGTAATTGCCGTTGAAACGGACAAGCGTTTTGACAACAATGACATCGAGAAATTAAACTGGCTATTTGGTGGAGCAACAGCCCTTAAAGCCACATCACTTAAAGGTCAATTTATCGGACCGCGTCGAGAAATGATTACTCCGTGGAGTACGAATGCAGTTGAAATCACCCAGAACATGGGACTATCGGGCATTTCCCGTATTGAAGAATTTGAACGCGTACCGGCTGGATCCGAGCCTCGATTCGACAAAATGCTGCAACGCCTGTATTCAGGACTCAATAGTAAAATATTTACTGTAAACAACACTCCAGAGCCTATCAAATATATTGAAGACATTTCTGTCTACAATAAAGAAGAAGGTCTGGCCTTAAGCCCCGAGGAAGAACAATATCTGAAAGAACTGGCAGAAAAACTTGGACGACCGCTGACCGATAGTGAAGTTTTTGGTTTCTCGCAGGTAAATTCAGAACATTGCCGACACAAAATATTCAACGGAACATTCATCATTGATGGAGAAGAAAAGCCATCGTCACTGTTTAAACTTATAAAAAAGACATCACAGGACAATCCGAACAAACTCATATCGGCCTACAAAGACAATGTAGCATTTGTCGACGGACCGAAAATCGATCAGTTCTACCCTGTGAATCCTGACAAACCAGATTATTTCGAGGTCAAAGATCTTAAAACCGTAATATCGCTAAAAGCCGAAACTCACAATTTCCCTACTACGGTCGAACCGTTCAATGGCGCAGCGACTGGTACTGGAGGTGAAATCCGCGACCGTCTGGGAGGAGGTAAGGCTTCCCTACCAATAGCAGGTACGGCTGTTTACATGACATCTTATCCACGCATGTCGCCAGAGCATCGATGGG
>CAZOCO010000015.1:0-24204 GCA_964578325.1 uncultured Muribaculum sp.
GAGGTGGACTACCAGGCAAACTCGCCGACTGCTCAAGCCGTACGGCAGAAGATTGTGAACTGTTTATTGTCGAGGGAGACTCGGCAGGCGGAACAGCCAAGCAGGGCCGCGACCGCACTTTCCAAGCAATATTGCCATTAAGAGGAAAGATTCTGAACGTCGAAAAGGCTATGGATCACAAAATCTTTGAAAGCGAATCGATCACCAACCTTTTCCGCGCCATGCGTGTCACCATCGGCACCGACGAAGATTCTAAAGCCATCAATCTCGACAAACTGGCATATCACAAGATTATCATCATGACCGATGCTGATGTCGACGGTAGCCACATTGCCACTCTTCTCATGACATTCTTCTTCCGCCGCATGCGTCCGATAATCGAAAATGGATACTTATATCTTGCCACACCACCGTTGTATAAATGTACAATGGGAAAAAACGAGGATTACTGCTGGACTGATGCTCAAGTACAACAGTTTATCGCCCGTTATGGAGAACGCACTAAAGTAATGCGCTATAAAGGTCTCGGTGAAATGTCGGCAGAAGAACTTCGAGAAACCACTATGTCACCAGAAAAACGTCTTCTGAAACAAGTAACTATAAACGATGCGGCCGAAGCCGACCGAATCTTCTCTATGTTGATGGGTGAAGACGTAGGCCCTCGTCGCGACTTTATTGAAGAAAACGCCAATTACGCCAACATTGACGCATAGTTAAGCGTTTCACTTATATAGACTACAAATGGGGGGCGCTTATGTATCCCCCATTTTAGTATAAAACGACAAAAATAAAGCTTATGGCAACTCAACAGAAGAACAAGTCAGGCAAAAAACTGTCCAGTATACAACTTTACGGGCTGATTGATCAATATATATCAACCCAAGGCAACAAAACCTTTAACTACCGTCAAGTCGCTCACGCTGTAGGTGCAGACACACCTGCATTACAGAAAACCGTAGCAATGCGACTCGCTGAACTTGAATACGATGGTAATCTGGTTCAAGTCTCTGCCGGAAAATATAAATCGCCCAATAGAGGTACCATAGCTACCGGAATTTTTTCGAGACGCAGTAATGGTAAAAACGCTGTCATTCTCGACGGCGACGAAGGCACATATGCAGTCAGCGAAAAGCACTCTTTACATGCTCTCAACGGAGATCACGTAAGAGTATCCCTTGCAGCACACTGCAAAGGACAAGAGCCGGAATGTCGAGTGATCGAAATCATCGAACAAAACGAACAAACATTCATCGGCACTCTCACGGTAGACCGACAGACAGCAATACTCGAGACTGACTCTAAATTTCTTGCTACCGATATTATAATTCCACGAAATAAACTTCGCGGAGGAAAAACAGGAGACAAGGCTGTAGTGCGTATCACGTCATGGCCCGATGACGCAAAAAGCCCTCGTGGCGAAGTCATCGACATCCTCGGAAAGAAAGGGGACAATACCACAGAAATGCATGCCATTCTCGCTGAATTCGGTTTACCATACACCTACCCGAAGAATGTAGAAACCGCTGCCGATAAAATTCAGGCTGGTATCACCGACGAAGAGGTAGCCCGTCGAGTTGATATGCGCGACACCATCACATTCACCATTGACCCTCGCGATGCAAAAGACTTTGACGACGCGCTGTCAATAAAAAAACTTTCCGATGGAACGTATGAAGTCGGAGTACATATCGCAGATGTCACCCACTACGTACGCCCCGACTCCATCATTGACAAAGAAGCACAGAGCCGAGCCACATCTGTCTACCTTGTAGACAGGGTAGTTCCCATGCTTCCCGAACACTTGTCAAACGGCATCTGTTCATTGCGACCAAACGAAGAAAAGCTCACATTCTCTTGTGTTTTCCACATCAACAGCGATGCAAAAGTTCTTGACAGCAAGATATGCCGTACGGTTATCCGCTCTAACCGACGATTCACCTATGAAGAAGCTCAAGAGGTTATAGAAACCGGCAAAGGAGACTACGCTGACGAGATACTGACACTCGACACTCTCGCAAAAAAACTTCGTGCACGCCGATATGAAAACGGATCTGTAGATTTCGACCGCGAAGAAGTCAGATTTGAAATTGATAAAGACGGCCACCCTACCGACGTGTATTTCAAAGAGTCGAAAGACAGCAACAAACTCATTGAAGAGTTTATGCTTTTAGCAAATAAAACAGTAGCCGCCTTTATAGGTAAAACCCACGGAAAAAAGAAGCCCAAAGCATTCGTATATCGTGTACACGATCAACCCGAAGCATCCCGTCTCGACGATCTGGCATCTGTAGCCAGAAACTTCGGATATAAACTTCGTACAACCGGAACTCCGAAAGAAATCAACAGCTCAATAAACAAGTTACTTCAGGACGTAAAAGGCAAAGGAGAAGAAAATCTCATCTCCGTACTTGCTATTCGCTCCATGGCCAAGGCGGTGTATTCCACAGAAAATATCGGACACTATGGTCTCGGATTTGAGTATTATACCCACTTCACTTCGCCGATACGCCGCTACCCCGACATGATGGTTCACCGGTTGCTTGAACGTTATTTGGCCGGTGGACGCAGTGTCATTCTCGACAAACTCGAAGACCAGTGCGAACACTCTTCCGCCATGGAGCAACTTGCAGCCAATGCCGAACGTGCATCTATTAAATATAAGCAGGTAGAATACATGGCCGACCGGCTTGGTGAAGTTTTCTCGGGTGTGATAACCGGTGTAACCGAATGGGGGCTATATGTAGAGCTCGATGAGAACAAATGCGAAGGCCTTGTGCCGATACGCGATCTTGCCGACGACTATTACGACCTTGACGAAAAGAACTTCTGTCTTGTCGGACGGCGTACCCATACCCGCTATCGCCTCGGCGACAATGTAAAGGTACAGGTTGCACGAGCCAATATCGAGCGTAAAATGTTGGATTTCGCACTTCTTGATGATTCCGGACGCCCTATTACCCAACCGGAAACCCCACCGACTGTGCGTCAAGCACTCACCGGCAAATCTAAGTCTAAAAACAAAGTAAAAAAACGTACTTTCGGCCGTCGACGCTGATGAACTACGCCATATATCCTCCGCATCGGTTTAACCCCGATTTCACGCCACATCTGCCACTTTCAAAAAGCATCTCCAACAGATCTTTGATTCTCGATGCTCTATCGGGAGAGATGCCCAAAAAAAATGGCATTGCGGAGTGTGATGATACTGCCGCAATAATGCGCGCATTATCAGACACTCATCAACACCACATTGATATCGGAGCAGCCGGCACTGCAATGCGCTTTCTTACGGCATACCTGTCGACAATCGACAATCGCACTTTCACTATCGACGGGTCAGAACGTATGCGCCACAGGCCTATACGTGAACTCGTAGATGCATTGCAATGTTGCGGAGCGAAAATAGAATACCTCAGAGAATATGAATTCCCGCCCCTGGCAATACATGGCCGCAGACTAAAAGGTGGAGAATTGTCGATTGACCCCTCTGTCAGCTCACAATTCATATCGGCTTTGCTGATGATAGCCCCCATTATGACCGACGGACTTACAATAACTCTTGACGGGGACATAGTATCGGCACCATATATATATATGACCATAGAGATGATGCGACGCCGTGGTGTCGATGTAAATATCGACAATCGGGAGGGACACATGATTATTCACGTTGACCATTCAGAATATAAGAGCGACAATACACCGATCGAGCCCGACTGGAGTGCGGCATCTTACTGGTATGAATACAGCGTCCTGACAGGAGTGCCGATAAACATACCTACCCCTCCCGCCGACTCACTTCAAGGCGATTCGGCGGTATACAATATGTTCCAGACCGCTATCTGCAACAGTTGCCAACCAGTTGTCATGGATTTTTTAACGTGTCCCGACTTGGCACAGACATTTGTAGTAACGCTGGCATTACTCGGGATACCATTCCGATTCACAGGTCTTAACACACTTAAAATTAAGGAAACTGACCGCATACAAGCCTTGTGCCTTGAGATGAAGAAACTTGGCATTCCACTCAAAACTCCGGCTGACGGCACTATCGAATGGACTGGAAACACAACAGTACCAGAGATCAATCCTATCATAGACACTTATAAAGACCATCGTATGGCAATGTCAATGGCATTTGCCGCACTAAAGTTTCCAGGTATAATCATACGTGACACAGATGTCGTTTCTAAGTCATATCCAGGATTCTGGAAAGATATGAGTCGCGCGGGCTTCACTCTCAATCCAATTTAACGACTATGGCTATACTCATCATATTAAGCATACTTGTTGTTGTAGGATTCATATTATGGGTTACCGACGGTCGCAAAAAAGCTACCGACGACCGGTCTTCAAATCCCGATACTACTAACGGAGAGGAATGTTGTGGCATGCACATTACTTGTGAAAAAGACTCTCTCCTCGCAGCTGTATCCGACCGAATTATTTATTATGAAGACGAAGAGCTTGACCGACATGCACACCGCGATCCATCAACCTATACCGAAGATGAAACCGAAGAGTTTAGAGACATATTGCTCACTCTCAGACCGGAAGAAATAGCCGGATGGGGGCGTAGCCTACAGCTACGTGGCATAGAACTCCCCGGTGCAGTGCGCGACGAACTGCTGATGATTGTTGCAGAAGCCAGGAAAACAGCACAATAATATCAGACAATGCAACGTTAAAATTCTATATACCAATCAACAATGGGAACAGTACGTTCAAGTATCCATATCAACGCAAAGAGAAATCCGGCACAGTTCGTCATGTTGCTGACGATAGTCTTGTTGCCATTGATTTTCTCCAGCTGTTCCTTGAAAAAAAACACAGCTTCGACCCGCAACTACACGGCATTCATCACACGATACAACATATACTTCAACGGAGACGAACATTACAAGACCACCATCGGCGAAATGGAGAAATCATACGAAGACGATTACTCACAGCTTCTCTATGTACATCCCGCCGATGCACGCTCCAACCCGTATGCACCACAGCCGACCGGAGATTTTAACCGGTCGATAGAAAAGGCTCAAAAAGCCATACAGCTTCGTTCCATAAAGAAGCGTCCGGCTCGCAAAGCTGGCAAAGCCAACGATCCGGAATACAAAAAATGGCTTAAACGAGATGAATACAATCCGTTTCTCCACAATGCATGGCTTATGATGGGTCGCAGCCAATACAACAACGGGGACTTTCTCGGAGCTGCAGCAACCTTCTACTACATCGTACGCCACTTTTCTTGGCTACCCAACACTGTTACCGAGGCAAAACTGTGGCAGGCGCGTTGCTATACTGCCATGGGATGGGACTATGAAGCTGAAAACATCCTGAAAAAGATACCCAAAGAAGCCCTCGCAAACAAGACATTGACTGAATTGTACAATGTTGTTTCGGCTACATATTATTCCCGATCGGCCGAACCGGAAAAAGCCATTCCATTTCTTGAAGAAGCTCGTCGACACGGATCAGCAGCACAAAAGTCGAGGCTCAACTTTCTGCTCGGCCAGATTTACCAACGCATGGGCGAAAACAAGAAAGCATACGACGCATATAAAAAAGCGGCTTCCCCATGGGTAAGCTATCGCACACGCCTCAACGCCCGCATACGCCAGTCTGAAGTATTTACCGGAAAAGATATCAGCAACGAGGTAAAATCACTGCTGCGTATGACACGCTACGATGCCAATGAAGAATATCTCGATCAGATATATTATGCCGTAGGCAATCTTTATCTTTCACGCCGGGACACCACAAATGCCATAAGCAACTATAAGCTTGCCATTGAAAAATCAACTCGTTCAGGTATTGACAAAGCCATCGCACAACTTGCGTTAGGCAAGATTTACTTTGAACGCCGACAATACGATCTCGCTCAACCTTGCTATTCAGAAGCCGTACCCGTCATACCATCCAATTATCCGGGATATGACTCTTTGAAGCGTCGTTCTGATGTACTCGACGAACTGGCCATCTACGCCCAGAATGTGGCACTCAACGACTCGCTGCTACGTCTGGCCGACATGCCGCGCGAAGAGCAACTGAAAATAGTGCAGAAAATCATCGATGATCTAAACAAGAAAGAAAAAGAAGAAAAAGAAAAAGCCGAACTTGCTGAAGCACTTGCCAACAGCAAGGCAGAAGGAAATGCTAATGCTCTCAACGGCAACGCTAATGCACCCACGACATTCACCATGAATACAGACAATTCATGGTACTTCTACAATACATCTACACGAAATGCCGGTAAAACGGAATTCCAGCGCCGATGGGGTTCACGCAAACTTGAAGATGACTGGCGTCGTCACAACAAACAGACATTCAATCTCTCTGAATTTGAATCGGACGAAGACGGCGACGAAGATGATGACTCAAACAATGCCGACGGTAGCGACAGTGCAGACGAACGCAACGACAGTACCGACAATGCCAACGATCCGCATTTCCCCGAATACTATCTGCGACAGATACCGTCTACTCCCGAAGAACGCCAGACAGCCAACGATGTAATTCAGGAAGGACTGTACAATGAAGGTCTCATTCTAAAAGACAAACTTGAGGCATATAGCGACGCCGCTCAAGAATGGAATATATTGCTCGACAGATATCCCGACAACGTATATCGACTTGATGTATACTACAATATGTACATGATGTACATGCGTCAGGGCAACACCGCTAAAGCCGAACAGTATAGAGCTCTTATTCTCAAGGATTTCCCTGACTCGCCCTACGGTCAGGCCATGACCGATCCCGACTTTCTCGAACATATGCGCGACATGAACCGCCGTCAGGAAGATTTATATACCGGTGCTTATCAGGCATATCTTGACAACCATAACGATTCGGTGCACATCGCCTATCAAACCATGGCCGAAAAGTACCCGTTAAGCAAGCTTATGCCGAAATTCATGTTTATCGACGCTCTGACATATGTCACTGAAAATAATCCTTCGGCGTTCCGCGACCGATTGAAAGAACTGCTCGAACGCTACCCCGACACCGATATAACCCCACTCGCATCTGCATATCTCAAGGGTCTCGGTCAGGGACGAAAACTTCATCAGGGTAGCACCAACGTGCGAGGCATGATATGGGATTTAAGACTGACCAACGACACCACTCTGGTTGAAGGCGACTCCATAGCATTCGACCTCAACCCTGCCGACCCACAGATGCTTGTCCTCGTCTATCCTACCGACGAAGTATCTGCCAACGAACTGCTCTTCGACGTAGCGCGCCACAATTTCTCATCGTTCATAGTCAAAGACTTTGATCTTGAACAGATGAACTTCGGCCGACTCGGCCTATTGCTAATCAAAGGATTTGAGTCGTTTGAAGAGCTTGCCCACTACCGCCAGGTGATGAAAGACTCTCCATATCTGCAGTTGCCGCCACAGGTTCGGCCTGTCATGATTTCAGAGAAAAATTTCAATACACTGCTTCAGCACGGCAAAACATTTGACGATTACTTCAGATGGGTCGACAGTCAGGCCTCCGAAGCTCCGGTTACTCCCGCTCCGGGCAATCTTGAATCAGATGATTTTGATCCGGCAGCATATACCGAAGCCATTATGACAGACATTCCGGCCGACGACGAAGACTCTACCGACAACAACGACTCCGAAACTACCGACACCGACGATGAGCAACAATAAAATACTTTGGGCCGACGACGAGATCGATCTCCTGAAGCCCCACATACTGTTTCTAAAAACCAAAGGCTACGATGTAGTCACCGTAAATAGCGGCCACGATGCCCTCGAACTTGTAGAGAACGAGCGGTTTGACCTAATAATTCTCGACGAGAATATGCCTGGCCTCACCGGGTTGGAGACTCTTCAGAAAATAAAACTGGCGGCACCAAACACGCCTGTCATCATGATTACAAAAAACGAAGAAGAAAACATCATGAATCAGGCCATCGGATCAAAAATATCCGATTACCTCATCAAGCCCGTCAACCCAAACCAGATACTGCTGTCGATAAAAAAGAACCTTCATTCCGACACTCTCATCTCACAGCAAGCCACACGCGACTACCGCGAAGAATTTTCACGCATATCCTCACTAATTGGCGAATGTAGGTCGATATCCGACTGGTACGACCTATATCAACGGCTCGTATATTGGGATCTTGAACTGGCAACCGCCGATACCAATATGGCCGAGCTACTCGAAATGCAGAAAAACGAAGCCAACAATGCATTTTCAAAATACGTAAGCCGCAACTACCAGTCATGGATCGACGGCACCGGAGAGCGCCCTCTTATGTCGCCGGATATTCTGCCGCGACGGTTGTTTCCGTTGCTCGACAACGGCCGAAAAGTATTTGTCATTGTAATCGACAACTTCCGTCTCGACCAGTGGCGGGCTATCAAACCGTTGCTTTCAGAACAATTCTCATTTAATGAAGAATTGTATACCGCGATACTGCCTACGGCCACACAGTTCGCCCGCAACGCAATCTTCTCTGGACTGATGCCAAGCGATATAGCACGCATGTTTCCCAACCTGTGGGTCGACGAAGACTCGGAAGAAGGCAAAAATCTCAACGAATCCCCACTGATTGCCACACTGTTTGAGCGCTACCGACGCAACGTTAAATTCTCATACAACAAGATTAACGATTCTGCCGCTGGCGAGCAGATTCTGCGAAACTTCGCCAACCTGTCACACAACGATGTTAATTTCATCGTCCTAAACTTCATCGACATGCTGTCGCATGCCCGCACGGAGTCAAAAATGATACGCGAGCTCGCAGCAAATTCAGCCGCATACCGTTCCATTACCGAGTCATGGTTCCGCCATTCTCCGGCGCTCGACCTTATCCGTAAGATGGGAGAGAAAGGATACACCGTATTACTCACTACCGACCACGGTACTATCCAGGTCGACAACCCAATCAAGGTTATCGGCGACCGCAATCTCACGTCGAACCTCCGCTACAAAGCCGGGAAAAACATGACCTACAATAAGCGTGACGTCTTCGAGATAAAACGCCCTGTCGATTTCGGACTACCGGCTGTCAATCTATCTACCACCTACATATTCGCCACAAACCACGACTTTTTCGCATATCCCAACAACTACAACCACTACATACAATATTACACCGACACATTCCAGCATGGCGGCATTTCTCTTGAAGAAATGCTTGTCCCGCTCATTACAATGACACCACGATGAAACATACTATCACTATCCCCGATACAACCGGACTACAGCAGGCCGCCAGCGAATTTATAGAAAACATGGGCGACTACACCGTTTTCACCTTCAACGGTGAAATGGGAGCCGGGAAAACTACATTTATCAGTGCCCTCTCACACGAGCTCGGAGTTACCGACGACCCCACCAGCTCTCCATCATTCTCGCTCATAAACGAATACCGGTCTGACACCACCGCCGAACTCATCTACCACTTCGATCTTTATCGTCTCAACGACTTCGATGAAGCCCTTGACCTCGGAGTAGAAGACTATCTCGACTGCGGCGCCCTGTGCTTGATAGAATGGCCCGACGTAATCGACCCGCTGCTACCCGACGATACCGTACGGTGCTCGCTGACTGTGGACCATGCTACTGGAGTAAGAACACTCACAATGGACATTCCCGACTGACCGCAGCCGATGAGCATCAACTTCATTAATCTGCCTGAGGTCGATTCCACCAACACTTGGCTCCGCAACAACACCCTGTCGCTTCCCCACGGAACCGCAGTGACCGCTATAACTCAGACAGCAGGACGCGGCCAACGTGGCAACAGATGGGAATCTGCGCCAGGCAAAAATCTCACATTCTCCCTGCTGTTGCGCCCCAAGGGATTCCCTGCCGCCCGACAGTTCCACATCTCCGAAGCCGTAGCGCTTGGCATCGTGCATGCGCTCCAACCACTTCTCCCCCATCATTCCGTCACAGTAAAGTGGCCCAACGACATATACGTCGACGACCGCAAAATATGCGGAATCCTGATAGAGAATTCCCTTGAAGGAGCCAACATATCCCACTCCATAGCCGGAATAGGCATCAATGTCAACCAGGAATGCTTCATGTCTGACGCACCCAATCCCGTATCACTATATCAGCTCACCGGTCGTAAATATCTGCTGCAACCACTGTTGCATTCAGCATGTCAAAACATCATCACCCTACTCCGCTGCGACCACGAAGAGCTACACACCATCTACCTCCGCAACCTCTATGCCCGCGACGGCGCCAGATACCGCGATACCGCCACACAGCGGGTATTCACTGCAACGATCCACGACATAGCCCCCGACGGCATGCTCACCCTCTGCGACACCTCCGATACGTCGCTCCACACCTACGCCTTCAAAGAAGTCGCCCTCCTACTTCCACCCTCTCCTTCTCCAATCTAACCCCGCCTCTTCTCCCCACAAAAGATTCCTTTATCCACAATTTTATCGAAATTTCAGTACATCATAATTTAACTAACTATTTAAGATATTGGACTATATGAACCGTAATTCATTATTTTCTTTCACCATTTTCTTCTTTTATGCATTACTAATATCTGTTACTTCTTGTTCTTCAAGTGCCAATCTTGTTGTATCAAATGGAGCCAATTTAACAAAGTATAAATATGTAAGTTTTGGTAAAGAACAAACAGGAGATAGAGAGTTGGATGATATAATGATGCTAGTTCAAAATGAGATTGCTAATACTATCTTACAACCAATTTCATTAAACTACCCCCCCTATGACTATTTAGGCTATACTCTTTCTCCAAATATACATATCACTTCTGAAAAATGGGATGGAGGTCATACCTATATTACTATTACGTTTTACGATCTTTTGACAGACCAAAGTGTAGCTGTAATTAAGAGTAGTGGAATTGGAGTATCTATTTCTCAAGATCAAAAATTAGCCTTAGGAGCAATACGTAAAAAATTACAAAGCGTATTTGGAAAAAAAGAATAGCAAATATTCAGTCATGCCGAAGAATAAAGACATTTATTATTAATGGCATCTTTAGACAATATCGAAAATGCACGTATCTCAAACAATTAAATAGTGGATATGAATACTATTTGGGACGTTTTTTGTTTAGTACCAATAAAAGATACATTTTGGGATAAAGTGCGTTGGATAAGTATATCCTAGGCCATGAGATAATGGAGGATTACATTCAATGTTACAGACTGGCTAAAGAGCAATGGATTAAATATATATGGAATAGTGTATGCCAATTCAAGGATTGTAGTGTCAAACAAGTTATTGTATTTTAGTTGCGATAATAGAGGAATTAAGAAGTAATGATGTAGTGGAGAGGAGATTGTCCACTCTCCAAGACTTATAGCTGGTATATGCATTGATATATACCAATTATCTACGGTGTATTTATCATTTGTAAGCAACGAGATCTTGAACAAAAAAACATATTGACATTCTAGAAACAGAAATTCTGTAAGACTATCTTATTTATTTTTTAGTCTACATGTCGCCTAATAGCCCCTATCAATATCTCTTTATCATTTTTCTGTGGCATAACGAAATATATACGACAGTATTGGTTTATATCCGGATGAGTACGTTTTTCAATATCGGGACTATTGAATTTAAAATGTGGTTCGCATATTTTTTCAACAGGCTCATGTTTACCTGATACTTTAAACATAGCTTTTAATTGATTGTTCTTTGTACCTTGAAATGATCCATCGTCAAATCCATGATTTTTAGCAAAATTATGAGGAAAATCAATGTTACTACCTACAAATGCCTCATATTGGGGTAGCATGAATCGACTCATTTTGCAAAGAGCATCACAAATTTTTATTGAATGGGAAACTAAAACCTCATCTGTAAGATGTTTGTGGTCATCACTAAAGTTTAAATTATCAAACAATTTTTTACATTCACTGTAAAATTTTGAAGAATCACCTGGATATAACCCCAACATATATGATCTGAATATAAGCCAGTCATCATAAGTTGCTACAACATGTTTAGTTATTTCGGATTCATCAGAGCGATTAAGCACTACTTTAGCAGAGCATGAGTTCTCATCATGAAGCCCAATCAGACTGTCGATTTGCTCTCTGTTAAAGGTAGTTGACCTATATATGTTCCTAGAAATCAACAATAAAAATACACCTCGGACATCATGATTGATATTGCCATGAGTTCCAAATAGTAGCATTCCACATGTTGTTCCATCAGCAAGAAGTTGGGTTTCAGGAAATTCGTCATTATTAAAATAGAATCTATTTTCTTTTAAATTAACTCGTGAAAACAGATTCCTAAAACAATAAAGTTTATTCAATACTTCAATATCAGAATCTGTCCCATTATATTCAAAAGATCTCGCATCAACGTATAAGTCCGCAGTCATTTCTTTAATATACCCAGTTGCAAAATTTTCATTAACTGCTCCTCCTGTAAATCGAAGAAACCTTTAGGCCACGACTGAATCTGGCCTTTTTCGTCAATTAGTATATGTGACACGTTGAAGTCTTCATCGAAAAAATAGATGGAGATTTGATCATTGCTTATTGGCTTGTCTTCTTCTAAAGCATATAGGCGAGCAGAATTTACTATATGCTCACTATGTGTCTCGAGAAATACCTGAATATCATTTGCGGTAATATTAATCAACAAATGCATTAGCGCAGCTTGTGCCCGAGGATGAAGGTGTGCTTCTGGATTTTCAATAAAAACGGTACTACCTTTAGGTGCTATTAATGATACTAGCAAAATGGATAATATATAGCTATATCCAAAACCCATATTAATTGAATTAACCATCTTTGACATAGATCCGTGATTCTTCATGTTTATATGAAGAGTATTCTCCAAATCAGAAATTTCAAGTTGTGTTTCTCCAAGGATATATGTCATCCATGCCTGTAATGCCTTCTCAAGATTTTCTGATGTTGTCCCGTCTGGATTTTTTAATCCATTTGTTCCCTTATGAGAGTGTATTGTAGCTAAATTTTTCTCTCCGCGTGCGCCTTGTGGATTACAACTTTCTTCTTCCGATTTTTCTTCATACAAACGAGGACCTAAACGATGTGCTGAAATATAGTAAAAATTACCTAAAATCTTATTGAATGAAGGATATGTTTTTTGAATGCTTATTATATCATTGTTATGATTGCTATCTGAAGAATCAATGGATACAGATTTTGTAAAATAGTTTTTTCCATCGATCTCAAGTTCACATAACTCTCCATTCCAAGCACCGTTTGCCCTATATCCCATCCGAACATCATGGAATTGGTCAATATCAGTTAATATGCCGATACGAACTATCCTATTATTATCTGGAGAATAATTATTGATCAAATTCTTGAATGCCGATAATTGCTGGTACATACCATTTGGACACAATACAGCAATATCATCGTTTTTTAATTGACTTTGACTCAACATAAGTAAAGACTGGAATACTGAAGATTTTCCTCTTCCGTTTATTCCAGCTAGTATATTAAGACGGTTGAATTTGAACTCTTGGAGTGAATCAAAACATTTAAATCCATCCAAGGAAAGCCCTGTAATCATGGATATGGAGCATTATCTATTATTAGTAATTTGTTTCGCGAGCCTTTTTTATCCACTCAACAGAATCAGAGGACAAGAAGCCTGATAATTCAATTGGATTAACCATACATACCAATATATGATCAGATTCACCTAATTCAGGTTTCAGCCGATTATATATATTACTTGTATTTAATTGGCCCTCAATATCAACAATATATGTATTAGATAACACCTGTGTATAATTACCTAAAGATTGCACCTCATTAAAGAATGAAGTATAATCTTTTGCTGTATCCTTTAAATCGTATAATATTGAAAATATTGGCATTGGTTAGATTTATAATAATATATTGTTGAAATACAAAGTTAGCTAATAAACATCAAACATCCAAAAAATGTTTACCGCCCGATGATTCAATGTATTTTATTCATTAGCACTCAACTATATACAACAGAAATAGACAAAATTCAAAAGATAATGGTATTTTTAAGTTCAGTTCTATGCGTTCTACTTAGGGTATGGCATTTTACTATGGTGAGTTTATATGAGACTACCATCCATGAATTCCGAACCACAATAGATTATACCTGGGACAAACTACACACTTGTCCCAGGCAGAGATAATTTTACAAAATACCCCGATGATTAAGTTATAATTTGTTGTTCATGATTACTATACATAATTCATCATCCCATGATTGGGTAATATTAAATTCATCAGGATATGTATTTCCTTTATGAAGTAAAATACCCTTTCTATTATACAATAGCTCAATACTTTTATAATCTCACGTATAGTTTTTCCACCAGCCATTAATGTTTGACAATTGTTAAACAAGAACTTAATGGTACACATAAAAAGGTCAATAGGGCAATTACTTATTTTATATCTATCTGCCATCCAGATTTATTGAGGAATAAGACGTGATGTTAGATATTCGATAAATCCTATAAGATGGATATGGATTTTGACATATCTATGATTATAGACTTCCGTAGAACTGAAAAAGGAACAATGCGCTAATTTCTTGTTAACATTTTTTTGCACGATTATTCTCATGAAAATTTGCACATATAACGACTATTTTCTACTTTTGCATAAAAGTTTTTCATGGTATTAGATTTAAGGTAAAACGAAGATTACTCGTCGCGATGACGCGTAATTTTTTTTGTACCTACCCCAACTTTTTATCCAGAAAAATGTCAGACTCTAAATATACATATATATCCCTCCCCAACGGCCTGAAGATAGTACACGTACCCCACTGCTCCGACGTAGAATATTGTGGCGTGGCGATCCGCGCCGGCGCCCGTAACGACGGAATGCCGGAAACGTTCGGTCTGGCCCATTTCGTTGAGCACACCATATTCAAAGGTACTACAAAACGCCGCTCATGGCATATCATAAACCGCATGGAAGCCGTAGGCGGAGAGCTGAATGCCTATACAGCCGAAGAAACCACAGTAATCTACAGCGTGTTTCCAAAGGGCAATCTCAACCGGGCGACGGAACTGCTATCCGACCTTGTGTTCAATTCCATCTTTCCCGCGACGCAGATCGAACGTGAACGCGAGGTAATACTCGACGAAATCGATTCGTATCTCGATTCGCCGTCAGAGTCTATCTTTGACGACTTCAACGAGCTTATTTTCAGAGGATCACCTCTCGAACACAACATATTAGGCACAACATCGTCGGTTGAAAACATCTCGTCGGACGACTGCAAGACATTTCTCAAACGCTACTACCGACCCGACAATATGGTGTTTTTCTATCAGGGACCAATGTCGACTGATACGGTAGAACGTAGCGTAAGCCGATATTTTTCAACAGCTACATCCCAACAGCCGCCCAACATCACGACATGTCTACCCTCGGCGGTGGAAAAGTTCGACATCACGCGCCACGGATCGACACATCAGGCCCACACGGTAATGGGAACGCGCACAGATTCAATGTTCTGCCCTGAACGCCCGGCACTGCTACTGTTCAACAACATAATCGGTGGCCCCGGCATGAACTCTCTGCTCAACGTCGCCCTGCGCGAACGCCACGGCTATGTCTACACAGTCGATTCGGCAATGATATTATTTTCCGACTGCGGACTCTTTACCATATATTTCGGATGCGACCCGCAGAACACAGCCAAATGCCGTCGACTTGTAGAACAGACCATAACCTGTCTGGCAGAAAAAGCCATGACTCCGCGCGCGCTCGATGCCGCCAAAAAGCAGTTTCTCGGACAACTTTGTGTAGCGTCCGACAACTTTGAGCAGACGGCTATCGGAGCCGGTCGTGCCACCCTATTCCGGGGATACGCGGCCACTGCCGACGAAATCCGGCAATCCATACTGGCCGTCACACCCGACCAGATTCGCCATACCGCCGAAACGCTCTCCCAACTCTCCACTCTTACCCTCACCCCCTGATACCTTTACAAAGTCAAAATTCGGTATAAATTAAGTCCCGACCTATTAACAACGATAGGACGGGACTCTCTTTTTTATTCTATAGGAGTTTATTTTACTGCGAATTTCACCGATTTGCCATTGGCCGTTGCGATATACATACCGGGTCGAAGCACCACGTTGCTGACTCCGCAACCTTTGGCTACACTACATCCAAGCAGATCTACTATACGATATTCTCCGGAGGTAACCACCGTAACATTACTTCCGCTGACATATATTCTCACTGTTTCAAAAGCATTATCTGTAACCGTTTCAACGCCAGAGTAGTCTTCTTCCTGATAATGCAGAGGATTCTGCCAGTATTCGGCCGGTTTGCCGGTGAGTTTTACCAATCGCTCCACTTCAGGTATAGGAATCGGGAGAAGTGTCCATTTTGGGTCGGAAGAACTCTGCACATATTCGTCATTGTCTGTCTGCGCTTTCATAGCCGGAGACTGCGAAGGTGCCGGCACATGCAGATTAAAACGGTTGTAAGAAGAATATGCTTCAAAACACCACATACCTGTCTTATATTTTTCTTCAGAGATTTCTTCTCCAAGAGTTTTCCAGCGGCGCACATCGAAGAACCGATGTTCTTCAAACGCCAGTTCGACCTGACGCTCATGGCGGACATACAATCGGGCCGTAGCCTGATCGGAGGTTTTCTTATCGACAGCCGGAGCGAAGCCTGCACGGTGACGTATAGCATTTATCAGATTCAAGCCTTCCTGTATGTGTCCTGCCTCAATGGCGGCCTCGGCGTAGTTCAGATACACTTCGCCAAGTCGGAAATATTTCCAGTTACCCTCTTCTAAATTGTTCATCGCATTTGCCTTGTCTCCATGATATTTGCGCAAATAGTAGCCGGTGCGTGTATTCATACGGCTTGAAAGGTCTATGGCGCAATTTCCCACATTATTGTCAGAAACATCTGTTGGCTTATTTCCCATCCAGTCCGTTCTGCGGTTAAAGGTCTGGACGTATTTTGCTATAACGCCGGTATTGACTCTCGACATATTATAGAATATCGACCCATAAAAACGTGGATCTCGACCATCATAAGGATATTCCGGTTTATAGCCGGATGCAGGATTAATATTTATATCAGAGTGCTTCTCGTCTATATATGGATTCGCAAGATCGTAGATAGGCTCACCGGTAGCGAGCATATCATAAGCATCGACAATTTCTTGGGTCGGAACAAATCCGCACTTGTAATGTCCGTCTGAAAACACCGGCATCTGGTTTATCTGAACCAAACCTACTCCAAAATTTTTAGCACCCCAAATAGTTTCTTTATCTTCAGGATGAGTGCCGGGGACCGACGTCATTGCAAAATATTCCTGATAAGAGCATCGGTATCCTGAAGCGCTTGATGAACTATAAGGATTATTGAGCTGTGTATAAAGTTCATAACCGTTGGCAGTCAAAAGGTCGAAAGCTTCTTTATTGATTTCGTAGGCGCGGTTCCAGAGATTCAGTCCGTCGCAATATAGCGGTGAAGCACCAAACAGCGATGCTTGCGACATAATAGCGCATGCTATAGCCTTGGTCATTCGGTTGAGATCGGCCTCCTGATCAAGATGCCACGGTAAATTTTCGCTTTTCAAGGCTTCCTTACAGTCATTTACAATAAAGTCGCACACCTCATAGGCTGCCCTTAACGACAGATCGGCAGTTGACGAATAGATTCCCTGCGTATCTATCACTATAGGCAACCGTCCGTAGTGCTTAACCAGTTGCAGATAGTAAAATGCACGGAGCACACGTATTTCTGCCATATACCGGTCTTTTTCCTGCGCTGTAAGCTCTTTTGACGGAATTTTTTCAAGCAATCCGTTGACGACCGCGATCATATCCCAATATCGGTACCAGTATCGGCCATCCCATTTTCCTTGAAATCGATAATCCCATTCGTTGAGCAGATAGTCCATCGACTTTGTTCCATTATAATAATTTGATATATTTGTCCCCTGTTGGCGATCGTCGCAATCCCAACCTTCATCCGATATAGCAAGAATGAAGTTGGAGAAGAAGTGATGATTAAATCTTTTGAACGGAATATGAGACCATGCCACCTGAATATCTTCATCCACACCTTCGGGAAATAAATAATTGTCAAGAAAATCAGGATCTCCTGATGTATTGTAATCAGCTGATACTTCGATTGGATTCATAACCGCCGCAGTGAGCAACATCAGCGTTGCCACAAAATTTGTCAGTTTTTCTTTCATAAACATTTAATTGCAAATTAATAATTTTACAAAAGTAAGACAAAATTTACCCCCCCCTATTTATTAACTATCATTAACAAATAGATACATTTATTTATACTTACACTAACTTTTAAAGTACTTGCAAAAGAGCGTAAAAAGTCGTAACTTCGTACATTGATGAAGATTGGATCAGACATAGACCTTGGCCCACGGCCGGTGATGCTCGCACCGATGGAGGATGTTACCGACCATTCTTTCCGCCTTATCTGCAAAGAACAGGGGGCCGACATGGTGTACACCGAATTTGTCTCGGCCGATGCACTTGTACGCAATATCGCCGCTACCACCCGTAAGCTACATATTAATCCAGGCGAGCGTCCAACCGCCATCCAGATATATGGCCGCGAAGTAGAGCCTATGGTCGAGGCGGCAAAAATTGTAGAAGAAGCCAATCCGGATATTATCGACATAAATTTCGGATGTCCGGTAAAAAAGGTTGCAGGCAAAGGTGCCGGTGCCGGACTACTGCGCGACATTCCGAAAATGCTTGAAATAACGCGTGCCGTAGTAAAGGCCGTCAACAAACCGGTAACTGTAAAGACACGTCTGGGCTGGGACCATGATTCACGCATCATCACTGAATTGGCCGAACCGCTGCAAGACTGCGGCATACAGGCATTGACCGTACATGGCCGCACGCGATCGCAGATGTACACCGGTACTGCCGACTGGGAAATGATAGCCCGCATAAAAGATAACCCGCGCTTCACGATTCCGCTGATAGGCAACGGCGACATAACGACTCCGGCACAAGCTCTCGAAGCATTCAATCGGTATGGGGTAGACGGAGTGATGGTAGGCCGCGCGTCGATCGGAGCGCCATGGATTTTTCATGAGATAAAACAAGCCCTGATTTCCGGCGATCCGCAATCGGTGACACCACTCGACAACGCAGCAAAATTCGCACTACTGCGCCGTCAGATCACCGAAAGTATCGCACGTATCGATGAACACCGCGGAATCCTGCATATACGCCGCCACCTGGCGGCTTCACCGCTGTTTAAATGTATCTCTCATTTCCGCGATACCCGCATAGCTATGTTGCAGGCCCCCACATGGGTAGAACTTGACTCCATACTGTCGCACATTCAAAACGATATACTTTCGCAATGAAATACATAATCTCCTTACTTATCTCGCTGGTAACGGCATACGGTACCATTACCGCACAATCGCGTCAATACAAAATTCAGGTCAACGACTTTACAAAACTGAAAGTGACCGGCTCGATCAATGTAGACTACCGTCAATCGGCCGATTCTGCCGGGTACGCCGTGTTTAATGCTCCGTCCGATCAGGTATCACTGATGGTATTCACGCCTAAAAAAGATCAGCTTACGATTGACTTCAAGCCACTTGAGGGATACGCCGTGCCGGTAGGGTTACCGACAATCACCGTGTACTCCAATTTCCTTACATCGGTAGAAAACAGCGGAGATTCACTGGTACGAGTTCTTAAACAGGCCCCAGTGCCAGAAATGAATGCTAAAGTTGCCGGCAATGGAACACTGTCGCTGCGGGATGTCAATGCCAACAAGCTTAACGCCACCCTTCAGCTTGGCTATGGTAACATAGTCGTGAAAGGAGAAACTACGGTAGCCGCATTTAAACTCGTAGGCACAGGCTCTATCCAAGCTCTTGATCTTAAAGCATCTAAAATCTCATGTTTCATGGCCGGGACCGGATATATAGAATGCGCTCCGGCGCAGGAACTGACAATAAAGGGTGCCGGGTCGGGAAAGGTATATTATACCGGCCAACCCCTTATCAACGACAAATACATGATCGGAGGTAAACTAATCAATATCAACGAACAACCGACAGATTTCTGACATGAACAAAACAACAATAGCCACCAATATAAAAGCGGCCGTACGCGACCGCAATATAATAGGGTTTGTAACCGGCATTATTGCCATGGTTGTGATTGCCATGGCGTTTTTCTGGCCGGATGTATCTGAAGGGAATGTACTTATACAGAGCGACACGCTACAAGGTATCGCCAACTCCCACGAGACAGAGATATACCGCGACTCAACCGGAACAACACCCCGATGGACTAATGCCCTGCTCGGTGGCATGCCAACATTCCAAATATCACCAGATTATCCGTCGGGAACGGTAGTAAGCACGGCCCGCAAAATCTGGTCGCTCGGACTTCCGTCGCCGGCCGACCTGATGTTTATCATGATGGCAGGATTCTTCATTCTGCTACTTTCGATGAAAATGCGGTGGTATGTAGCGTTGCTGGGCGCAATAGCCTACGGTTTTTCATCGTACTTCGTCATTATCATCGGAGCAGGACACATATGGAAATTCTATACCCTGGCTTATATCCCCCCAACCATAGCTGGAATGGTTCTCGCATATCGCGGACGGTATCTTGCCGGAGGAGCACTGGCAACCGTGTTTGCGACATTCCAGATTGCCGGCAACCACATACAGATGAGCTACTACTTCATGATGGTAGTAGTAGGATTCGTAATTGCATACCTTATAATCCTCCTGCGGGAAAAACGACTGAAACAATGGCTCACTGCTACCGGAGTCCTAATTGTCGCCGCCATACTGGCGATAATGGCGAATGCTCCCAGCCTGTACAATACACTTGAATATTCACGTGAGACCATACGCGGACAACACTCTGAACTGAAAGGGACATCCGATACTACTGCAGGACTCGACAAAGACTACATAACGGCATGGAGCTATGGTCAAAGCGAGACATTTTCCCTGCTTATACCAAACATAAAAGGTGGCGCAACCATAAAACCGGAAAAGGGATCGTCAAAATATCTGTCGCTTGACAAAACCGAGGCTGCCGCTCCACTTATTGCCGGAGACACCACCGGTGGAGGAATACGCGGACTTACATCACAGTTGCCACAGTATTTCGGAGAACAGCCTATGACCAACGGCCCTGTATATGTGGGAGCGCTGGTATTCGCATTGTTTCTGCTTGGATGCATCATAGTGAAAGGACCGGTGAAATGGATGCTAATAATAGTTACCATTCTGTCGATAGCCCTGTCGTGGGGCCACAATATGATGTGGCTCACCGACATCATGATCGATCATTTCCCTATGTACAATAAATTCCGCACGGTGGCCTCAATACTTGTTGTAGCTGAATTCACGATTCCGCTGCTTGCCGTAATGGCCCTGAATGAGATAATCCGTCGGCACAACGACCGCTCCTCTCTGCTGAAACCAATGGCAATAAGTTTCGGATTGACTCTGTTTATATGCCTGGTCGGAATAATCGCACCTTCGATATTCGGCCATTATCTGACTTCGTCGGAAGCCAATGCATTAGGCAGCTATATGACTGATACAGCGTATCTGCCGCTGTTTGAAGCCATAAAGACCATACGCATGTCAATGGTATCGTCTGATGCCCTGCGTTCGTTCATGATTGTCTGCATAGGCGGCGCAGCAATATTCCTCTATATAAGAGGGACGCTGTCAAAAGTCTTTATGGTCGCAATAGTCACACTGGTTGTACTTGTAGACATGTTCGTAATAGACAAGCGATATGTCGATCACGACAGCTTCGCGCCGGGATACATACTGACATCGACCCCAGTTTCACCCAACGCCGCAGACAAAAAGATACTCCAAGACCCGGATCCCAACTTCCGCGTAATGGATATCTCGCGATTCAACGATGCCGCTCCTTCGTACTTCCACAAAACCATAGGCGGATATCACGCAGCCAAACTTACCCGCTATCAAGACCTGATTGACCGACACCTGTCAAAATTTATTAACGGAGATCCCGGTGAAGCCGATGTCAACGTACTCAACATGCTTAACGCCAAATATCTTGTTGTCGGTGATGAAGTATATCCCAACCCCGAAGCACTTGGAAACGCATGGCTTGTGGATGAAGTAGTATACGTAGACTCACCCGACCACGAAATGGATATGCTCGACATAATCGACCCGGCAACAACAGCAGTCGCCGACAAACGATTCATGCCCATACTCGGCACATTTGAATCTACAGTAGCAGAAGGAGATACTATCTACGCCACATCATATACCCCCGACCGCCTTACCTACAAGGTTAAAACTGCAGACGAATCTGTAGCAGTATTCTCGGAAGTATATTTCCCCTGGGGATGGAAGGCAACGATAGACGGTCGTCCGGTTGAAATTGCCCGTGTGGACTATCTGCTCCGTGCGTTAAAACTCCCTGGCGGCGAGCATGAAATAACCATGACATTTGACCCGGAATCGCTACGAGTCACCACTACGCTGGCTTATATAGCCCTTACAATCGGAGGCCTGATACTTATGGCTGCTATCGCACTGTGGGTAATGCGCAACTTCATTTCACCGTCATCGGGGAAAGAGTAATGCGACCGGGAATCATAACATATCTAAAGGCATTAAGAGGCTCAAGAGGATTCGGCATACACTCTCCATTTGCTTTTGAGTTCGTACTCAACGTGCTACGAGA
The DNA here is from genome assembly GCA_964578325.1 of uncultured Muribaculum sp. Taxonomy (GTDB): domain Bacteria; phylum Bacteroidota; class Bacteroidia; order Bacteroidales; family Muribaculaceae; genus Muribaculum. The sequence goes on from CAZOCO010000015.1 coordinate 22,709, forward strand.
CCGGCATCCTTTCTATGCGTATGAAGAACTCGAAAGGAGACACAAGGTTCGTAATGGCTCCGAGCGTCCATCGCTGCAACAGATGAAACTATTGTTCAGAATCAGCAGCAGGCTTGACCTAAAATACATCTCGGTAATTGGCAATCCGGATACATTGCTAATAGACTCGCTCACCATGCCATCGTCGCAAACGACTATTGACAACACGGCCTTATCATCGTTGACAATAGTAGCCTCAAATACTGAAATGTCTGACACCGAAATAACTGATGCAATATTAAACAACCTCAATCACGGCGGAAGTATCATATTGTTTGGCCACAACCACATGGTACAACACATCTACGAGCATATGTCACATGGCATATTGTTTCACAACGGAAGTGAGCCGACGATAATTGTAGGACAAAAGCATCTGCCCCGGCAGCAATTTTTAGTTCTCTACTGATGCGCGCCATACACGATATAGACCGATTGCTACGCGAGTTCAGCGCATTTCTGCTCATGGAAAAAGGGTTAAGCGAAAACACTGCAGAAGCCTACCATCGCGATATATGCAAGCTCATACTATTTCTGGAGACTGAATCTATCAGACTCACCGCTGTGACTCTCGACGACCTCGAGGCCTTCGTAGCATCACTGTTCGACACCGAAGCGTCTACCGCTACACGATCGCGCATTGTTTCGGGGGTAAGAACATTTTTTAAATTCCTGTATATAGACGGATACCTTGACAATAATCCTGCTGAAATGCTGGAAAAACCGGCAGTAGGACGTCATCTGCCTCAAGTTCTTACGGTTGAGGAAATAGACGCCATGATTGAGGCTGTCGACATGAACAAAGCCGAAGGGCAACGAAACAAGGCTATTATCGAGACTCTGTATGGATGCGGCCTACGAGTAAGTGAACTTATCGGCCTGCCACTAAACCATCTGTATCTCGACGAGCAATATATGCTTATCGAAGGAAAAGGGAGCAAACAGCGGCTCGTACCAATGAGCGATACAGCCGTCACCGAAATAAAAGCATATATTGAAGGTGACCGCAGAAAACTTACTATACGACCCGGAAATGAAAGCTATCTATTTCTCAACCGTCTCGGGAGCAAACTCACCCGTATGCGTATATTTCAGATAATACGTGAACTTGCAGACCAGGCCGGTATAGAAAAGGAAATCTCACCCCATACCCTTCGCCACACATTCGCGACCCATCTGCTCGAAGGCGGTGCCAATCTGAGGGCCATACAGATGATGCTTGGCCACGACAGTATTGCCACTACAGAAATATATCTGCACATGGACCGTAGCCTTTTGCGCGCAGAGATTCTTGGACATCATCCCCGCAACCAAAAATACCGCAGTTTGGATTAGAATTTATAAGTATTTCAAAGTTCGCTTTGACATACTTTCTTTCACAAAACAACCGCTGTTTCTCCCGATCACCTCACAGTTTTTTTGTACTTATGTCGAACTCTCGTTAAAATAAAAATAAG
>CAZOCO010000016.1:0-23681 GCA_964578325.1 uncultured Muribaculum sp.
CTACCGCAGGGAAAGAAACTCAATCCCCTCATCGGCAACGCAGGAGTATCTGCCGTACCGATGTCGGCACGTATCTCCAACAATCTGGGTCTGCAATACGATCCGTCAAACTATCTGCTCATGCACGCCATGGGGCCAAATGTGGCCGGCGTAATCGGATCAGCAGTAGCTGCCGGTGTATTGCTGGGATTCCTCGCCTGATAATCAGCAATTTTACAACTCGCTTATTCCGGGAGACTTCTTTTACAGGAGTCTCCCGATTTTATTATTTCACCTCATAATGGCCCTTATGTCCCTAAAACTCCTGATGTATTTAATCAATGGTTCGGTAAAAAATATTTCGCCATATATTTTTGCATAAAAATACCGTATATGGCTTGGAGATATCTTTTTTAATGCCTAACTTTGTAATTCCAACAAAACATCTTCTTTTTACTGTAAAATATAACTTACAGATAAGACAAGAAAATAAATCTTTCCATCAGGAATCAACATTATCAAATAATTTCTTAATTAACTCTACGTATGAAAAAGTACTCTGTACTTATCCTGTTTACAGCCTTATGGACCAGTATGTTGGCAGCATCGCCCATAGGCCCGCAGACAAGTAAAGAATCGCGGTTTAAACTACCGGCCGCCACTGTCGAGGCTCCGGTACTACAGGCCGAGGAATCTGACGTTCCAGCCTACCGCACCATTGCTGTAGGTAAACTGCCATCAACTATTGCCTCCGCAGCCACCGCAGCGACTAAAGTAAAGGAAGGCAATTACGTTCTCACCTACACCACCCTGTCGTCACAGCTCGATACCAGCGGAGGCTGCGGTGTAGAAATCGCAGCTGTCGAAGGAAAAACCGACACATATGTTATCAAGAACTTCTACGAGAAGGGGGCGTCGATCGAATTTACAGTCGATGCCGCTGCCGGAACATTTTCCGTTCCCAACCAGAAGCTCTCCCAGGTCGAAGAAGGACAAATTGACATTGCATTCTGTACATCAACCGGCGCGCCCGACTATACCACTCCGCTTTCGGGTGTAATAAACGCCGACGGTTCGCTCGTCATCACTTCGTGGTGGGGAATGTTTCTACACGGAGGCAAATATGCCGACACACCGCTGGGATGGTACTCACAGGCTACCATGACTCCCGCCAACGCTACCATGACAGAGACACCGGCCGACGGATCAGAGCCTTACACCTACGGTGTAGTGGTCACCCAACAGAACAACGTGTTGACCGTGCTAAACTTTGCCAACCACGGATATCCGGTAGAAATCGTAGTCAACGACGACCACACCGGCCAGATCTCACAGCAGGTAGTATATGTACACGTAGAACAGGGCAACGTATATGTCGCCGGATATACCGAAAGTGAAATAGCCGGTCAAATCAATCTCATTCGCCCCATCGAACTGAATAAATCGCAAGACCTCCGCACCCTTTCATGGAACAAGTGGACTATCTACTCGCAAGGCGGTTACTTCAACCTTTGGTCGGGCGGTGTCATCAAAACCGATTTCGACATCGACTACCCGGTAGAGGTCACCTCGCTCGACGGTGACGGAACAGAAGCGTCGCCGTATCTGATACGCACGGTAGGCGACCTGTCATTTGTCGGCCGCCAGTGTACAGCCGGAGCTACCGCAGGCAAGTATTATGCCTTAGCCAACAACATCAACATGGCAAACTACCGCTTCGTGCCCATCGGAACGCCCGAACACCCGTTTGAAGGCGTACTCGATGGCCGCAACTACACACTCTCATACCTGACTATCGAAGGCATCACAAGCGGATATACAGGTCTGGTGGGCTACGCTTCGGAAAAGAGCATATTGCGCAACATCAAGCTCAACCAGCCAAAGGTATCATCAAAAAGCCGTTACACCGCAGCTCTTGCCGGATATTCCGAAGGTACGATCAGCAACTGCCACATCAGCGAAGGAATCATCGGCAGTGACTATAGCAGCACAGTCGGTATGGCCGGACACGTAGCCAATATTGACAACTGTAGCGCATATCTCACACAGGTCATCGGTCTCGGCGGAAAGGTAGCCGGACTCGTAGGAGAACTTACCGGCAACATGACCAACTGTAAAGCCTACGACATGATCGTTTATGCCGGTTCGACCAACTCAAGCCGCGCTCCCAGCGGCGGCCTTGTAGCAATGGCAAGCGAAGGCTCATCGATCACCGACAGCCACTTCTCCGGTCTTCTCTCGGGTCGTCCGTCATATTCTATCGGACAAACCATCGGAGGTATCGTCGGTGAAGGTTACAGAACTACCTTGGCCCGCTGCTTCGTTGCCGCAGAAATTCAGGGCTACACCAACGAAGCCCTTACAGGCGGTCTGTCGGGTCACTTCCTGGGCTCTATCTCCGACTGCTTCGCCTACGGCCGTGTAATAGGCTCTGCATCGGAAAACACCGGCGGTCTTGTCGGATACCTCGATCCGGTCGAAGAGTCTACAATCAGCAACTGCTACTCGTCGGCATCGGTAATCGGCCTTATCGACAGCTACGATGTCAACAACGACTGCCGTGAACTTGTCGGCAACTATGCCAAAGCCAAAGGCACCTACGACAACGTATGGTTTGACTCTAACATGACCTCGGCTTTCGGCACACTCAAAAATGCAAAAACCACAGCCGAACTCACATCGGGAGCAGCTATCGACGGCTTCAACACCGACACCTGGCTTTTCTCGCCCAAATCATATCCGCGTTTAAAAGCCCAGTCTACAGTGTCGGCAGCATATCTGGCAGGTTCCAACCTCGAATTCCTCCCCGGCGACAATCTATCGAAAATCTCCGGCAACACCATTGTCAACACAGTTGGCTCAACAATACCTGCATTTATTGTCAACGGAAGCTACACCGCCACCGGTCACGGCGCATCTATCTCGCAAATCAGCAACAATAGCTTCCGACTCAATCTCAACGGCTCGTTTGCCACAGACACACTCGTATTTGTCAACGGCAACGTACAGTATATAATGTACACCGTGAAATTCGCTCCTAAAGTCTTCGATGGCGATGGCACAAAAGAATCGCCCTACCTCATCAAGACTAAAGAAGACATGATAAAACTCGCCGAAATCACTTCGATCGACAATCAGCCCTACAACAGCACCTACTTCCTGATGACCAACGACATCGACATGGAAGGTGTCGAGAACTTCCAGGGTATAGGCAATGTGCCTTATTCGCGTACGGTGTCGTTCGGCGGTATATTTGACGGCGGCGGTCACGCCATCCACAACCTCAAGCTCGGCACGATATCCTGGGACAAGTCTTGGAATGGCACCATACTCAAGCCTGCCGACGAGACAGTATCATGGGCCGATGGAAAACAGACCACAGACAATCAGCCAAGCTTCACGGCACTGTTCGGTACTATCAACAACATGGGTCAGGTGCTCAACCTCACCATTGCCGACGACTGTATGATCGACGGCGGCAACTACACTGCCGGTATCGCTATCTCAAACGGCGGAACCATCGCCAACTGCCGCAACCATGCCCGCATACGAAGTATCCAAAACTATACCGCCGGTATAGTTGTATCTAATGTCGGAACCGTATATCAGTGTCTTAACACAGGCGACGTTATGTCCAACGGCAGCTATGCAGCCGGTATTGCGGTATATAACTACGGCACCATCGACGCTGTAATGAACACCGGTAATATCACATGCGCCAAACTGTCGCAGCTGGCCTACGATGAAATATATAAATATGCCGGAGGTATCGTATCATACGCATCCGGTACAGCCATCACGAACGCTGTCAACGCAGGCACAATCACCACCCAACTCGGTGAGTGCGGCGGTATAGTCGGCTATAACCCAAGCTATGGCAACGGTCGCGACTACAACGCCCTGCAGAATATAATCAACTACGGTATGGTCAACGGTGCCACACTGGTCTACAACGGATCCATAGCCGGTGGAGGTAATACAGGTGGAACGGTAGCAAAAGTTCACTGGGACAATCAGATACTACCGATCACACCCGAAGGCAACACTACCCATACCGGTATGACCGGACTTTCCACTGCCACTCTCACATCGGGCGAACCCATTGAAGGCTTCGATACCGACATCTGGACATTTGAAAAGGGTGTCTATCCAGTCATCAAAGCATTTGCCGATGTTCCACAGGTTAAAGTCGCCGCCCACACTATTGTGACTTTCGCCGAAGGACAGAATGTGAAGAACGTACTCTCCGACGCCACCCTGGCGCAAGCCGACGGCCTTGCATGGTCGCTCAAAAATTCCACCACATTCTCAATCGACGGCAACACGCTCAAAGCTCCGGCTACAGTAGAAGTCTATGACACAGACGTTCTTACCGCCACATATGGCAAGTATGTAAAACAAATCAACCTCGCTTGCTCACCAAAAATCGCTCTCCAGGGTAGCGGTACAGAAGCTGATCCGTATCAGCTTGCAAGCGTCGACGACTGGAACACGCTGTATGATTTCATACGCACCACCGGCAGCGACCTCGACGGACAATACCTCAAGGTGATGAACGACATCGACTTCGGTGGCCACGAATTCAAGCCCGTAGCCATCGGTGGCAACACCCTCAACGCCCATCTGCTCGGCGACGGTAAATCACTCCTCAACATCGGACACTCGTTTGCCCTCGCCACCGACCGCGACGGCAACACCATCCGCAACTCGGCCGGCAAGCAGGGTGCCATCGGTAAACTCGGTCCCAACGGACAGATTTCCGACCTCACTATCACCGGTAACTTCTCTCAGACCGCCGATACTCGCGCGGGTGTATTCGTAGGTGAGCTCTATGGTTCGGTCATCAACTGCGTCAACAAAGCCACCCTGACCGGCACCAAGGGTTATCGTGGTGGTATCGCGGCCGTGGCCTACGAGGGCGCACAGTTTATCGACTGTGTAAACCGAGGTACGGTTACCGCTTCAGGAAATTCTGCCGGTTATGCGGGCGGTATCGTAGCCGAGACTACCGGTCACGTCACATTCATTCGCTGCGGTAACGAAGGCACAGTCAACGGTACCAGCACCTACTGCGGCGGTATTGCAGGCACAACCACGCCCGGCACATTCATCGAATGTTACAACACCGCCGACCAGACCAACGATGTATCATATTACGGCGGTCTCATCGGAAACGCCACCAGCAAGACTTCGCTATCAGGTGTAAACTATGTATTCGACCGCTGCTACAACACCGGTAATCTCACCTCAAAGGGTAATACCGCCGGTCTCGTAGCCAATGGCAACACCAATTCTGCTTTCATTGCCACAGGATGCTACAACACCGGCAACATATCCACCGGTACGGTAGGAAATGCGGCAGGTCTGTTCGGTGGCACAGGTCCTCGCAGTAAAATTACCGACTGCTACAATACCGGCGACGTCACCGTCACACAAGCCAAATCAAATGCCGGCGGTATCGTAAAATCATCCGGTAGCGGCACAGCCGACGATCCCCTCGTAATCAGCAACTGCTACAACAAAGGTAAAATCACTGCCGACGCAAGTATAGCCGGTGGTATCGTGGCCCAGCCAGGTGGCAACGTAATAATCGACCACTGCGAAAACCTCGGCGACATCGTAGCCGGAACCTGCCAGGCCGGCGGTATCTTCGGCAACACATTCAGCAATGTTACCATAACAAATTGCCGTAACCTCGGCAACGTAACCGTAGGTACCAACCGCGCGGGCGGTATTCTCGGAGACTCACAGACAGGTGTAATCGTAATAACCGACTGCGTGAACTTCGGTAACGTCACATCGACCAACACACTTAAAGGTACTACCGACCTTACCTCCGGCTCTAACGTAGCTACCGGACACGCTATCGGCGGCATTGCCGGACACTCGGGAGCTTCGATCGATCGCTGCTACAATGTAGGTGAAGTCAAGGGTACTAATCAGGTCGGCGGTATCGTAGGCCAGCCATATGCAGGCACCACAGCTACCCAGGGGAAACTCGCTATATCCAACACCTACAACATCGGTTCTGTCACAGCTCTCGACAACGAGTGTGGCGCCATCGTAGGTATCAATGCCGAAACCAACGATGCCAACACCGCCGCTAAATACTGGTCAGACGAAGTTGTCATAGACAATGTACACTACCTCGACAACGTATGCTCGTCGTCGCTTGTTCCTGCAGGCTCGACTATCAGCAACAACGACCTCGCCACTCTCGACCTGGGCGAAGGATGGACATCGGCCGACGACTATTCGTTCCCGGTACTTGAGGCCCACCTCGATCACGACCTGACACATTTCCACGCAGCCACACTCGTTCTCGCTGCCGGTGATTCTCATCAGGCCGTCACACAGCCCTTCAAGGTCGGACGCCCCGACGGTGTGGTATGGACTGCCTCTCGCGAAGGTATAAGCATCGACGGCAACAATGTACTTCTGCCCGACGGCGTTCACAACGGTAAACTCACCATGACCGCCTCGCTCGGCGAATACTCGAAGTCGTACGACCTGATGCTTGACTCCGTCACATCGATCGACGAGCTATATGCCGACGGCGATGTAGTGTCGATTCAGTATTTCGACATCAACGGATTGTCGATTGCCAACGAAAATGTTGAGCCCGGCAAGCCCTACATTGTCATCACCACCTATGCCGACGGCACTGTACGAGCTTCCAAGATCGTACGCTGATCGATAGAAATTCATCAATAACTCATCCGGGGTACCGGGCCTAAAGCCCGATACCCCGGTATCGTTTTATACTTAACGTGAGTTCGATATAAGAAAAGCGGTCAGTAGAAAAATAGTGCAATGCTGTCCCTACCGCGCTTGTTGGTACAAATTGCTGTGTGACAGGCAGTAGGGATGTTCCATGGAACATCCTTTGTTGATGTGGGGGGGGAGGCTGCACCATGGTGCATCCCCACGGGCAGGTGTGTACGTGAAAGCAATGTATGGCGTATAATGTGCTGTATAATAGTGTGGATGTCTTATGCAACAATACATTAGTTCCTGGCGACTCTAATGTCTTTAAGGTCTCTACCCCTCATTGCCACCCCACAACAGGCTCAAAGCGAACTTTGAAATACTTCTTTTTACAAAACATCATCTTTTCACCAGCACCGTAACAGCTTTTTTACTGTGCTTATATCGAACTCACGCTACTTAAGTGCAGAAAATCAATCAGCGTGGCGTGAAGCGGAACATGGCGCGCACTACAGGCTGCGAGTCGGCAGTAAGAGCCACGTAAGAGTCTGCTTCGGGTGCTGACCATCGGCTCACGTCAACCATGTCGCCATAGCGGCATTCGTTGTGAAAAGCGATATCAAACCGTCCTATTATGTGACTATCATAGAAATCCATATCCCATCGGTTGAGCATAACTTCGATATAACGCGCGGTATTGACATGGCGGTTGTTGTCGCAGTCGGTATAGCGGAAGGTATAAGGAGTAACCTCGGCGCTGTCGGGCACTGCCGATGCCATACGCCCCATCGGAGCCATAGGTATATCAATAGGATTCATCGCCCCGGCCAGCGTTGTCAGCGGCGACAAGTCACCACCGGCTCGTGTCTCTGTGTCGATAGCCATCCATATCGAGCGTGCATAGCCCATGACGTTGCCGTCACTATCGGTGATACGGAAGTCGCGTTCGGAAAAACGCCGATTGTGGGTCTGCACCCAGGTATCGATAATATAACCTGAATTGACACCGGGCCATCGCACCATCTCGATCGACAAGCGCGACAATACCCACGACAAGCGCAGTTCGCACAGACGCACATACCCCACCCCAAGCGCATTGGCATGCAGGGTGGCCACTTCGATAAGATCCCGGGCAAGTGTCTGCAACGGCAACTCATTCTGCGGTGTGCATTGACCGGCAGTAAGAAAAAATTCTCGTTTATATATACGTTCCATACATAGGCAAAGTTAGCGTTTTTGCTGCTATGTAGCAAATCGACCTACTGCGCTGCATACGACATCACAGTCTGACTTTTTACCTCCACGCCATATTCACGGGCGCGGGCCATAATAGCGCGTGCCAGTTGCGGCTTAAGGTTGTCAGGGCAATAACGGAAATATGCCTCGGCCGCACGTACGTGGGCCGCGTCGGTCAACGGATACTCCCGGCGTTCAGGAAGTCCGAATATGCTGTCGGGAAGTTCTTTCAATTCCTCTGAAGTAAGTTTATCGCTCATATCTAAATAGACTTTAAAATAAAAACGCCTCAACCACGCATATGGTTTAACGAAAGACGGGACACCCGACTGTCGATGCAGAGGGGTGTCCCGTCGGGGGGAGTTGTTGTATGAAGTTTAACTGTTATACTTATTCCGCGGTAGCGGGAGCTTCGGCTTCAGGCTCCTGTACAAACACTATATAGTTGCCTTTGTCGAGCAGACGCTTCATATAGTCGGCGACATCATCGACCGTAATGGCATTGACTGCCTCGTCAGTACCCATCGACATATCGCTGCCGAAGCGGCTGTAATCTGCTATTGTCGACAGCCAGAAATTGTTCTTACGGGTATTTTCGTTGTATGTCTTCACGATATATTCCTGTACTTTGGCCAGTTCCTGCGGCTCAACGCTGTCGGCCATAGCATGGATAATATCGTATATCTCAGACAGCACGGCATCGCGCATCTCCGGTTTCATCGGGAACGACGATTCTACACCGCCTTTTTCGGTAGCACGTGCCAGGTATCCCTGTGCCGAAATGGAGTATACGGCACCCATCTCCTCACGTATCTTTTCGAGCAGACGCTTCGAGAGAATCTGGCCGGAAATCGAAGCGAGCAGATTGTTTTTCTGCGACGGCTCTACGGGACTGTCCACGGTGATGAACACGGTGGTCTGCGGAGTAGCCATCGGGAACTTGATAATCTCTGTCGCAGACCCGTCGATCATCTTCAGCATGTCGAGATTCTCTCCGGCGGTCGACTTACCGGTCGGGATTGAAGCTATATACTGTTCTACCAGAGGTTTCAGCGCACTCAGGTCGAGATTGCCGACAAATATGAAAGTGTAGTCATCGACATCGGCGAGCATGTCGTGTATTATATCAAGCGAAGCCTGGCGATCGGCATTTTCTACGACATCGAGTGTCAGTGCCTGCTGATAGGGCGACGGATACAGGAATTCGTAGAGTGTACGCTGGAAATTGTATTCCGGAGTAGTGAGCTGATTCTGTATCAGGCCGGTCACCATAGCCTTTGTCGCGTTGAACTCATCCTCGGTGATGGTATAGTCGGTAAACGTCATGTATATCATCTCCATCAGAGTGCTTATATCCTTGGGTGCGCAGTTACCCGACAGCGAGCGGTAAAGCTCCCTGAACGACGGTTTTAGCGATACCCGCTTGCCGGCGAGATATTTCTCAAGATCGTTGGAGGTATATGAACCCAGTCCCGACTGCCACATGGCAAGACTCAAGAACTGAATATCCTTCGGAGCGGCTGTGGTGGTGGAATATCCACCGCGAGCAATGGCCTGCATGACAATCTCGTCATCCTTGAAGTCGGTAATCTTGGCTATAACCTTGGCACCGTTGGAAAGAGTCCATTCCACGGCGTCGTATTGCGGCAACTCTCGGGCAGCGGTAATCGAACCGGGGGCAGGAAGCTGCGGAATCAGCGGTTCTGACTTGGTTTCATCGACATACGGAGGGATATCCTCGGCCTCGACGCGCGCCATCACAGCAGCCAGCTCGTCGGCGGCAGGAACGACATAGGTATCGTTTTCGGGCAACATCGCCATCACTATCACATTGTCGTCAAGCTTGATAAGCTGCGGCAGCACGGCATTGATGGCCTCAAGCGGTACCATATTTGTCATCATCTGTGCCATCTGATACTCGGTCTCGATGCCGGGCACAGCCTCATTGTCGAGGAAATGGCGCACGAGTTCAAAGCCATACGATGTCGACGGTGTTGTGGAACGGTTGTTGTACGACTCTTCCATGCCGCTCAAGTATTTGGCCTTGGCACGCTGATACTCGCCGACGGTGAATCCACCACGCAGAGCACGCAACAGTTCGCGGTATATCTCCTCGAAAGCGGGAGTGATTGAATCACCCTTGCCGACAGCATTTATATCGAAGCATTCCTTGGTCTTCGACATGAAAAAATCGCCATAGCTGGCTCCGGCGACAGAAAAAGCAGTAGCCGGATTCGATGTCATGTCAGACAGGCGGTTGTTGAGCATCGAGCTGATCATCTTTATTACATAATCTTGCATCGCATACTCCACGGTATTCTTTACTGAATCGGGAGTCGCATCATGCTTTATCATGATGTCGATGATAGCCTGTGGCTCTTCCTTATCCTTACCGATGGCGAAAATGCGCCCCTTGGTATCGGGGACAGGATAGTATACGCGCTCGGCCGGGTTGACCGGAGCCGGAATGTCGCCGAAAATACGTTTTATCGCCGACTCCATGCGGTCGACATCGATGTCTCCTACGACTATGATTCCCTGCAGATCGGGACGATACCACTTATGGTAATAGTCGCGAAGAGCCTGCGGAGCGAAGTTATCGACAACTTCCATCGTACCGATAGGAAGTCGGTAGGCATAGCGCGAGTCGGGATATATCACCGGCAGCAGCTCCTCTATGATACGCATCTGCCCCACATTGCTGCGGCGCCACTCCTGATGTATCACGCCGCGCTCCTTGTCGATCTCTACAGAATCGAGCAACAGGGCGTTGGCCCAGTCGTGGAGTATGAGCAGACAGGAATCCTGCACGGCGACATCGTGGGTCGGCACTTTAGATATGTAATACACAGTCTCATCGGTACCTGTATAGGCATTGAGATTGGCCCCGAACTTGACACCTTTGGTCTCAAGCCAGTGAATGAGGTTATTGCCCGGAAAATTTTCTGTGCCGTTGAAACACATATGTTCAAGGAAGTGAGCCAGACCGCGCTGGTTTTCCTCCTCAAGCACCGATCCTACTTTCTGGGCGATAAAAAAGTCCACCTGATTTTTAGGATAGGCGTTGTGCCGGATGAAATACGTGAGTCCGTTGTCAAGACGACCGGCACGCACAGCCGTATCGAGTGGCAGCGACGGCATCTGTTGGGCCGACACGGCCGGAGCGACAAGCATCAGGCCGAATATCCACAAAAGAAATTTTTTCATATTAATAATAATTTAGTGTATGGCGCAAATATACAAATTAGATTTCGTTTTCCGACTGCCATTTGTTGATTTCGTCGATACTTATGCCCAGACGCTTCATCGTGCGGAACAAGTCCGGCAATGTCTCGGCAAAAAACTCCTCGCGCTGTATCTTCATCACCACCGCCAATGCGTCGTCAGAGAGAAAATATCCCAGACCGCGCCGTGTGTAGATTATGCCTTCCTGTTCGAGCCCTTCGTAGGCTTTGAGCACTGTGTTGACATTGACCGACAGCGTCACAGCCAGCTCTCTCACCGATGGCATCTTGGTGCCCGGCAGCCACTCGCCGGTCAACACTCGCGAATAGCAATAGTCCTTGATCTGAATATAGATCGGACGGTTTGACTTAAATTCCATAGTGCTGTCAGGCCTGATAGTTTCTGATTGTGCGGTATACCATCCAAAGCGTCACAAGTGTCAGCACTATTGCCCCGTACCCAATCATTGTAGTCATACCCATTATATCTGCTGTGGTCTGGTGGGCAATATCCATGGCCTCTGTGTCATTAGCCGCATTACCAAGGCCCTGATGCATAAATTTCATCATAGTATACGTGGATATCGCTATGGCATATATTACGACGAGACCGATGGTAACAAGTATCGATTTAAGAGCCCGGTTGCGCTTAAAGTACATCACACCCAGCAGGCACACAGATGTAGGCAACCACATTGTGCCATTTATCATGGTGTTTTCATTACCTATCATTTTCTTCGCCTGCTCCATAAGCGACATAATTGTCGTGTCGGGATTCAGTATTCCGCTTATGGCTGCCACCGCATACGATATACCAAATATCACCAGCGGCACATAAACCATAAAATACAATGCCAGAAAGACGAACCGCTCGCGGGCCGACGCCGGGAGCATTGTGGCTATGACACGCTGCTGACGCACAGCCAGTGCTACCGGAGCAAACACAAACATAGCCTCAAGCAATATATTCAGATTGCCGATGAGCATTATGCCCCACACACTGTCGCCTTTTATATTATAAATCAACACACTACATATCAGCGTAATAATCGGAAACAATATCACCTGTTTCTTCAGATCGGGCCAGTAAAAACGTCCGGTCATCATCACGCGTTTCCAAGAAAAGGGTATTACAGCTCCATTGAGTTTGTATTGGGTTTCCATAGTCTTCGTTATTTTGTTAGTTGAGAAATTATCATCTGCAAATTTTCGGTTGCACAGAGTGCACAGTAAAGTAGTTCAAAATCTATTTCTGTCTCGCCATTACCATCGGCAGCCACGATAGAGTGTACGCCGTCGGCAGCCGTTTCGCTATACAGGGCTTCGGGAGCTTTGACGGGACCGACGACAAAGGCCAGCCGCGACATAATGTCGGCCACTGACATCGCCAGCAACAACCGGCTCCGGTGCATTACTATCAGACCGCTGTATAGATTTTGCAGATCGGCAGTAGTGTGGGTCGATACAATCACAGTCTGACTGTCGCTGATATGCCTTACGAGCAACCGCTGCAATGTCTTCTTCGACTGTATGTCGAGGCCGTTTGCAGGCTCATCGAGCAAAAGCAAATCCGTACGCAATGCAAGACAATAAGAAAGGAGTGCTTTCTTGCGGTTGCCGAGCGACAGCCGATCGAGCCGTTCATTGCCGTTAAGTCCGAACTCGCGCAGACAGTCGTCGAGTACCTCGCGGCTGAACTGCGGATAAAATATGGCATGACATCCGACACACTCTTCTATCGTGTTGGCCGGATACTGCGGATCGTCGGTAAGCAGAAACAGTCTGCCCATGATGTGGGGTGAGCGTACCCCGGTAGCGACTCCGTCGTAAGTACACAATCCCTTCTGCGGGCGCAATAATCCGGCTGCGACATGTAATAATGTCGTTTTACCGGCTCCATTCTCTCCGACCAGCAGATGAATACCGGCCCCAATGCTGGCTCTAACGCTATCGAGCGCCTCTTTTGCTCCTTTGTAACAATACGTTACATCATCAAATTTCAACATTTTGCTATCGTGTTTTAGTGTTATAGTTAAATAGAACACCACAAAGGTATAAATAACTTTTCTAACTCCAAAAAAATTCCACATTTTTTTTAGAAAGCAGCTTCAAATATATTTCAAGCCATTGCCATGACAGACACGCAGCGTCGTAACCGCGAGACGCTACTCACCACTTTGATGCAGAGAATCTGAACCCCTACCGTCAATATGGTCTAATGTCTATAGTGTCTTTATTACCAAAACCTCCTGACTCTAAATACAAACCGGGCGATACGCTGTCACAGTGCCTCGCCCGGCAACCATATTAATTATGTACGTCTAAACCTTTATATTACTTTTTTGTGTTGAGTTTCACAAGGTTAGTTTTAATGGTTGTAGTAAAATTATTTCCATCGACCACAGTCGATATAACCGGCATAGTTATCGCATCGCCTCCTAAAGCTATCAACTCTTTTATCACCTTGGCATAGGCAAGATGACGCGCTAATGCGTATGGCTCGGGGTACTCTACATCGATTGAATCTCCACGGCCTTGTACAAAACCAAGATCAAGTTTTGAACCGTTGAACGATTTAAGCCACAACCCATTCTTTGAAAATGCAAAATACTCATACTGATAAACGAGTTTTCCATCAATTGAGATGGTGCTTGAGGTAATCCAGTCTCCATTGGGAGAATATACCGGAGCATAATTTACCGTAGCACTGGTTTCATAAGGCCTTACCATTGCATAAGCATCAGTATTGCTTACCGACGGCACTCCGACTGTACTGACACTATATTCTGAAAACGCGACTTTGGCATTTGTCTTATTGGGAGCACACGACGTCAGTAGCAACGCAAAAGTGATGCCTACCGCCCATACTAAAATCTTAAATCTGTTCATAATCTGATGTTTTAATTTCCGGCTCCGGCACTTATCGTAGATGATGTGTTAGTTGTCTGATTTTTACCACTCGTAGCGGTAATGGCTACACACGATGAAAGACCAATACACAATAGTAGAGCTATCACCACGACAAGTACTCCGCAATTATACTTTTTATTCATATATAGAAAAATTAACAAGAGGATATAATTTTACTCATACCCTCTTGTCTGATGGATTAGACTTTATTTTTTATTAAATACCCATACACCGCTTCCGCCATATATATTAAGAATTTTACCCGTTAAAACATACTGGCGAGTCCACAGTACGGTATTTGAATAGCCTGGGAAGAGTTCTGTCTCCCTATCTCCACTTACATAGCTGATTCTTAAGATGTCATTACCATTTGTATCCGTAGTCGTAGACCAGCTGAATTCCATGCTATAGGTTTCGTTTGACGATGCTTTTGACTGATACTGCCAACGTTCAACAATAGAACCGGTATTATTGCTGTTGAAAGTCAGAATCATCTCAATAGTTCCAGCACCCTCATCTTCAGAGTATGTTTCAGTATAAACCCATTTTCCAACAAGGTTTCCACCTGTGGGTTCATCGTCGTCACTACCACATGAGCTTAAGCAAATACCCATAGTAAAAAACATGAGCAAGAATGAGAAAAATTTGATTGATTTTTTCATTTTGTTTATTGGCCGGGGACTAAAAGAAAACCACCTGCAACGGCTGAAGTCCCGCGTTAAGACAACCATTGCAAGCGCTCTTCCGTCTCCCAAAGAAGAACAAAATAAAAATCAGATAATAAAAAATAAAGACGTGGGAGTCTTTTTGCTGCTCATTCCACGAATCCGGGGCTCTCGCATCGCCCACTCAATCAGAACGAGCAACATAGAAGCCCACGCCGATATGTAATATATAACACCCAATAACGGATTTCCCCCCACATAAGAGAGGAAAATCCGTCGTGTGGTGGATCTAAATTACATGCCCACACGGTCATCTATCGTTGCTTAATTCTTGGACGGAGTTGGTTGAATTTGCGAGATTCTGGATTCGTCAAGAAGTAAAGCGCACAATAAACGCCTTATAAATTAAACCCGTTTCATGCCCTACCCTCTCCTCTGAGATGCAATCGGCGTGAAACTTTAGCGACAAAGTTAACAATATTTAATCATCCATCAAAATTTACCCGATTTTTTCTGTCACACTTTTTCACAAAACCGACGTCAAAGTTCAATCCTTAAACATCTCCCATACTCCGACAATCGGCCACATGAATCAACCCAATGTAAATATCGCATACAAGGGCAAAATATCGATATACGCCACTTCATCAGAACCGGCATATTTATATTCAAGCCGTCCGAAATTTTCCAAAGATGTACGGATAGCGTATGTGATTTTCTTTTTCTCCATGAAAAGCCGCAAACTTTTCATTTTACCGCTGGTACCCGACTTCACTTCAACAGGCACGATCTTCATTTTTCTAGCAACTACATAATCAACTTCAGATGTTGCTCCTCGCGATGAATTTTCCCAATAGAACAGATCACGCCTAATAGTAGGAGAAGAGGCTTTAACGAACTCCCAGCCAGTAACCAACTCTGTTAGGTCTCCTTTATTAACAAGATCGGCAGCTGTACCAGCAAGAATTGATTCCTTAATCTGGTCTGCACCACCTAAATCGAGATCCAATATGCGTAGAAGCAGCCCGGAATCCAAATAGATATACTTCGTGAATTTATCATTAATTTCTGCACCAAGCGGCAGACCATTGGCAGCCGTACTATAAACAGGTTTAATAAGACCGGCATCCGAAAGCATTAAAAGGGCTTTCTTTATATCAGCGGCTGAATACCCTCCCGGTACTTTACTATAGGTAAATTTTCCACCTAACTGTGCTACAACACTCACCAATGTATTGCGCAAACACCGCGAGTCGCAGTTTTTAGAATATTTTGGAAAATCGTCGTAAAAAGATGTCTGTATATCCGACAATTCTTCCTCGCATGCAAAAAAATCTCCCGTAGAGACCCACGCCACAACACTTGCGGGCATACCGCCGACTAAAATGAATGTACGATATAATTGCACAATATCATTATGCAGAATCTCAAAAACCGGATTTTTATAATCAGCCCCTTTAATTACATCTTTCCACTGCCCATGACCTGTCGCATCCATAAACTCGGCAAATGACATCGGATACATAAACATTGACTTTATTCGTCCTACACCATACGATGATATATCCTGTAATGCAAACTCCAACAAAGATCCGGCTGCTACGACGTGTAATTCCGGATAATCCTCTTTGAAAAACCACAACGATTTCAATGCATCAGGCGATGTCTGAATTTCGTCAAGAAACAACAGCGTATCGCCGGCGGCTATCGGTGTATCATATAAGAGCGATAGCTTTGCACAAAGCTCTTTTACGTTTCGAGTTGATATAAACAATTCTTTTAATTCCGGCCGTTTTTCAAAATTCACCTCAATATAATATTTGAATGATTCGCCAAGATGTCTGATAGCACGAGATTTACCCACCTGCCGTGCACCTCTGACAAGCAACGGCTTATGTTCGGCTCCATGTTTCCATGCAAGCAAAGCGTCATCTATACTCCTTTTCAAATACATATAACTTCAAATTTTATCAGGCAATTATATCTATCCGCAAATATAGTTATAATTATCTTGATTTACAATAACTTTAAGAAAAGTCAGAGGAATAATCACCTGTTTTTAGAGAAAAGTCAGAGGAATAATCAGCCATTTTTCAAGAAAAGTCAGAGGAATCAGAGGCATCGGCGACAAAAAAGCCACTGCCGCTACAAGTATTTTCTTATTGCGGCAGTGGCTATATTCGACGTAAAATAGACTTATTCAGCGGTAGCCTTGCGGGCAATCTGGTCGCGGGCAAGAGCCAGCTGCTGCTCGAGCAGACGGCGTTGCGAGTCGGCCTTGCGGGCTTCACTCATAGCACGTCCGAGCTCATAACCACGTATCAACGACATGCGATCGTCTTTGGCAAGCGGCACAGTGACAGGCTTGTTGCCATTGAAGCGCAAAGAGATTTTTGACGATGGATTGTTACACAGGAATTGGCCGATTGTATCGGTCTGCGCACCGGTAAACGTGATAGTTTCCGTGCCACCGGAACGATAGTTGAGTTCCCCATCGTAGGCTACAGTGCCGGTCGAAGCCTCACCTCCGGCTGCGGTAACAGATATTGAGGTATGCTTGACCGGACGACCGGCAAGCGATGAGATGATATAAAATTCGCCCGACGGGCTGACGCGCCCCTCGACTCCGGTACGCTCAAAGAAATTTCGGCCTTTACACTCCTTAACTACATAGTAGTCGTAGTCGTCGCCAAGAGAAGCGTCGTGTACAAGAGTAAAGTAGTTCTTTAGCGAATCGGCCACATGAGCCAGATATGCCTGTCGGCGGTCGGTTTCTTCAATCTGATTGATGGTTAATCCCTGAATAGCCAACGGGCGCATACGTAGCCCGGCACGTTGCGCGTCGATCTCGCGGGGATATCGCGCTTTCAGCGTATCAAGTGTCGACAGCGCTTCTTCATAGCTGCCGGTGGCAATCAAGGTGTCGGCCAGAGCTACAAGGTGGCCGGCAGCCTCGGCGTCGGGGTTGCTTTTTGAGCATGACACGACCTGAAGGGCCACGAATGCTATCAGGATAATCTTACTTACTGCGTTGTACATCTTTTACTCCTTTTACTGTTTTTAAATTACGGATGATTGATGATAAGGTTTCGCGGTCGGACACTCCCACCACGAGGTATCCGTGAAATATTCCGTCGTCTGAATCGATGGAGATATTGCGCAACTGCGCTCCTTTTTCCTTATTGATAATAGATGTGATGTTAGTTACGATACCGATGTCGTCGACTCCGACTATGCGCAGAGTGGCGCCGAGCTGCTGGCCAAGTTTGCCCGACCAGCGAGTAGGGATAATGCGATATGGATATTTACGCATGATGTCGGGCGCATTGGGGCAATCCTTACGATGGACTTTCACAACCCCTTCGGCCGAGACAAATCCGAATACATCGTCGCCGTATATAGGGGAGCAGCACTTGGCAAGACGGTAATTCATCCCCTTTATATCAGAACCGCCGATGACAAGCACGTCGTTCGACAGGTTATCGTCATTATCGGGCTGAACAAGCTGAAACTCCGAAGCCGACTGCACCGGACGCGACTGATCGGCCGACAGGTTTTCTACCGCCTCATACTCCGAAATGACGCGGTTTATATCGAGCGACTCCTCCCCTACTGCTCTGAAAAACTCGGTGACAGTCTTATATCCGAGCTTCTTTATCACCTTCATCAGTGTGGCTTCCTGCAGCTCGATATGCCTGTTCTTGAATCTACGCTCCAGAAATTCCTTACCGAGCGACGAAGCACGGTTTTCAAGCTCATTGACCGACTGGCGTATCTTATTGCGAGCCTTCGATGTGACGGTAAAATTAAGCCAATCGAGTTTCGGCACTTGCGTGGGCGACGTATTTATCGACACCGTGTCGCCGTTTTGCAGGCGATAGTTGAGCTTCTGATTCCGGTCGTTGACCCTGCCGCCTACACATGCCATGCCGAGCTTTGTGTGTATGGCAAAAGCGAAATCGAGCAGCGTAGCGCCATAGGGCAAGCGGTATAAATCACCTTTAGGCGAAAACACGAATACCTCTTTGTCGTAGACGTCCATACGCATGTTTTTCATCAGCTCCATAGGCCCGGAATCAGCGGTCTCGAGTATGTCGCGGATGTTGTTCATCCACGTATCGAGCGCACCTTCACTCCGCAAGCCTTTGTAGCGCCAGTGGGCGGCCAGACCCTTTTCGGCTATCAGATCCATGCGCCGTGTGCGTATCTGCACCTCTACCCAGCGCTCCTGCGGGCCGTATACCGTGACATGCAACGACTCGTATCCGTTGGATTTCGGTATTGATATCCAGTCTTTCATTCGCGACGGATTAGGACGGTAGAGATCGGTGACGACCGAATAAGCCAGCCAGCAGTCGCTCTTTTCGTGAGCGGCATCGGCGTCGATGATAATGCGGATGGCAAACAGATCGTAGATATGGTCAAGATCATTATTTTGTTTCTTCATCTTGTTCCATATCGAATATATCGACTTGGTGCGACCCTTTATCTCGTACTTAAGGCCGGTAGCATCGAGCCGCTTGCGTAGCGGTGCTATAAAATCGGCGATATAAGCCTCCCGGGCTACCTTGGTCTGATTTAGCTGACGAGCAATATCAGTAAAGACCTTGCGGTTCTGATATTTGAGCGTAAGATCTTCAAGCTCGCTCTTTATCGAATACAGACCCAGACGATGAGATAGCGGAGCATACAGATATCCGGCCTCAAAAGCCAGATCCTGAACGGCCTTATCGTCGGGATGATGATTGACGGCACGCATCAAGACCAGACGCTCGACAATCATGATGATAATGACACGGATATCCTCGGCAAACGCCAGCAGCAGATTTCTGAAATTCTCGCTGTGAACAGCCGCCCGCCGCGAATACAACGAACTGACTTTAAGCAGCCCGCGCATAAGTTTACAAATATCGGTGCCCCACTTGGCGGCAACCTCCGCCTCGTTGAATGTATCACTTTTATATTGACTGTAGAGCAATATGGCAATGATCATATTGCGGTCGACCGACAGGGCGGTTGAAAGCAATATTGCAGTTTCAAGCCCATGGACTACAGGGTGAAAGCCAAACCTGTCGCGCACATAGCATCCTCGCCCTATGCCATCGATAATACTTGAGCGCAGACGACGCTGATCGTCGGCTGTGACAACATCTCCGGCGACTTCGCGAAGGCGCTTGACAGCCGCGACTATGCGATGACGCTCATCGCGAGTGAGCTTAATATTTTCTGTCTGTTCACTCATTCTATTGCCGGATCGTCAACTACCGGTGGTTCAAGACGGTTGAGTTCTTCTATATAATCGAGCAACTCTTTTCGGCCGCGACCGTCGCTGCTCGATGTGTAAAACACCGGCGGAAGTTCTTCCCACGTCTCACGAAGTTTTTCGAGATATTTCGCGGTGACAACTTTACCGGCCGATGCCGACATCTTATCGAGTTTAGTAAACACGATGGCAAACGGTATCTCGTTTTCACCGAGCCATTCCATAAATTCGAGGTCAATCTTCTGCGGTTCGTGCCGGGAATCTATAAGTACAAACAGACATGTCATCTGCGGACGTTCGAGTATGTAATCTTCAATGACCTTCTTTATCTGGGCCTGAATCTTCTTGCCGCGCTGTGCATAGCCGTAGCCGGGAAGGTCTACTATATACCAGTCGTTATTGATAAGGAAGTGGTTGATTAGCGTAGTTTTACCAGGAGTTGAAGATGTCTGTGCCAAGCCCTTGTGGCGTGTAAGCATATTGATAAGCGAAGACTTGCCTACATTGCTTCGCCCTATGAATGCATACTCATGCCTACTTCCGGCAGGACATTTTTGCACATCGGTGTTTGATATTTCAAATTTTGAAGAGAGAATATCCATAGCTCAATATTTTTATTGTAGATGTAAAGTTACAAAAATTTTTCTTGTCAGCGATTGGGTGGCGACGGTGGCACGTAGCGCGAGTCGATAAGTAGCGACGGGGAATTATATACAGCCGAATCGAGCAACGCCAACGGTGTAGCATCTCCGTGCCGGTCAAGCCACGATTTTGCCACATTAATACCGAGATATGTACCCATCCGTCCGGGCGACTGCGGATGAAGCATCGGTGTCGACGGAGATTGACGTGTAATACGATCGGCTACAGACATATCTGTCGAATACAACAAATCTTGCTCAATCATACGATTCCATGCCATCGACTCGTTATCGCGTGCCCACATCCATTGGTCGGGAGTCCAGCCAAGCAGATCGCATGCTATGTCGTCGGAATTCCTGCCGTCACCCTCAAGCAGACACGCCGTAGCAAGCACAAGGGCACCGTCATATGCCATTCGCGACACCACGGTTGCGTCGGACGATGCTTTGTATGGATACCGCGAAGCGATTATTGCCTGCAATGCCATAGGAGCAATCATGTCAGGACGTTTCAGACGACGCTGATACTTGTCAAAGTAGCCGTATCCATCATAATCCTCACCGAGAAAATGATTTAGAGCTATGCAGGCCGTGCTGTCTGACGTCAGTACGGCCTGATTATATGTCGAAATCACGCCATATATCGCGGGCCAGCTGAAATCTGGCGACCACGCATGAAGCCTATCGCGCCCACGTCCCAGCCTGCAGGAGGCTTCCGTCAGGTCTGGAAGACTATCGGCGACAGCCTTACCGAAAACGGCCATACCCCGCGACCCGGCATAAGCCGATACCAGCGCTTCGTCGGCATCAACACTGTCGGGTAGTGGCATAAGTCCCCGCAACATGCCGATAACCGGGGCATACCTTTGCTTGAAACTGTCGCGCGCGCACGAGTCCATGTCGGAAAACTCCGATACAGCAATATCAAAGCGGTCAATATTCACCGGTTCGACATGATCGGATTGACTGGAGCATCCGGCGACAATAAGCAACAGCAACGGTATCAGCAGACGACTCATCACTCTTCAGCAATAATTTCCGACGCCTCACGCATTTCGTCATACTCTGCCCACGCCTCGTCGGGTTCAGCCGACAGCTTGATAGGCAGCAGATCAAACGGTGCGAGCGCCTCGTTGATTTTCTTATCAAATATATGGAGCGAACGGGTATAAAACACCCAGTCGCGCTCACCGGCTCCAGTATAAATACCGGTCATCACGGCCACAGGGTCTTTTGCAAAGACATCCTTAAGGGCATCTGTCACAGCCTCCATTATTTTAGACGTCGGCACATCGGGCATGCCGTTGCTCTCAGGAGGATATTGCCATTCGATGGTGACTCTTACCGTGAATTTACCTGTCTGGCGGAAAGGCTCAACACCTGCACGTCCGGTCACAATCACAAGCTGCCCGTCAGCACCCTCGGTGGGCGATGTCCACCATTCATCTCCTATATTTATCTTGCTCATTGGCTCAAAAGTGTTAAATTCCGACAAATATAGGGATTTTTACGCAGAAAATACCTTAATTTGTCGTTGATGATACGCTACTATTATAGAACACTTTTTTTGCTGATACTGTTTTCGGTGTCGCTTGGTAATTTAAATGCACAAGCCGTAGATCCGGAGGTACGCGGTGTGTGGCTCACCACCAACATGGGGCTTGACTGGCCCGCAGGCGAGTACGATCCCGCACGCCAGAAAGCTCGGCTCACCGAGATACTCGACTGCCTGAAAGAGTGCAACTTCAACCTGGTGATTTTTCAAGTAGAAGCCAACGGCGACGCCCTGTGGGATTCTTCGTTTGAACCGGCGATGCGATCAGTGACAGGCGACGGTAAAAAATCTCTGAAATACGATGTCGGAAAATTCGTCGTTGACGAGTGTCACCGCCGCGGCATGGAATGTCACGCCTGGATAGTACCCTTCCGCACCGGTACAGCAAAAAATGCAACGGCATATAGCGGCAACCCGACGCAACACCCCTACTACTCGTGTGCCGGTTTTTCGATAGATTACGACGGTTGCCGCTATCTTGATCCAGGCAATCCGCTCACCATGCAGTTTCTGAAACAGCTCTACAGCGAATTTCTCCGCGACTGCCCCTACGACGGTATCAGCCTCGACTATACCAGATATCCCGGCGACAGATTTCCCGACGAAACATCGTACAAGCGTTATGCTCCGAAAGGCATGAACCGCGACGACTGGCGGCGCGACAACATCAACCGTTTTGTCGCCATGTTCGACTCCATAGCACAAGCCATCAAGCCCGGCATCATGATTGGCTCGGCACCGATAGGCACCTACCGCAATGTGGGCAAATGGAAAAACGCCACAGCCTATGGCTCGTTTCAGCAAGATCCGGCGGCATGGATTGACGCCGGGAACCACGATATTATAATACCGCAAATGTATTGGGGCGAAAACCGCGGATTTTCCGACCATCTGGCCACATGGGCCGATGTAGCCGGTGATACAGCAACACTCGTAGTAGGACTGGCACCATATAAAATGGTCGACGGGAGCCGATGGACAGCCTCCGATATCGAAAATTTAATCACAACGGCCCGGTCGTACCCCGGTGTGTCGGGAGTATGCTTTTTCCGGGCAGAACACATCACAGGCAACAATCCCGAAGTAAAAAAACTTCGCCACCACCTTGCAACCCTCTTCTCCCATCCTGCTCCCCTCCCATGGCACCAGTAATCCCGCCCCACCGCGGTCATAACGCCTACAGCATCAATTTTAATACAAAGTTTTAACCAAGTATTGTATAATCAGCAAATATTTTTTACCTTTGGTCGGAATTACACGCCGATAGTTCTATCAAAGAACGGGTTGGAGTGGGTTCAGACATATTTTTAGAAAGCGTTTATCAAAACGTTTCATCTTGGCTTTACAGAATCTCGCAAATTCTACATCATCGTCAGGATAGAAGCAATGATAGATGCCTGGGGTATGCATATACATGCACGCGCGGCTATTGTCGTGCGGCTATATTCATATCGGCGTGGGCTTCTGCGTTGCTCCTTTCACGATGATGGGCAATGCGAG
>CAZOCO010000017.1:0-3389 GCA_964578325.1 uncultured Muribaculum sp.
CATATTTGGGCATTATCCTGGCCCAACGCGAAAAGTAGTGTATTGGTACTAATTCTTTCTCCATAGCGGTGTACGTTATTTACTCTGCAAAGTTATTACCTCTGCAAGGTCAAGACCTTACTCATTTCGGCAAAAATGTTTTTCAATCTCGAGATTGGGATTGTGTATAAAGACTTTCCGCTTATGACTGTTGAATACTCGCTTGCATATGGTAATCGCTCTGCGCTTTCGACCTTGGGAGAAAGTTTTAATCGTGCATTATTCTCTTTAGATGAGGGTTAAAGACCCTTTAACCTTTTTCCATTTGTTATATATCATCTCACTTGGGCGATTTTTTATGGAATATTTCAGGGTTGACTGATGTAATTTTTTGAACTAAATTAAACTTTTTTTGGTTAATAAAGTCATAGTGGAGTATTATATACTTTGAAATAGTTTACAGTTTTATTTATGAGAACATTATTAGCAGTGTGCCTATCACTGTCGGGAGTATTGGCTGTGTCAGCTCAATCCTCCGTTCTATGGTCATATGACGATTGTGTCGATTATGCCCGAACCCATAATATTTCTCTGCAACAGGCTCATTTATCAGGGCAGAAGGCCAGATATGAGCTTGAGGGAGCAAAAGGACAATGGCAACCGTCGCTTGACTTTTCTACTACACAAGGGTATACCAATGCTCCGTGGGCAAATGGTAAAAACCGAAACAGTTATACCGGTCAATATGGCATAAATGCCGGTTGGACGATGTATGACGGTGGTTCAAGAGAAAATAACATCAAAAAGTCGCAATTGCAGATTGAGATGGAAGACTATTCATCTGAAAATATATTCCGTAATCTGCAGACTGATATCCTCTCTATATACATCAATCTGCTCTATGCGCGTGAATCTATCACCATAAATGAAGAAGCTTTGAAGGTAAGCGAAGCGCAGGCTAAACGCGCTTTGGAATTAATGAATTCCGGCCGCATTTCGCGTGTAGACTATTCGCAGCTTGAAGCCCAGGCCGAAAAAGATAGATATAATCTTATTTCTTCGCAGTCTAACTACGATACTCAACGTATGTCGTTGAAAAAACTACTTGAACTCGGAATTAATGAGTCTGTTGACGTAATCGGATATGAGTGGTCAGAGGAAGACGTTCTTGCACCCGTTGCACCTCTTGACGAGAGTTACCGTATGGCTTTGGCCACCGATGCTCAATTAAAGTATTCTGATTTGGCAATTAAAAGTGCAGAATATGATGTATTGATAGCTAAAGGAGGCAGATATCCTACGATCAGCCTTAATGCGGGAATAGGTGCCGGGTATTTCGCTCCGACCGGAGGGGCCGGTGGTTTCGGTACACAGATTAAGCAATCGTTCG
This sequence comes from uncultured Muribaculum sp., assembly GCA_964578325.1. GTDB lineage: Bacteria > Bacteroidota > Bacteroidia > Bacteroidales > Muribaculaceae > Muribaculum. The sequence goes on from CAZOCO010000017.1 coordinate 1,370, forward strand.
GAGAGTCGATAGGTCTCACTCTTTCTGTGCCTATTTTTGATCAGAAGAAGACCAAAACGGCTGTAGCTAAAGCGAAGGTCGCTCAAATGAATGCTGATCTTGATAAGCACCAACGCGAAAATGAGATTGCTCAAATTGTCGAGGGTTGGTATATCGATCTAAAATCGGCACAGGCTCGTTATACTGCCGGACTTGAAAATGTGAAGGCAGCTGCTATTTCTGATGAGCAGATCAACGAACGTTATTCGTTGGGATATATTGATGTGACGGAGATGATGCAAAGTCACAGCTCGCTATTGTCGGCACGTCACGAACTCCTGCAGGCAAAATATATGGCAGTGCTTGGTAGAAAAATGATTGAGTTTTATCGCACGGCAAGAGTAGAGATGAGTAAATAAAGTCAATTAAACAAATAGATATAAAAATGTGCTTTAACAAAATTTTATTGACCTCTGCATTATGTATAGGCATGATGGGGTGCAGTCAGAAGGATAAGATATCGCTTATTACTGCGCCTGTAGAGCGTGGCGATATTTCAGAGAGTGTCACAGCGACAGGTACGCTTGAGTCTGTGACTTCTGTCGACGTCGGTACGCAGGTGACTGGTATTATTGATAAAATATTTGTCGACTTCAACAGTGAGGTCAAACAGGGACAGCTTATAGCAGAAATAGAAAAAGTATTGTTGGAAAGTGAGCTAACGTCGGCTGAAGCTAACGTAGAGTCGGCAAAAGCCACGTATGAGTATACGAAATCAAACTACGAGCGGGATAAAAAACTACATGAGCGAAACCTGATCTCTGATTATGAGTTTGAAACGTCGACCAAAGACTATCTTGTCGCTAAAAATACGTATGAAAAGGCAAAAGCCGATAGAGTCAAGGCTGCTAAAAATGTAAACTATGCTGAAATTTATTCTCCTATCGACGGTATTGTTATTTCAAGGGATGTTGAGGTAGGGCAGACCGTGGTATCTGCAATGACTGTTGCCAATCTGTTTACTATCGCAGATCTTGACCATATGCAGGTTGTTGCCGATGTTGATGAAGCTGATATAGGTCAGGTAAAAGAAGGCCAGAGGGTTACATTTACTGTCGACGCATATCCCAACGATATTTTTGATGGTACTGTAGTACAGAAGCGATTGTCACCTACCACAGAGTCAAATGTCGTGACATATGAAGTGATTGTTTCTGCTGCAAATCCCGAACACAAGCTTATTCCCGGTCTGACAGCTAATCTTACTATATATATAACCGAGGAGAATGATGTGCTTTTAGTCCCGGTAAAAGCGACGCGGTTTACCCCGCACGATTATCAGGAAGCTAAAAATCTTCCGCAACCTGTCGATGGCGCTGATAAGACTCCATATAAATCTGCAAATCCCGACAGAAAGCGTGTCTGGGTAGAACGCGATAGTAAGCTTGTACCAGTCGAGATTACTGTCGGTGTTAACAATGGTGTAAACATTGTTGTCGAGTCCGGTCTTGAGCAGGGCGACCATGTAGCAATTGAATATTCTGCCGAATCGTCTGAAGAGAAACCCGACGGTGGGGCGCAGGGTAGTCCATTCGCGCCAAAACCGCCAAGCCGTAAAAAGTAACTGATATGGCTAAACGAGAAATAATTAAGGTAGAAAATATTCGCCGTACATTTAAAGTCGGAGGCGAAGAAGTGCATGCATTGCGCGGGGTGACCTTTAATATATACGAAGGGGAGTTCGTGACTATCATGGGTACTTCCGGCTCGGGAAAGTCAACTTTGCTCAATACGCTTGGGTGTCTTGATACACCCACATCAGGCGAATATTATCTCGACGGAGCCAGAGTACGGTCGATGAGTAAGAATGAGCGTGCCAGACTGCGCAACCGTAAGATAGGTTTTGTGTTTCAGAATTACAATCTCCTGCCCAAAACCACTTCGGTTGAGAATGTTGAATTGCCTCTGTTATATAACTCCAGTGTGTCGGCGAAAGAGCGCCGTGAAAAGGCTATAAATGCTCTGCTTGCGGTAGGTCTTG
>CAZOCO010000017.1:3399-23681 GCA_964578325.1 uncultured Muribaculum sp.
AACGATTGTATCATAAGAGCAACCAGATGTCGGGCGGCCAGCAGCAACGTGTGGCTATAGCAAGAGCATTGGTAAACGATCCGGTTATAATTCTTGCCGATGAAGCGACAGGTAATCTTGATACACGCACATCGTTTTCAGTACTTGCCTTGTTTCAGGAACTTCACCGGAGGGGGCGTACTATAATTTTCGTTACTCACAACCCGGAGTTATCGCAATATTCTACTCGTAATATAGTGTTGCGCGATGGAAAAGTCGTGTCTGATACTCTGAATGAATCTCCGGCTTCGGCAAAAGAAATGTTGGATTCGCTTCCTAATGATGATGATTAATCACTGGCAGAAAGATGAATTTTATTAATTTATTGAAAATTGCTGTAAAAGCGCTGTCAAGCAATAAGCTTCGTGCTTTTTTGACAATGCTTGGTATTATAATCGGTATTGCAGCGGTTATTACTATGCTGGCTATTGGTCAGGGATCTAAAGATTCGATCAAGGCTCAGATTTCCGAAATGGGCTCTAATATGATCATGATTCACCCCGGCAATATGCAGCGTGGTGGTGTACGACAAAGTTCCGATGATATGCAGACCCTTAAAATTGCCGATTATGAAGCTCTTCGCGATCAGACGGGCTATCTGTCGGCTGTATCTCCTATGGTATCGTCGTCGGGGCAGATGGTAGTTGGAAATAATAACTGGCCATCAAGTATCTATGGCGTGACCCCTGAATATATGAGCATACGAAAACTTGCTGTTGCCGACGGGGATATGTTTACAGATGCGGATATTAAATCTGCAGCAAAGGTATGCCTGGTTGGTCAGACTGTAGTTGATAATCTGTTCCCAAATGGCGAGAACCCTATCGGTAAGGTAGTGCGTTTCGGAAAAATTCCGTTTACTATTATCGGTGTGCTTGAGCAAAAAGGTACTAACTCTATGGGTATGGATCAGGACGATGTCGTTATCGCTCCATATACTACCGTCATGAAGCGATTGCTTGCCGTTGATTACCTCGGGTCAATATTTGCTTCGGCTTTGAGCGAGGAAATGACGGAGCAGGCTACTGATGAAATCACGGAAATTTTACGTGCTAATCATAAACTGAAAGATACCGATCCCGACAATTTCGATATACGCTCACAGCAGGAGTTAAGCGAAATGTTAAGCTCTACGTCCGATCTGATGACTATCCTGCTCACTTGTATAGCTTTTATCTCGCTTGTCGTAGGTGGTATCGGTATTATGAATATGATGTATGTTTCGGTTACCGAGCGCACACGCGAAATCGGTCTGCGTATGTCAATCGGTGCACGAGGTATAGATATCATGATGCAGTTTCTGATAGAGGCTATCATTATATCGGTTACCGGAGGAGTGATCGGAGTTATTTTGGGATGTCTGGCTACCTGGGCGGTTAATTTCTTGGCAGGATGGCCTGTGACAATTATGGCTTCGTCTATTGTACTCTCATTTGTAGTGTGTACGGTTACCGGTATATTTTTCGGCTGGGTACCAGCCATGAAGGCTTCCAACCTCGATCCTATCGAAGCAATCCGTTACGAGTAACGGATTAATAGATATTGTATAAAAGCCTACGGTGTCGTAGATCGGCATCGTAGGCTTTTTTGAATTGAGAGATCCGTGTTATCGTTTTTCGTTGTATATGCCAAATTCGGCTATTGCGACGTCTCTGTCAGCTGGTTTAGGGGTACGTAGTCGTACTGCGTCACCGTCAATGTTGTCGAAACGATGGATTTTCACTTTCCGTGGAGTAGGGGCCTCTCCATTGAATATTTCTACCCATTTATCGCCCTGTCTGCAATCGAGAGCGTATGAATCGAGGTTGTAGTCGTTGCTGAAGCTGATTGATATAGTATTAAATGTTTTTGTGCCTTCCAGATCGATAAGTAACCAGGGTGATTCGACAGCTGGATTTGACTTCCAGCTTGAATAGAAATTGTCATCGTTGGCAAAATCGTGAATTTCACTGTCGGTACTCCACGATCCTGTAGCATGCCGGTGTTTGGCTAAATTTGAACTGATTATCGGAGCCGGAGCGTCGGCAAGACGTACTTTTTTACCATCATTCTTCCATATTTTGCCTATTTCGGCCAATCTCTTCACTCCGTTTTCATCGAGTAGGCCATCGCTGTTGGGCGCAACGTTGAGAATAAAAGTACAGCCGGCTTGATTTTTTGGCAATATATTATCATTAACTATAGATTCCGCCGAAGTAAGCTCCATTGTTGGAAACCAGTCTTTCCAGAACCATGTAGGCTGTAGGTGATCGCAGGCCATGGATGGAAGCCATGCATTTGCTCCGTCAATGTGTTGTCCCGCACCTTGCTCATATGTTTTAATGTCAGAATAAAACAGCGCGTCGCCAGGATATTTTGCCCCATTAAGATCCATTACCAGACATTCAGGCTGAATAGACTTGATATATGTATAGATTTCCTCAAACGGGATGTCGTCGTATGATATTCGCGACCATGGAGCATCCCAGCCGTCAATCATGACTGCCGTTATCGGGCCATAATTGGTAAGAAGTTCATGTAGTTGTTGCTTAATAAACGAAGTATGCGCTTCTTTGTCTATGTGATTGGGAAGGATTTTTTCGTGTAGGTCAAGTATTGAGAAATGATACATTATTTTCATTCCTTTTTTTTTCATGGCATCGGCAAATTCTTTTAGTACATCTTTGTGTATGGCGCTGTTCATTACGCTATAGTCTGTGGTTTTTGTATCCCACATACAGAAGCCGTTATGGTGTTTTACCGATATGCATCCGAATGTCATTCCGGCACTTTCCGCTGCCGATGCCCACTGGTCGCAGTCAAGTTTTTCAGGATTGAATTTCAGTGGGGAACAGTCGGGATCGGCCCAGTCGTTGTTTTGGTACGTTCCCATGCCGAAATGAATAAACAGGCCGAATTTGAGGTCTACAAAATCCTGTTGCAGCTCATGTAGCGATTTCGCCCATGAAAAGCCGACAGTAGAAATGAAGAAGAAAAGATAGATTAAGACTCGTTTCATTGTGATAAGTATATAATTGTATTTGGATACGTGTGTGTTTCATTGCAAATTTAGTAAAAAAAAATGTTATGGTAACAAATTTTATGTATGGTCATAAATATTCGATAGCATAACAATAATTTGGACTTTTAGACCTCTATTGTTGGTTGTATTCGGGGAATTATTATTAACTTTGCAATCTGAAATTTTATGTGCGGAACAATATCCGTGTGTGAAGAATAAATTTTTACAATGAAAGTAATCTCTACTGTCACAGAGCTTCGCTCCATGGTCGATGCAGCCCGCGCCGATGGAAAGTCGGTAGGTCTTGTCCCGACGATGGGTGCTCTACACGACGGTCATATATCGTTGGTCGAGCGTGCACGGCGAGAAAACGACATTGTCGTAGTCAGTGTATTCGTAAATCCGACCCAATTCAACAATCCCGATGATCTCGCTACCTATCCCAGGACTCTTGAGGCCGATTGTGTTAAGCTCGACGCTGCAGGTGTTGATATAGTTTTCGCTCCATCGGTAGAAGAAGTATATCCGGAACCTGACACACGAGTGTTCGACCTTGGTCCTGTGGCCGAGGTGATGGAGGGTGCCATGCGTCCCGGCCATTTCAACGGGGTTGCACAGATTGTCAGCAAGCTGTTTGCAATGGTGCGTCCAGATCGTGCTTATTTTGGAGAAAAAGACTATCAGCAGATTGCTGTAATAAGGCGTATGGTTGAGCTCGAAGGCTTTGAATTGGAAATTGTACCGTGTCCGATCGTACGACATGACGATGGACTCGCCATGAGTTCTCGCAATGTGCGTCTGTCGGAACATCAGCGTTCGGTTGCTCCTAATATTCGGCGTGTGCTTGTCGAGAGCCTCAAATGGGCCGAATCGATGTCGATCGATGAGGTAGTGGCACGTGTTGCCGAAGCCATAAACAGCTATCCTGACATGGATGTGGAGTATTACCAGATAGTCGATTCAAAAACTATGCAACCTATAGCAGAATGGCCTGATGCAGGAATGTCGCCGGCGGTCGGCTGTATTACTGTATATCTGGGCGATGTACGCCTGATCGACAACATTACTTATCCTAATGGAAAATGATGTACGTAGAAGTTCTTAAGTCAAAAATACACCGCGTGACGGTGACAGAAAGTCAGATAGATTATATCGGGAGCATTACCATCGATCAGGATTTGATGGATGCTGCAAATATTTTGCCCGGTGAACGGGTATACATTGTTGATAACAACAATGGTGAGCGCTTTGATACGTATACTATTGCCGGCCCGCGCGGGTCTGGCGTGATATGTCTTAACGGCGCGGCTGCACGTCGTGTGCTTCCAGGTGATATTGTCATAATCATGTCATATGCCACTATGTCGTACGACGAGGCAAAAGAATTTAAGCCGTCAGTTATTTTCCCTGATACCGCTACCAATCGTTTGATATAACACATTTTGCGATATGTTTGAAAATTTAAGCGAGCGCCTTGAACGCAGTTTTAAACTACTGAAAGGACAGGGCCGCATAACCGAAATAAATGTTGCCGAAACACTTAAGGATGTACGTCGTGCTCTTCTTGATGCCGACGTCAATTTTAAGGTTGCCAAGCAGTTTACCGATACCGTAAAAGCCAAAGCGCTCGGCCAGAATGTCATCAATGCCCTTCAACCGGGACAGTTGATGGTGAAAATTGTTCATGATGAACTGGCTACCCTGATGGGTGGTGAGAACGCACCGGTCAATTTAAGCGGAAATCCTACGGTGATACTCATGTCAGGTCTGCAGGGTTCCGGTAAAACGACTATGTCGGGTAAGCTGGCTCGTAAGCTAAAAAGTGAAAAGGGCAAACGGCCTCTCCTTGTGGCGTGTGACGTGTATCGCCCAGCGGCTATTGAGCAGCTGAAAGTGCTCGGTCAGCAGATTGATGTACCTGTATACACCGAGGAAGGTAATAATAATCCGGTACAGATCGCTGAAAATGCGATCAAATATGCAAAAGCTAATTATCTCGATCTGGTAATTGTCGATACCGCCGGTCGTCTGGCTGTCGATGATGCTATGATGAACGAGATAGAGTCGATAAAAAAAGCTATCCGTCCGCAAGAAATCTTGTTTGTGGTAGATGCAATGACTGGACAGGATGCTGTCAACACAGCCCGCGAATTTAACAATCGCCTGGATTTTGACGGTGTTGTTCTGACCAAGCTCGACGGTGATACCAGAGGTGGTGCTGCATTGTCAATACGTACCGTTGTCGACAAGCCGATCAAGTTTGTCGGAACCGGCGAAAAGCTTGATGCTCTCGATTATTTCCATCCGTCGCGTATGGCCGACCGCATACTTGGCATGGGTGATATCGTGTCGCTGGTAGAAAAAGCCCAGGCTCAATATGATGAAAAGGAAGCACGCGAGCTTCAGAAAAAGATCGCTAAAAATCAATTCAACATCAACGACTTCCTGTCGCAGATACAGCAGATACAGAAGATGGGAAATATCAAAGATCTTGCATCGATGATTCCCGGCCTTGGCAAGCTGATAAAAGATGTTGAAATATCTGACGATCCGTTTAAAGGCATTATCGCCATTATCAATTCAATGACGAAGGAGGAACGTGAGCGGCCGGAGATCATTAACGGTAGCCGTCGCCAGCGTATAGCCCGTGGATCGGGTTCTACCGTACAAGATGTCAACCGTTTTCTCAAGCAGTTCGACGACACACGTAAGATGATGAAAATGGCGACTTCCATGAAGTCAAACCCGATGAAGATGATGCGTGCGATGCGTCGTCGCTGAAAAATATACTGATACAATACCTAATTGTTTTTATATGTCCTATAACTTATTAAAAGGCAAACGTGGCGTCATTTTTGGCGCCCTCAACGACAAGTCCATCGCTTGGAAAGTTGCTGAACGCGCTGTCCAGGAAGGGGCTAAAATTACACTCTCAAATACGCCTGTCGCTGTGCGTATGGGTGAAGTAAATCAACTTGGCGAAAAACTCGGCGCAGAAATTATTCCTGCCGACGCTACCAGCGTTACCGATCTTGAAGAAGTATTCCGCAAGTCAGAAGAAATTCTCGGTGGAAAAATCGATTTTGTACTTCACTCGATCGGTATGTCTCCCAATGTAAGAAAAAAACGTCTTTACGACGATCTCGACTACGATCTGCTCAGCAAGACTCTCGATATTTCTGCTGTATCATTCCATAAGATGATTCAGGCTGCCAAAAAGCTTGATGCAATCGCAGAGGGTGGTTCGATCGTGGCTCTTACATATATGGCCGCTCAACGTACTATGTTCGGTTACAATGACATGGCTGATGCAAAGGCGTTGCTTGAATCTATCGCCCGTAGTTTCGGTTATATCTACGGACGAGAGAAAAATGTCCGTATCAATACTATCTCACAATCCCCGACTGCTACTACTGCTGGTTCAGGTGTGAAAGGTATGGACTCGCTCATGGACTTTGCCAACCGTATGTCGCCGCTCGGCAATGCTACAGCCGACGAATGTGCCGACTATTGTATCGTCATGTTCTCCGACCTCACCCGCAAAGTTACAATGCAAAATCTATATCACGACGGAGGCTTCTCGTCGATGGGTATGAGTCTGCGCGCTATGGATCAATATGAAAAATCATTTGATCTATATCGTAATCCAGACGGAACAATCCAATATGGCTAATTGTGTATGCAATTATAAGAAAAAACGGGAGATTCCTGAAAGGGATCTCCTGTTTCTGTCTTATGCTGACTGAACACGTATTGTTGTTATGGTGTTAAAACCACTGTATAATAATAGATTTATTTATGATACTATTCCCAAACGCCAAAATCAATCTCGGACTGAATATTACGTTCCGACGTCCCGACGGTTATCATGATCTTTCTACCGTGTTTTATCCTGTAGGGTGGACTGATGTACTTGAAATAGTACCGGCCAAAGGATCAGAGACGACACTTACTGTGACCGGACGTTGTATAGCTTGTTCTCCTGAAGACAATCTTGTTATGAAAGCCTATCGGTTGATGGCTGAAAAATATGATCTACCTCCGGTCGATATCTTTCTGCAGAAAAATATTCCGGATGGGGCCGGGCTTGGCGGTGGAAGTTCTGACGCATCGTTTACATTGCGCGGTCTAAATGAACTGTTCGACCTTGATATACCTGATGGTCAACTGGCGTCAATTGCACGCTCTTTGGGCGCCGATTGTCCGTTTTTTATTTACAACCGGCCATTGGCGGCATCAGGTATCGGTGATCGTTTTGAACCGGTAGACTTATCGTTGGCCGATTATGATGTTCTCGTTGTAAAACCTCCGGTTTCCATACCTACACGAGAGGCATTCAAGTGGATTACACCCCAGCTACCCCCCGAATTTCCGGCACAGACCGTAACTCTTGTTCCTCCGGTCGAGTGGCAAGGTAGGCTGGTCAACGATTTTGAAGCTTCCGTTTTTCCTTCACATCCGGAAGTGGAACGACTTGTGGCTTTAATGCGAGATAATGGTGCATTATATGCATCGATGTCTGGTTCCGGTGCGGCTGTCTATGGTATCTGGCGTCGCGACGGAAGTGACAGAATGTCAGCATTGGCCGATATTATGCCCGGCGATTATGCCTCATGGCATGGCCGGTTTGAATGATATCTGTATGTATTCCCTGTGAACGTTGTGGCCTTCTGTTTGTTATTATATATAAAGTGTGCGAAATATTAGTTAGGCACAGTTTTTGCAGTAGGTATAATTAATAAAAGTCTATTATAAACTATGGATAAAAAATATCGCGACAATCGCGCAGAAATTGATCAGGAGGTTGAAGCTCCGTTTGAGGTGAACGATGTTGAAGACATTGAATCAGATGAAAACGAAGCGTTAAAAGATCAGGTTCAGGAAGAACTTGATGAAGTTGAGTCACTGCGTCAGCAGCTTGCCGATGCAAAGGCCGAGACTGAAAAAGAGAAAAAGGAGTACCTTTTCTTGATGGCTGAATTTGATAACTTCCGTAAACGTAACCTGAAAGAACGTAGCGAGCTTATCAAGAATGCCGGCGAAAAGGTGCTTGAAGGTCTATTGCCTATCATCGATGATTTTGAACGCTCGATTCAGGCTATCAACGATTCCTCTGATGCCTCGTCTATCCGCGAAGGCGTAGAGCTTATTTACAATAAATTTGTAAAGTATCTGGCCCAGAATGGCGTGAAGCCTATCGCATCGGAGCCTGGTACTGTATTTGATACAGAGAGCCATGAGGCCGTTACGACGTTCCCTGTCGACGATCCTGAAATGAAAGGTAAAATCATCGATACAGTGCAGAAAGGATATACACTCAACGATAAAGTCCTTCGCCATGCCAAAGTGGTGGTGGGAAAATAATATTTAACACAAACCGCGATGGATAACAAAAGAGACTATTATGAAGTGCTCGGCGTGGCAAAGACAGCCACAGCCGATGAGCTGAAAAAGGCGTATCGTAAGCTCGCGCTTAAATATCACCCCGACCGTAATCCCGGGGATAAGGCTGCTGAAGAAAAGTTTAAAGAAGCTGCCGAGGCATACGATGTTCTGTCTGACGCAGATAAGCGAGCTAAATATGATCAGTGGGGTCACTCAATGGGCCCGGCCGGTTTCGGTGGCGGTGGTGGCGGCACATATAGTGCCGGCGGCATGTCGATGGAGGATATATTCTCACACTTCGGAGATATTTTTGGAGGCGGATCGTATGGTGGTTTCGGAGGCTTCGGCTCCGCTGCCGGAGGATCTCCGCGTCGCAAGCGTCAGCCTAAAGGTACCGATCTGCGTATAAAGGTAAAACTTACTCTTAAAGAAATTGCTGAAGGAGTAACTAAAAAGCTCAAGATACCACGCTATGTGCAGTGTCAGTATTGTAATGGAACCGGTGCAAAAGACGGTACAGCGTTTCAGACCTGTCCTACCTGCCATGGATCCGGTGTAGTGAGCCACGTGCAACAGACGTTCCTTGGCCCGATGGAGTCGACGGCAACATGTCCTACATGTAATGGTGAAGGAAAGACTATCACCACAAAGTGTACCCATTGTAATGGTGAAGGCATAGTACGCCAGGAAGAAGTTGTGGAATTTTCAATTCCTGCCGGTGTCTCCGATGGTATGACCTTATCGCTTAAAGGTAAGGGAAATGCTGCACGTCATGGTGGTGTAAATGGCGATCTGCTTGTTGTCATAGAAGAAGTTCCCGATAAGGAGCTTATACGCGATGGCAACGATGTAATATATAACCTGATGCTTGATATTCCTACCGCCGCCCTTGGTGGTTCCGTCGAAATTCCGACAATTACCGGAAGAGCGCGAGTAAAGATTCCGGCAGGTACACAGCCTGGCAAGGTACTTCGTCTACGTGGCAAAGGTCTGCCATCGACCGAAGGTTATGGTACCGGCGACGAACTTGTAAATATTATGGTATACATTCCTGAAAAATTAAACGATGATGAGCGTAAAGCTATCGAAAGCCTTCAGGATAAACCTAATATCAAAGCCGATGAATCTATCAAGCATCGAATATTCAGTCGTCTGCGCCATATATTTGAACAATAAAATCCCTGTATACAACAACTCTATCCGAGACTGCATGGTTCCTATTACCGTGCAGTCTCATTTTTTTTATGAATATTCAGATACTTTTTTGCAATTATTTGTAGATTTTTGTAATTTAGAGCGGTTTAACCAATATATCACCGACATGAAACGACACGCCCTAATTCTAATAAGTGTTTTAATCGCATTAATAACATTGAATGCCAGTTCTCCGGCAGGAGTGTTTGGCGTTGAATTATGGATTAGCCCAAAAACGGTTTCTAACAATTTAAATGGGTGGTATAGTTGGAATGATTTTTCGGGGGATTCGCTGTCGTTTTATCAGAAAAAGCGCTATAAGCTGCTATATAGTAAACCAATTGGAGATATCCGTTATGTTAATTTTCGGCCTTCCATGTATATTGATACGTCCGATTCCTCTTGGGTGCAATTTAATAGGACTGAATTGGAACAGTTCTCTTCTTTTGGAGTGTGGTTCCCAGATAATGATTTTAAAACGACTCTTTTTGATGTAAAAAACTTTACGGTTGATACTGTTATTTCTATTGATAAAAATAAATTATCATCAGGTAATAACCATAAAAGATGTTTAATTTCTTCTGTATATTATTCTGGAACTCCAAAATATTCAGCGTGGGGACGATTAAACCGTTCCAACTTGAGATTTGGATTTGGTGATTCATATTTTAAAGGATTTTGTCCTGAATTATTGGTTTATGGACGAATATTATCTCAATATGAAAGGAGCCGAATTGAGAGTTTCTTGGCTATGAGGTATGGTATAACTTTGCAACATTCATACTATGTCGGTGATACGTTATTATGGGACTGTAATAAAAATATATATCATAATAATATTGCTGCAATTGGTTTTGATTCATCTAAATGTTTTAGACAATTGCAGTCTGCTTCGTTACAAAATAAACTGGAGACCACATTTATAGATGCAGATTCATATTATGATTCAAATCCATATCATTTATCATCAAATAAATTTTTGCTTACAGTCGGTTATGAACCGGACTGTCTTTTGCCGGATGGACAATATATAATTTGGGGTGACAATAATGGACTGTTATCGACTATGGCTCATTTTGCATTTCCGTCTGTTAAAATACTAAATAGAATATGGAAATTCAGATCAACTGTAGTTGCAGGAAGCAATGAATCTGAAAATTTGTCTGGAGATAATATGTCTATTTTTAATATGTCTCCGTCTAAATACGCATTTATACAAGACGATATTTCAAAAAGTTCAAAATTTTGTATTGATAATATTGGTCGTGAGGGATTTTTTTCATTTAAACAGCGGTATAACTCCTCCGATTTTGAAGTATATTTTGTTAATTCTGCCAATACACAGGATAAGTATGGATTTCGTTTTTGTGCGGATAATTCAATTGTAAAAATTGAAAACACACAGTATATGCCATTGGATACTATGCGATTTAAACATTTTGGTCATAATCTTGCCGTTAAACGAACTGCAGATTGTATCCGATTGTATATTGATCATATCGGAGATAGCTGTCTTACAATTAGTTCAGATTTTAGTAACGATACTTCTTCTTTAGTAGTAGCATTTTCGCCTGTAGGATCATCTTCACTAAATACAGAACTTTATGATGTGCGTATAGGTGATAAGGCATACACCGGTCAGCAGATAGAATTAAGTTACGAAAATTTGAGTTCCGACATACATCCGGATACTAATACCGCAATGTTTCTAAACTCGGATAATGACCGGTTTAATGAAAATCCAGATACATTGGATTATGATATTTATTATTCGACTCGTGTTGATACACTGCGTAAAAAGGTTATATTTGATGATGTGAGGTTGAATTCTCAAAACCTTACGGAATATATTACTTTCGCACAGATTGACAGTCTATACGCGACTGCGGAAAAAGTTTGTGGCCCGAATGGTGTGGATTCTGTTGTAGATGTAAATATTAAATATGGAATACCTCCATATAAGGTTATTCTTAAGCGTAATAATGGAAGTGATGAAAAGAGGATTACATATAATAATTATATCCGTTTTAGTGATGTATATCCAGAGACAGATTCAATGTTTGTATGTGAGACCGGATGGCGGATTCTTGCAATTGGCAAGAATGGCATAAAACGATTTATGAGAACAAAAAATGTCAATAATCATAATGGTTCAATATATTGCAGTATTCCTAATCTTATTTCTCAAAGGTCAAGTTGTATAATTGGGTATGCTTTGGATTCGGATGTCACATATGGAATTATGGTTAATAATGGTGAGTTGAAATTAATTATTGATGGAGAAATATTTCCTGCTACAAATCTTATTGATCTATCTGAACCAACTATTGAAATTTCATATGATGAATATAAAATTAAATGGATTGTAGGAGATTCGGAGATTCGTTCTGTCAATGTCAATAAAAAACTATATGGCATGTTTGAAGTCAAGGATGGCGTAACAGATCTCGATGGAGTAATTTTTGATGGATATAATGACGAATTTGAATTTTCACCAGGTGTATTCGCATATCCATCGCATAACAGATGGTATAAAGCTCCGTTAAAGATTTTTACATTATCTCATGAGTCTGCGCCAGAGTTAACGTTAAAAGATCGAAGAAATAAATCCAGTAATACGGAAAATGATGATATTATGGATCTTAATGGTAATTATACATTATCAATAGTGCGAGATAAAGACTCGTTGTATAATTTCACTGCGGTATTCAATGACATATCATCTTCTTCCGCTTCTTTTGTAGTATTTGACGCTGTAGGACGTATGGTGTTCCACACAGATCTTTCATCGGGAACGATGTCTCTTCCGATACGTTTTTCCGTGCCGTCATTAGGTGCTTATGTTGCCAAAATGATTACTGATACCAACGAATATTCTCAAAAATTTTTAGCCAACTGATACTGCAATGAAAGCGACAAACAGACTTCAATTACTTCCAATATTAGTATGTGCTACAATTGTTTGTGCAACGGTTGTTAATGCTATTCCTGGTAATGGTAATGTCGATATTCCGTCAGCCGAAAAGTCCGATACTATCGGCTCTGCGGCTTCGCGTAGTGTCTCTGCGTCGGAGGGCAATGGTGCCGTTCCAGATCTGTTATTGCCCGATGCTCCGGAAACAGAAGGTTATGCCTCAACAGTGATGGCTGATATTGAACCGGCAAATCCGACATCTGGGTTACAATTGATAATGCCTCCATCGGTTAATAACCGCGGCGCAGCAAATATTCAATATCAGATAGAACTGCCTCCGGCACGCAACGGTATCGCTCCTAACCTTGTGTTGCAATATAATAGTGATGGTAGTAGCGGTATACTTGGTGAAGGGTGGGATATTCCGGTTTCTACTATTGCTGTTGATACACGATGGGGTGTTCCGGATTATGACCAGAATATAGAAACGGAGACATATCTGTACGATGGGATTATGTTGGCTATTGATACGGATAGTGAACCCAAATTAGTTCACCGTACTTCCGATTCGATTCAGCGTAAAGACAGCGTATATTTTTATACGCGCAGAGGCGGGGATTTCAGCCGTATCATCAGATCCGGATCTTCTCCCTCCACATATCAATGGGAGGTCACAGATGTTAATGGTACAAAATACGCATATGGAAAAGGTAATGGAGTTTTAAAGGGATGCGACACAAATGCAAATTATATTGCGGAATGGCGTATATCTTCTGTTACAGAAATACATGGAGATCAGTGTTTATATCATTACTCTCAATATCGCGATACTGTATATGGCATAAATACAGCGACGCCATATCTCGACTCTATCTGTGTGAAAAATAAAGAGCACTCTACTTCTCATACGGTTGTCTTATTTCATTATTTAAATGATAAAAAGAGATATGCCAACAATCATGCCCGGTATGGATTTTTAGTTACTCCATCGTCGCGTTTGCTTGATAGCATTACTGTGCGTTTCCTTGGGCAGACGGTCAGGGGATATAAGTTTACATATAAAAAAGGTGCTTTTGACAAGGAGATTCTTTCGCGAATGACCATGTCAGTCCCGGGTATTGAACAGAATCCGGTCTCGACTCACGACTTCAGTTACTATGATGAGTCTTCTTCCGAATTTGTTAATTATGAGGTAGAAGGAGTGGATAATGTTGATTCTTCTCCGTTGGGAAAAAGTAGCTCAATTAGTTTCGGAGGTAGTTTTTACCTTGGTGTCGGCGTAGTTGGTGTCGGCCTGTTTAAAGATAATTCAGCCGGAGCATCGGTGGGTTATTCGCAGTCAAATACTACAGGAGAATCTGCTTTTATCGATATCGATGGCGATGGTTTATCTGATATTGTGTATCGCAATGGTAGTACAATATATTATAAACCGCAGATTTTTTCATCAGGTAAGATAAAGTTTGGTAATCCAGTTGCAATATCCGGGTTACCGTCAATATCTAAATCTGTATCAAAATCGACTACCGGTGGAGGCAAAATTAATGTAGGATCTCCTGCACTTACCGGTACGATCGGTATAGATAAAAGTAGCACGACAATTACAACATCAAGCTATTTTTCTGATGTAAATGGTGATGGACTTGTAGACTATGTGTGCGATGGAAAGGTATATTTCAATAAAATATCATCCGGCAAACCTACATTTTCCACTGCATTGCCATCTGGATTTACGTGGTCTTCAAACGAAGTGTTCGCCAGTATAGCGCAGTCAACAGAACCTACTGATAGTGAACGCACTGAAGCCATTGCCGCATCGCCAATGATGGATATTGTTAGGATATGGAAAGCTCCAAAAGATGGAGATATAGTAATAGAAGGCATAATTAAAATGTTGTCTGACAGTGGCGCATCAGATGCTGATGGTGTTGTAGTTTCCGTGCAGTTGGAAGATACCGTACTCTATCGCAAAGAAATGCCGGTAAGTAAGCAGCCGTTTGATTCTCATCAGATCCAAAAGACTGTTCGCAAGGGTGATCGTGTTTTGTTCCGCTTGCAGTCGGGTAGTGATTCTCTGTCCAACGGTATTGCAGACAGTGTACGGTGGGCTCCAAATATAAGATATGTAGATTTATCTTTACCATCGGTACTCGATTCGGGACTTGTCATTCAACCTTATTCGGATACTGAAATTGTACGTCCTTGGAAGCCGGAAGACGTAGAATATGTGCCCAATTGGATGTACTATGCGACGCTGTCAGATATTAAGCTTCCGGATGGCTATAAACTTGATGAATTTCCGTCATCCGAAGGATCGGTATATGATTCCGAGACTTTCACCGTTGTGTCTAAAGATGTTAACAGTGATGTGCGTCTCGGCGGTTCGTTCTATAAGCCTGCTACGACAGATTCTGTAACGCTCCGTATTTACAGCCTTACTGATTTGGAAGAACGGCATGAAACCGTTATTTTCGAAAAGACATATTCCCGTAGAGCTGTTTGCGATACGCTCGATTGTGAACTGTCGTTGCCGGTTGCAACTGATACTGTTCAATATTTGAGGTTTGAAGTCGCATCGCCGACTAATGTACGATGGGAAAAAATAAAGTGGAGCCCGGAGGTTTACACTCAAAAAGACACTTTCACAGATACGATAGCCGGTGCTGTTCACTATGCCACATATGCCGACCAGCTTGTGATGGGTAGGCAGGCAAAAATCAAGTATAGTTTAAACTCAATGTTGCGGCCTTCCGGAACATTGAATGTTTGTGCCACGCCGTATCTGAAACTTAATAAATCTGATTATACCGGCGATGTGACAATGTCGGTTAAGTCTGCCGACAGTCTGCTGATTCGGAAGACTTTCCATATGACCAATGGTCTGCTTGCTCCGACAAGTTGTAGCTATGCTCCGGCTTTGTGGTTGGAATCGGCTAAAGACTCCCTGCAGGTGTGGGGCGAATTTTTCTTTGACAATAAGGAGAGAGTTACAGCTGATATGATTGATTCGGTATCAATAAATGTTTCTTTCGACCATCTACATTCCGCCATAATTGATCCAAATAGGCCTGGAATAATCGATTCGATGATTTCGGAAGAACCATTGCGTCCGAAGATCGTGGTTGAACCGTTTGCTTACCCGGAGTTCAAACTGACGCCATCTGTTCATTCTCATTTAATTTCAGAATCATTAGAGCCTATTTATCGTTGCTGGGGAGGTTTTGTATATAATAGTGGTGAGGGACGTTACGCTGAACCCATCAGAATGGCTTATGTAGACTCCATATATTCTTCATGTCCTGATATTGAAATAATCAATAGCGAAATTAATACGACCGGAGAAAAACTTGACAATGCCACTATGGCTCGTTTGGATCAGGTAAATGCTTCAATGTCGCCGGCATCGCGTAAAGTAGTACCGATAAATGTCCAACCATCGCTTTGTGATCGTTTTTCCGGCCCTAATGAGCGTGTGTTTATGACCGATTCCATTATGGCCACCTCACGCCTTAACGATCCGGATGTGCGTCTGGTAAATCCGTTGGCCGGTGGGGTTGCAGTGTCTCGTGCCACATCCGTTTTCCCCGGTTTCCCGCAGATAGCCAAAAGCTCGGCAGTCACTACTCAACTTGGTATTGGTGGCGCAGCAGGTGGGTTTTCTGCCAATGCCACTTACAGTCATTCGGACGGACAAGGAGGGCTTGAACTCACTACAATGGATATTAATGGAGACGGATATCCCGATATCATAAGAAATGGCCTGGACATAACGTTTACCGATCCGTCGGGTAATTATCGCTCCGACACAAAGCGTTTCCCGGTAAAAATATTCAACTCCGGATCAAAAGATAATTCTGTCGGTTCGGGTGGCGACGTCATGTTTGCAATTCCGAAAAGCAACAATCAGAACCAAGCTACCAATATTACCTCTACTAATACCAACAATGACAATCATGCAAAAGTCGGTGGTGGGCTTTCGGGCGGACTTGGTTGGTCGGAAAATAGTAATAAAACAGAACTGATAGATATAAATGGTGATGGCCTACCCGATATTGTGTCTGGTAATAATGTTCGGATTAATAAAGGATATAGTTTTACCGATCCTTGTGAAATATCCGGATTGAAAAATCGAGGCGGAGAATCATTTAATTTTTCAGTAGGAGGTAGTGGAGCATTCAGTATTGCCGCCGGAAGTTTCTCCGGTGGATTGAGCGGCTCTAAAACTACTACCAAGGAGCATATTTACTATGTTGATATCAATAATGATGGTCTTCCCGATAAATTAGATCTTGACTCAAATTGTATCTCTTATAATTTAGGCGGATATTTTGGCAAGGCAATAAATTTTAATATTGTTGATAAGCCGGATGCATCAGAGTCCGTTTCGTTTAACACCAATATTGGCGGTACCGTTTCTATCCCTATCCCGATTTTGTTTATCCGGTTAGTGACAAGTATTTCTGCTAATGTCGGTAAGACTACGGGATATACCTCATTTGATATCCGCGACATTAACGGCGACGGATCTCCGGAATTTATTTTTGCTGATGAAGATGGCAAATTAAAGATTTTAGGTCGGTTTATCGGTCGCACAAACAAGTTGCAGCGTGTGTCAAATTCGCTTGGCGGTTCATTTGAAATTGATTACACGCACACCGGAGCCTCTACATCGTTCCCTGCCGGTAAGTTGGTCATGTCGTCGGTCAATGTCGACTACGGCACAATGTCTGACGGCACCAAGCTTGCACCGGATTCCCGTACGGAATTCAGTTATTCGGGCGGTTTTCACGACCGCACCGAGCGCGAGTTCTACGGGTTCCAGTATGTGTCGTCGAAAGAGCTTGATACCGAACAAAATAATGCTCTTTATCGTCGCATTGGCCGCAAGTACGATGTTTCTAATTACTACAATCAGGGATTGTTGCGGTCTGATACTATTTTCGATGCCTCCAACTCTCCTTTTGCAGGTAATACATATTCGTATCTGCAACGCTATCTTATTCCTGTAAAGGGAGTATATAGTTCTAAAGTAGGTGTTGCATCCAAATATAATATCGGCTTCACGCCTATTTCTTCGCACTCCAGGTTGCAATTTGAGGGTAACAATACAGCCATAACACTATCTAATCACGCATATTCATATAATGCACAGAAGGGGTCGCATTGTGAGTTGATAAAACTTGAACGCAAAAATTTGAATGCCGCCGGATTTACAGCCCCAAGTGGCAGCGTAACGTATGCTTATTCCGACGATGCTGCCAGGTATATTTTCGGACGTCTGTCGTCATTGAAAGAAATAAGCGATGCATATGGATCTAATGTTACAAAAGACATCAGTGCATCCTATACCAGCGATCCTCTGCGACCGTCTTCTATTACGGAAACTTTGCGTGAAAACGATCGTATTATGACTGCTGTCACCGAGTATAGCTATGACACACATGGTAATCCCCTCTCTAAAACTCTCCCGGCCTGCAGCGACGGCAGTTGTATGAAGTACTCATATACCTACGAGAATACCATGTCAATGTATGTTACAGGTATAGAGGATTCGCATGGATATACATCGTCATTGTCCGATTATGATTATCGGTCGGGGATTGCACGTAAGCGTGTCAGTATCAACGACGAGACACTCTCATTAGCCACAGATCCCATGGGTCGTGTGAAGTCGATGCTGTCAGGTTATGATATTAATATGAACGGTCAACCGCTTAATACGTATACTGTAGCTTATAAGTACTACCCGCAGGCTGTGCTCGACAGCGGCCGTATTGTAGTCCCGGCCTATGCCCGTACCGAGCGTTTTGACGTGACATGCAAAATCAAAACTGACAACGTTCCTAACAATGATCCAGACATCTCCACTATTGTTTATGTCGATGGTTTCGGTCGCCCTGTTCAGGTAAAGAAAGAGTCTTGTGTCAGCAATTCCGAGTCGTCCGCACAGGTATGGATTGTCGATGGGCTTACCGATACTGATCCTTTCGGACGCACGGTGCGCTCATATTATCCTGCTACGGTCGATTTCAGCAACAGCGGATTCTCCATAATAGACAAAAGCTCTCTGAAATGTGTGTCGCAAAGCTACGATGTTCTCGATCGTCCACTTGTCACCGGCTATCCCGACGGAACCACATCGAGCGCAGCCTACACCTTGTCGGGAACAGATAGGGTGACGACTGTTACCGACGCTCTCGGGGCCAAAGTCCGCACTGTCACCAATGGCAACGGTTGTGTCGTAGAGAAATCCGTTATTCCTGTCGAAGGTGCAACCCTTACTACGAAGTACACCTACGATTGGTCAGACAGAGTCAAGACGGTGACCGACAATGAAGGTAATGTTACTTCATACACCTACATGCGTTCGGGCGACATGTTGCAATCTGTCAATCATCCTGCTACCGGACTCACCACATTTATGTATGACGCGTGCGGAAATACCATCGGCCGACAGACTGCCAATCTTGCCGAAAATGACGGATGGATCCGTTATCACTATCACTTTAATCGTCTCGATTCCATCACATATCCCGATCATCCCGAAAACAATGTACGCTACTCCTACGGATCGAGTGATTGTACATATAAAAAATATATTGGACTCCTACTATCAGTTGAAGATGGTTCCGGTGCTACTGCTTATGCTTATGATAGTCCGGACTTCTCCCAAGTTCTGTTTAGTGGATATTGCGGCCGAAACGTAAAAGAGACCCGTACTGTCGCTGTACCCTTCAATGGTCTTATGACTTTCTCCACTTATAGTATCTACGACAGTTTTAACCGGTTGCTCTATCAGTCGTTCAGCGACGGGTCTACTGTCAGGTACATGTACGACTGTGGGGGTGTGCTCTCATCTATCATTTATACGGTCGCCAGTGATCAATCAGTAAGTTTTCGTGTCGATTTCGGCCACGATGAGCATGGTCAGCGCACATTTGTGCGTCGCAGCCGTTCATCACAACCGCTTACCTCTACCGTCTATGAGTACGACGAAATGCGGCGGTTGTGCGGAGTCAGTACGAGCGGCAAGGAGGGAGAGCTATCCTCCCGAACGTATAGTTACGATGCGGTAGGCAATGTTACGAGGTTGATCGACGGCGCGACAGGAATGACGCATGACTACGGCTACGACGGCTACCACCGGTTGCAGATGGCGAAAGGGGACTACGATGGCGGCTCGGCACAATACGCCATGGATCTTGAGTACGACGGCATGCACCGTATTACGGGAAAGGTGCAGAAGCTGTCGCAGACCGGTTTGATGTTTCCTGGTCATGTAGAAGCGGGCTACGAACTGGAATACCGATATTCCGATAAGCACAAGTTTCAGCTGTCGCAGGTCACCGACTACAACTACCGCACCCCCGGCACAACATCGGAGTCACCGCTCGAACACATCCACAGCTACCGCTACGACCTCTGCGGCAATCTGACCGGAGTAGAGACCTCCCGGCGCAAGCTCGACGGCCATCTCGAGCCACATGTAGCTGAACGCAGGTTGCTTTGGGACGAAGAGAGCCGTCTGCGGGCCATCGACGACAACGGGTATGTCTCGGTATATCTGTACGACGGCGAAGGCAACCGCAGCGTCAAGCTTCGCGGCGGCGTATCTGGGGGCTATTTCAACGGCGACTACGACGGCACAGGCGGCAGTACGGTCACAGACAATTACACGATATATCCTCACGCGAGTACGGTCTGCTCTTCGGGCAACAAGCTTACGCACCATATCTATGCGGGGTCGGA
>CAZOCO010000018.1:0-23370 GCA_964578325.1 uncultured Muribaculum sp.
TAACTTTGTCTAATTAATAAGCATTTTTTGTAACGCTTATTTAGGACGCGTCAGATTTTCAATTATTACATATCGACAACATCTCATCTATAGTCATTGTTCCATCAAAAATTATAACAGTAAAATCGCTATCCGACCGCGTAAACAGATAGTACGTCGTCGACTTTTCTCCGGGACGATATTTGATTGTAACTTTCTCCCCATTGTCATTGACATGAATAAGTTTCTGGCTTCCGACAATTTCCGGACACTTATCCAATACCTTCTGAACAGCAATCACCGCCTGAAGATTGTCACAGGTTATAATGTCAATACTATTCATCTTACCCGCTATAGCAGATATATCCTTGTCTCCGATTCGTGGTCCAGCCATTTTTAACATCGGAGCTGAAATACTCACAGTAGTAACACCCTGAATATCGCCACACTTACTGACAATATCTTCCTGTGCAAACGCTGCCAAACCAGCCATAAGCACACACACTAAAATCAATATCTGTCGTTTCATACTTTTATAAAGACTTTTCTACCTTTTCCAACGCAGTCGCTGTTGTATTTAATAAAATTTCTTGAGCTTCGACTGACTCCGAAGTTCCACGCCCAAGAGTCGAAACAAGCATACGGAGTGACGACTCGGTATAATGGCACACCTCTTCATTTGTCAGGTCAGAGGCAGCATTAACATTTGCCACACGGTCGCTATTCCAAATCACACCTCCACCGACCAACAGCAGTACTGCTGCCGCAGCTGCACTCCACGCCTTAAATACGTTCCGGCGGCGATGACGCCGCTCAAGCGCGTCTACAAATTCAGCCATACGACGCTCAAGGCCTGCCGGGACAACACCTGCTGACATGCCTGCACCGGCAGCAACCAATGCCTGAAACATCCGCTTATCAGCTTCAAGTTCCTCCGGAACATCTTGTTCTGACGCGAAATACTCAACGAGCATACGCTCATCAGCAAGCGACGATGCACCTTCGTAATATCGCGACAACTGCATTTTTATATCTTCTACATCCATATCACTCATTAATTTGAAAAATATTTTCTGACACTCTGACGAGCCCGGCATAGTAACACTCTGATATTACCAGACGAAAGGCCGGTTTTCGACTGAATTTCTTCTACAGTACACCCCTCTATGTCGCGGAGAATCATCACCTCGGCCTGATTTGGCGGCAGTGCATTGATGACTGACTTCACACACTCCAATCTATCGGCAGACTCAAACACCTGCACCCCATAGGGAGAAACAGGTTCTACACTGGCATCAGACTGTGGCACACGCCGCCTGACGACATCAAGGCTACAGTTGCGCACCACCATCATAGCATAAGACTCCACATTGTCAACAACCGACATTGTTTCACGACGCTCCCACAGCCGCACCATCGCATCCTGAACGGCATCTTCCGCATCCGCTGCATTCCCGGTTATGCACAATGCAAGTCGGTACATACGGCCACACACCGGAATAACCCTACTTTTGAATACGCCATCAGTCATGATTCAAATTTAGCAATTAATCCGCAATAGTCGGAGCATAAACGTCACTTATTTCCATTTTGAGCCTTTGATACAAGAGCTTCAATATCATCTACCGAGAATTTTCCATTGAACTCGACAAGAGTAACTTCGTGATCACTTTCATTTACATATACACAAATTGACTTTATCTTCTTCTCGTTGCCCTCCATCCATATCGTTACCTTATCACCTTCGTCATTCACCCGGATAAGAGGTTCCACACCGGCAGAAAGTTCTTTTGCGCGATCATCTATTCTGCTGGCAAGATCACTATCATACTGGTCTGTTGTCAACACCTTAATACTGCTTATTTTTCTTACCATCGGATCTGAACTACCAAGGCGAGCGAGCCACATCACTATCCGCGGCAGCTTCACCACCGTACAATTATCTTCCGACTTAAACTCCTTAAATATCGGCGACAGACATCCTGCCGACATCGATGCACATCCTATCAGGACAGCTATGACAATACCTACAATACTTTTCATAATTTCATTACTCATACATTTTATTAAGTCTCTTTACTCTTAAGACCGACTTCGACCGCCAAACGTTACACCGACCTGCAAAAAAATCGCACAATAAATACATCGACCCACCGTTAAATAAAAGACAAATTATATTCACGAATAAAATATGCCACAACTGGTATTTGCAACTAACAATCTCCATAAGCTTGCCGAAGTGAGAGAAATACTTGCCCCGACAGGCCTAACCATATTGTCGCTTTCCGATATTGGCTGTATTGCCGACATACCCGAGACGTCAGATACCCTTGAAGGAAACGCCCGTCAAAAAGCACTATATATCAAGGAACACTTCGGACTCGACTGCTTCGCCGACGACACCGGTCTCGAAGTCGATGCCCTCGGTGGCGCTCCTGGCGTATATTCGGCACGCTATGCGGGTCCCGGACACGATTCAGAAGCCAACGTAGCTCTTTTGCTCAAAAACCTTGAAAACACCGACCTACGCACGGCCAGATTCCGCACCGTCATAGCCCTAACCAGACCCGACGGCACGATCGTGACACTCGACGGCACGGTCGAAGGCGAAATAACACACAGCCGCCACGGCGAAGCCGGATTCGGCTACGACCCGATATTCCGCCCGAAAGGTCGGTCAACGACCTTTGCCCAGATGTCGGCGGCAGATAAAAACGCTATTTCTCATCGCGGCCGCGCAGTAGCACGGCTACTTGAATTTCTTTCCTCTCAACCACAATGAAAATCATCCGACGTATATTTTCAGGCACTTTGTGTGCCATTGCTGCATGCATGCCATCAGCAGCCCAAAATGCCGTGGGTTCCTGGCAACTGTTCAACAATTTCACCACGACCACATCACATTTAATCGACACACCGCACATAGTCTACGGAGTGTCAGACGGCAATCTTTTCTCCTACGATAAAGACTCCGATGAAATATTCGGCTATACCACGCTCAACTATTTGAGCGACAACGTCATCACCGACATACGCCGCAACTACGATAAAAACTACATCGTCATATTCTATCAGTCGGGCAACATCGACATATTATACGACGACGGTACCGTAAACAATCTGCCGGATATTCTCGACACACAGTCAGTATCAAGCAAAACCATCTACGACGTAGCTTTCGACGGCGACATGATGTATGTAGCCACAGGCTTCGGACTTGTACAATACAATGTCAGCAAAGCTGCCGTAAAAGATGCAGGAATATACAACCGGCCCGTCTACGGAGTAACCATAATCGGTGACCAGATCATGCTGATCGTCGACGACACAGTCTACACATTTGCCCGTGGCGAACGCTTCTCGACTTTAACCAACCTGTCTCCGGTCGGCCATACCGATATGCGGCAGATAGAGACATTGTCAGACAATCTGGTTATCGGCTCTCAACGTGGAAGCAGCACATGGTTTGGCGTATACCGTTTCGACCCGCAGGCCAACACAATCACCGAACTATGGCGCGAAAACATGCCCCAGCACAAAACTCCGGTCCGATTTGACGACGGCTACATGGTATCAAATCCCTACGGATTCTTCATCATACGCCCCAATGCCACATCGTCAACCGGATTCGACAGACCTTATTACTCTTTCCCGGCCGAATATCGCTTCCGCGACAATGTGACATTCTGCGGAGGCTACACTTCAGGCAATCGGTTCTGGTATTCCAACGGCTGCGGCTTCGGTCAGCTCACCCACGACGGCTCATTCAAAAACTTCAAGACAGATACAGGAAACGCCATCAGACCCTTCGGCACTAATATTGACAACGGTGTAGCAGGCATCACGCCCGGCTCACGCGGCTTATATCTCTACAACCGTGCATCAAGTCGATATCCGCGTTACGATTTCCCGGAAGAGAGAATGTGCATAAATCTGCTCGACAACGGATTTATAACCGATATTACCCCCACTGACATTATCAGCCGGGTAAACCGCGCCAAAGGAGGCGGTACGTCGCAACGCGTAATAGAAGATCCCTCCGACCCATCGGTAATATATTTCGGGTCATGGTTTGAAGGTCTTCACGTCAATCGCAACGGCTCCGACATCACTAAATTCGACTGGCGCAACACTCCGGCAGATTCCACATGGTGCCACATTCCGTTTGAATTCGCTCTCGACCAGTCAAACAACCTATGGTTATGTACTATTACCCTTAATGGCATAAAACTCATGGTTTTACCGGCCGACAAGCGCATGCGTACCGATGTAAAGGCGTCAGACTGGACTCTAATAAATCTCGGCACATTGGCCACAGATTCGCGCACACGCAACTTCCGCATTCTGCCACTGCGTAAACCGCAGAACCGCAACCTGGTAGTTTTTGCCGACGGGTTCGACCCAAACAACTTCGCAATACTTAATACCGGAGGAAACGTCACTTCGACATCAGGACATAAGTCTCGTGTCACCAGCTATTTTACCGATCAGGATGGTAAAACATTCGGACCTCCCACCATTATATCACTGGCTGAAGACCAGAACGGGTCGGTATGGGCCGGAACCACCAGCGGAGTGTTCGCAATACACAATCCGGGGGCATTCATCACATCATCGAATCCCACAGTCGAACGAATCAAAGTACCTCGAAACGACGGCACATCGCTTGCCGACTATCTCCTCGACAACCAAGTCGTGACCGATATCGCTGTCGACGGGGCCAACCGCAAATGGCTCGCGACCGACGCGTCGGGAGTATATCTCGTATCGCCAGACGGTCGCGAAATACTCCAGAACTTCAACACCTCCAACTCGCCGTTACCGTCAAACAACATCCGCGCGGTAGTCTGCGATCCCGATGGCAACAAAGTATATTTCGCTACCGCAGCCGGACTTGCATGCTACACTTCGACCGCCGCACCGGCTGAAGACAGCTACGACAACGTATATGCCTACCCCAACCCGGTACGCCCCGACTACAATGGGTGGATATCAATAACCGGATTAATGGACGACTCGCTTGTGAAGATCGCCGACACATCGGGCAACATACTGTTCCAGACCAAATCGTCGGGCGGTATGGTGACATGGAATGGATGCAATACATCCGGTCAACGCGTGCGCTCCGGTGTATACTACGTATTTGCATCGACCGGTGGCGACTCATCATCAGGAAAAGTAGTCACAAAAATTCTTGTCATAAACTGATTTCTCACACATAGCAACAATGGACTTTAAATACGCTGACGAACAAGATAAAAGTTTCGGCATTACCGGCATGGCCATCACCCTCATGGTGTGGGATGCCGACGATCTGCTTTCAATGATCGACCTCGACGGCGACACCGATGACACCATACAGATGGTACAGACCTACTACTTTGCAGGTAATCCGCGCGTATCGGCAAAAGCAGCCTGGCAACACGTATTCAAGCACTTTCAGATATCCATGGGCATGACCATCGGAAACATAATGTGCCGCAGCCACATACTCCATCACCGGTCGCCTGCCGCCGAAATACGAGACCGACTGCTCGAACTGGCACGTCAGGAAGGGCAGCAATCATGTTCACTCGACGACGATGAGGTACAACGGCTGTTTACAAAATCTTATGCCTACCTCGACAGAATATTCGGACATAACGGCGTACAACAGATAGCCCGCGACTTCGCCAATTCTCTTGCACAGCAGCGACGCATGACCCGAAGCGACGTAACCGAGGCCCTCGCAATGCTGTCGAAGCTATAAGCGAGGCAATACCCGAAACCAGTTTTTAAGTCCTATTATGCAACTTTTTACGATTTTAATTGCTCTATAATTGCTCTCTTTCCACTTTTTTTACTAACTTTGTGCGATTTTCCCCACAAGACCATCTTGTAGAGGGCCTATAAACGTAAAAATAATAACGATTTACAATAAATGGCAACACTCGAAAAGATCCGTAAGAGATCTACCCTACTGCTGATTGTGGTCGGCGCAGCCCTTTTAGCATTCATCATCGGTGACTTCTTCACCTCAGGACGCACCCTATTCGGCAACGGCATGACTGTTGCAAAAGTCGGCAACACCAAAATCGACATCCAGGACTTCCAGCGACGTGTCGAGCAAGCCACACAACAACAGCAACAGCAGAATTCCCGTCAAAACAACGATGCAGCCAAACTGCAGAACGACGTTCTCAACGCTATGGTGCAGGAAGTTCTCCTTGACCAGGAACTCGAAGCACTCGGAATCGAAGTTACTGATTTCGAGCTTCAGAGCTTTATGCTCGGTGCGAGTGCACATCCCGCAATGTATCAGTTTGCTGCGCGCTTTGGTGTGCAGACACCCGATCAACTATACGACATTGCCTTCAATCCTGTAAAATACGACATTCCTGCCGAACAGGCCGAGCAGGTAAAGACCCTTTGGCTTGAACAGGAGAAGACTATGGAACGTGAGATTAAACTCGGCAAACTCCAGAGTCTCATCGGTGGTGCTATCGCTGCCAATGAGCTTGATGCAAAAGGTTTCTACGATGAAAACGCCACCACAAAAACCGTGGCATATGTAGCATACCCCTACGCCCTCATCTCAAATGACTCTGTCAATGTTACCGACGCCGACATTAAAGCCGTATACAATGCCAACAAGGATATGTTCAAAAACGACCAGGAGACACGTCGAGTATCTTTCATATCTGTTGTCATCGAACCTTCTGCTGCCGACCGCGATGAAGCACAGGCTCTTGTCGACACAATGACGGCACAGCTCGCACAGCTGCCCGAACTCGAAGCAGTAAATGGCTCTACAGAATTCAATGTAAACCGCCAGTCGGCCCGCCTGTCTCAAATCAACAATATTCTTGTAAGCAAATTTGTTGATGAAGCTCAAGTCGGCGACGTTAAAAACATCGCATTTGCCAACAACACCTACACCATCGGCAAACTTCTTGACAAGAAGCTGGCCGTAGACTCGGTAAACATAGATGTTGTAGCATATCAGGGAGATGCAGCCGGACGCGACTCCGTATTCACCGCTCTCAATGCCGGAAAATCGCTTGATGAAGTAGCAAAAATGTCTGGTGTTGCAGGCGTTCAGCCCAATGTATGGCAGACAGTAGCCGCAGCTCCCGATTCAGAAATCAAAGACCGTATCCTTACTGCTCCCATCGGACAGTATGTATACCTTGATTCTGCCGCTGGTAACGCACAGTTCGTACGCGTCAACACACGTACAGCACCCGTTACCCTCTACGATTTCGCACTTATCACCTATAAAGTTTATCCATCGGATCAGACTGTTGCCGACCTCCGCAACAATCTTGAGCAATTTGCCGCCACAGTTCCTGTAGCCGATTCGCTTAAGACCAGCGATGCCATGTTGCTCGGATACTCACCGATGCCAGGCACATTGACAGCTGATTCTTATGGCCTCCCCGGAGTTCCGGCATCTCGCAATGCCGTAAAATGGGCTTTCAACGCAAAACCGGGCGATGTATCACCCGTACTCGATAACGGCAACAACGACCGCTACCTGTTTGTGACCCTTCGCGATATCCTCAAACCTGGCTACGTTCCCGCTTCGACAGACTATGTTAAAAACTACGTCGAAGGCATAGCTACTGCCGACAAAAAAGCAGAAGCTATACGCAACAAATATGCAGGTAAAAACATAGATCTCGCAGCAATTGCCACCGAAAGCGGTACAGTTGTCGACACTACAGCAGCTGTATTCGGACAATTCCTCATGACACGCATGGGATCGGTAGAAGGCAAGCTCAACGGTGCCGTTGCAGCTACTCCTGCCGGAACACCTGCAGCAGCTATCAACGGAAATTCTGGCGTCATCTTCTATCAAGTACTCGACGAAACAGCACAAGGCCGTCCTTACGACTACGCTGAAAATGCTGCTCGCTACAGCCAGCAGTTTGGTTCACAAGCTGTGCTGCAGCATGTAATCGATATCATGCGTCAGTACGACAAGGTAGAAAACCGTCTACTGAAATTCTACAACGACTAAACATTCCCAATTCCCTTATACAACACCAAATCCCCGAATCCCGGAACGTCGCGATGATGTGCCGGGATTTTTTACGTCTAATCTTTTGGTAATTTGTCCCCAAACACCTATCTTTGTACCCACAAACCGAAGGAGTGATGCTCGAGTGGTTGAAGAGGCACGCCTGGAAAGCGTGTAAACGTCAAAAGCGTTTCGGGGGTTCGAATCCCCCTCCCTCCGCAAATTTTGGATATAGGGGGATGAGAACCCTTGGGTTCGTTATCGCGTAGCGCTTGCGAAGCAAGTTATCGCAAAGCGCTTGCGAAGCAAGAATCCCCCTCCCTCCGCAAATATTAGACAAACAAACTGAATCCCGCAAGCTACCTGCCTGCGGGATTTTTGTAATGTGGCATCCGTATCCACCCGCGGCGAGCGAGTAGATACGGGTCAGTGGATACTTCCAAAAACATCCTTCGCGATAAAACCGCGATTCACATTCGCTCATTGGCGCTACCTTTGCGCCATCATGAAAGCACGATTGTACCACATCCCCTACCTCCTCACCACCCCAGCTGTACAAACGGCCACCCCGGCGGTAGGGACAGCATGCATGCTGTCCGAAATAACTCCCTTATATACAGCTGATTGCCCTGAAGTCTTTAATACCACTCCAGCCTTCATACCTACGCTTCCACGCGCCCGACCCGCATGACGGGCGACACGAGCCGGCCCGCTCCAAAGGCTAACGGATGACAATCCAGTGAACCAACCCGGTGGTATGGACAGCATGCTGTCCGCCTCATCAACAATCGATTACGTCCAGCCCACATTTGGTATGTCTTATGCACCAATGCATTAGTGTCTCTATAGTCCCTGGCGTCCCTAATGTCTTTAATACTCCCCATTGCCACCCCACAACAGGCTCACAGCGAACTTTGACATACTTTCTTTCACAAAACACCCGAGTTTTCCCGACACCCTCACAGATTATTTTCTGTGACTATACCGATGAAGGTATTGGGCTAAATGCGTAAAAACAACATCGGGCGGCCTCACGGCTACCCGATGTTGTTTAATAAACCAATCATTATCACATTTCTTCTTTTGCAATGGAAAAAGTATTCTTGCTTTGTATAAGTAAAACACTCTGCAACCGAAAATGTTCAAACGATCGACAATAAAATTATTTTTTTCTATCGATTTGAGATAATGCGTATGCATATGCCCCGGTCGAAATAGCCTTGCTCGCCCCAAGCTTTGAAATCGTCACCCCTATACGCTTCATATCGTCGTATTCAACCGATATATCGGTTTCAGGAATCGTCAACTTACGTGAATTTCCTTTGGCAAACACAGTAAATTGCGCCGGGTCATCAAGATCGAATACCTCCATCTGCAACCGCTTCACCTCTTCGCCATTCAGTGTAGCAAACGATGACCGCAGTTCTTCAATAAGCGACGGCATGATAAACTGACGAGCAGCCGTAATGCCGCCCCCGATCACAATTATACCGTCGATAAGCTGTGCGGCTATAGCCATCGCATCGCCGGCAGTTGCGCCAAATTCAGCAAAAGCCTTTTGAGCAGCGGCAACATCACCCGGCCGCAACCCCTGTGCAATCTCGCATATTTCTTTCGGTTCGTAAGAATGGTTGTAATCGCCCGATAGTTCAGCATAAACACGCTTTACAGCCCTTACAGCCACCCCTTCTTCTGCAATAATTCTCGATTTTGTCTTATGCGGCAGACAGAATGTCTCGACACAAGAGTTATCTCCTCGGTTAAGACATCCATTGGTCACGATACCGACACCAAACCCCGTGCCAAATGTATAACCTAAAAGATTGCCATAACGCTTGTTACTCCCGGCATCAGCCAGACGGCGGTTTATTTCCGGCAAAGCGCCACAAAGCGCTTCGCCATAGGCAAACAGATCACCATCGTTGTTTATAAATACCGGGATGCCGAACTTATACCGCAAATATGGACCCAGCGCCACACCATCGCGGAATGACGGAAAATTGGGCAGATATCCTCCGATAATACCGTTAGCATAGTCTGCCGGCCCCGGAAAAGCGAAACTTATAGCTACAGGCGGTTCAGGTAGCCGACCGATAACCTCTTCAAAACCATGCACTATCGTTGCCAGGCACTTGTCGAGCGAATGAGCCTGCGACGGATAAGATACCGGTTCGACAATATATTCACAACCACGCATGGCACCGAACACCAAATTTGTACCTCCGGCATCGAGGGTAACAACAATTCTATCGTCAGATGTATACATAAACATTTATTTTAAAAGAGTTACAGCTGTAACAACGCCATACTGGCGACTGCGACATTACAAATATAACCAAAATCGCCGGACGCCGACCGATGCATTCGCGTCAATTTTAGTCACAGCCGACTCACAAGCTGCAATCCCGGCCTTGTTTCCACCCAAATATCAAGGTTTGCTGATAGAATTTTCGTAACTTTACCGCAAATAAAGTCAATCTCTATGCAGGCAATAATTCTTGCAGCAGGCATGGGGCGCCGCCTTGGCTCGCTCACTGCCGAAAATACGAAATGTATGGTAAAGGTCAACGGCATTTGTCTGATTGACCGGATGCTGCGTCAGCTCAAAGCCTTAAAACTCGACCGCGTGATCGTTGTCACAGGCTATGAGGGCCAGCGGTTACGTAGTCACATCGAAAATATTCCACTTGACTATAGGCCACCCATCGTATTTGTCGATAATCCGGACTACGCCTCTACCAATAATATACACTCGCTCTGGATAGCCCGTGACTATCTGGCTGACGATGATACACTGCTGCTCGAAAGCGACATCATTCTTGACGATGGTATTCTGCAAACTCTTGTCGAATCGGAATGGAGCGATGTAGCCTTGGTAGACAAATATCAGCCGTGGATGGACGGAACGATGGTACAAATTGACCCTGCCGAAGGCCATATCGTAAGCTTTGTCCCAAAGAAAGCTTTCCGCTATGCCGACATCGACACCTACTACAAGACGGTCAATGTGTACAAATTGAGCCGTGCATTCACCACAGGCCAGTATCTGCCGTTTCTTGATGCGTATATCCACGCCATGGGCCAGAACGAATACTATGAACAAGTGTTGCGTGTGCTGACCACAATCGACTCTACATCGCTCAAGGCTCTCCCGCTTCCTGCCGGGTCACGATGGTATGAAATCGACGATATTCAGGATCTGCATATTGCGGAACTACTATTTTCCGATCCGGAATCACGACTACAGAAACTACACCACTCATATGGCGGATTCTGGCGTTACCCGGGTCTGCTCGACTTCTGCTACCTCGTAAATCCTTACTACCCGTCAGAACGCATGGTGAGTGAAATGACTTCAAGTTTCTCCACATTGCTACGCAACTATCCGTCGGGGATGAGCATAAACACCCTTCTGGCTGCAAAATTCTTTGGCATTAACCGGGAATATGTAACAATAGGCAACGGTGCCGCAGAACTAATACACTCTCTGATGGAGATCGCGTCGCGCGACGGGCGCGTAGGTCTTATACTGCCGTCGTTTGAGGAATATTACAACCGACTGCCGTCCGACTGTACCGAAATAATGACGGCTTCCGCTCCGGAGTTCCGCTATACCGCACAGGATATTATCGACCGGTTCACCGGCTCAGGAATATCCACTCTGCTTATAGTCAACCCGGACAATCCTTCGGGAAACTTTATAGATCGCCACGGACTTGACGTGCTGATACAGTGGAGCGCCGACAACCATGTACGACTGATAATCGACGAGTCGTTTGTCGACTTTGCCCATGACCGACATGACGCAACACTACTAAACGACACAACACTTGAGGCCAATCCACATCTCGTCGTAGTAAAAAGCATATCTAAAAGCTACGGCGTACCAGGGTTGCGCCTTGGCATAGTCACCACAACCGACTTGCAACTTACAGCCGATCTGCGCCGCAGATGCTCCATCTGGAATATTAACTCATTTGCCGAATATTACCTACAGATCGCCGGTAAGTACGAACGCGACTATCAGATTGCCACCGAGAGAATATCAGCCGAACGCGATCGCATGTACCGACTCCTGGCGGCCCTTGCTCCCGCCATCACAGTCATACCGTCGGAGGCAAACTATTTCCTGTGTCGACTGGCCGACGGCCTGTCGGCTCATACCATAGCAGTAATGCTTCTCGACCGTTATGATATTCTCATTAAAGACTGCTCGGCTAAACGGGGCTTCCCGCATGGGAGTCAATACATCAGACTTGCTGTACGAAATACCCGCGACAACGACCTGCTCATAAAAGCTCTGACCGAAATCCTTAACCGATGACCGCAGCCAAAGACAGACAACTCGGGCGCAGGGCACTGATAGGTACGGCTTGGTCTACTATCGAACGACTCGGCTCGCTCGTATTGCAATTTGTGGTTAATCTGATACTTGCCCGCCTGCTACTTCCGTCAGACTTCGGATATATAGCACTTCTTGCTATCTTCATGGCTTTGTCGAGAGTAATGATCGACGGCGGACTGGTATCGGCCCTGATACAGAAAAAAGATACTACCGACAACGACTTCTCCCTCATATTTTTCTGGAATCTCGCATTATCACTTTTGTTCTACGGACTGTTGTATTTGTCAGCTCCCGCCATAGCAGATTTTTACAAGTTGCCGCTGTTGTGTAAGGTGATACGTGTATATGGTCTGTCGCTGATTTTCGCAGCATTGTCGCAAGTGCAGATGGCGCGTCTGCGCAAGAATCTGCAATTCCGGCTGATAGCACTGATCAATCTCGCATCATTTGCTATCGCGGGAGCAATAGCCATCGCTTTGGCATATGCCGGCTACGGGGTGTGGGCTCTGGTGTGTGTAGAGATGGGCTACGCACTCTTCATGGCACTATTTTACAACATGCTGTCGGGTTGGCGGCCAATGCTACGCGTATCGATGGGCGCATTCAGACAACTATTTTCATATGGCGGATACTTACTTGGTGCCAATCTTCTGCAGGAGGCGGCAAAAAACATTCAGGGTATGATCATCGGCTATCGGTTTTCCGATTTTCAAGCCGGACTATACTCGCAGGCCCACAAGCTCGATCAGGTCAATTCGTATGCATTGCCACAGGCCCTGGTACAGGTGATATTTCCGGTGTATTCCCGAATACAAGATGATCGGAAACGCCTTGCCGCCATGCTGGCACAATCGGTGCGTATTATCGCATTTTCAATATTCCCGCTACTCGCTCTGCTAATAATCGTGTCCGAACCGCTTGTCGTGTTGCTATGGGGCGATGTATGGCTGCCTTGTGCAGCTTATTTCCGCATATTATCGGTAGGCGGTATGTTTGTATCGCTGCAGAATGTCAATTTCTATGCCGTCGCAGCCCGTGGTCATAGCCGTACACTGTTTAAATGGAGTTTCTATAAATGGGGGTTGCTGCTGACACTGATGGGGGGAGCCATGTATATCAGCATCGATGCCATCATGTGGGCGTTGACCGTCAGCAACGCCAATATATATCTGGTCAATGCGTGGCTGGCCCACCGTCATGTGGGACTTGACTGGCGTAAACAGCTACTGTCACTGCTACCGATTGTATTCGTTACTGCTATAGCCTCTGCCGCCACCATCATAGTAAATACAATGCTCCCCCTCGAAACTTTGTCGCCATGGCGTATCGCTACCGGTTGCGTCATGTTCGCAACCGTTTACCTCGGTCTCTCATTTTGCTTGCGACTGCATGCTGTAAGCGACATGAAGCTCATTATAGAACTTATCAAAACAAAGCATAATGATTGATTTTCAGACACAGTCGGAGCTACGACATCGCTTCAATCCCGACGGATCGCTATTGAGGGCCCACCAGATGCGTATGCTCGACATACTTCTGTATATAGACGGAATATGCCGACGCAACGGCATCAATTACTGGTTGAGTTCCGGCACACTGCTCGGCGCGATTCGCCACGGAGGCTACATCCCGTGGGACGACGATGTCGACATTGAAATGCCCGAGGATGATTATAAGCGACTCATCGCACTTCTTGATTCCGATACAACATCGCCCTATGTGCTCCAGCATACAGCTACCGACGACGGCTTTCTATTTCCGTTTGCCAAGCTACGAGATCCCGACTCATATATAGAAGAAGCCGATGGACTCGATGCCGGACAAAAATACAACGGTGTCTACGTTGACATATTCAGGCTACGGCCATCCAACTCCCGTGCATTGCACCGCATGGCCTCGCGTATGCTGGGCACAGAGCTTAAATTTCGCTCCCGCCACCCGCAGTGCCGCATATCGTCGGCCATTCTCCGTGGCACACTCCACGGCATGGTCTTTCCGCTTCTACGCTTGCTCGACTCACTGGGGCAACCGGCACGTCTGCGACATATGATTCCGTCGTATTTCGACGCTCCCCGATTTCCCGGCGATCTGTATCCACTGTCAGAAGTAGACTTTGAGGGACACAGCTTCATGGCGCCACACGATCCCGATGCGTATCTTAAGCATATATACGGCAACTACATGTCGATACCCGACCCCGATAAAATCCAGATACACACCTCCAAGGTAATCCTCAACTGCAAGAAAACGTCAACGCCATGAAGAAAAAAAGTCACAAAATATTATTGTCTCTATTCCTGACAATAATAGTCATCATCGCTGTGGCAATCTCGACAGCCATATCGTTTACCAGTAAAAAATATCATGGCAGCGACCGTATGATGTATATTCCACGTAACGCCGACTACGCCATGATATCCGACACCCTGCGTACAGTAGCCGGAGAAGCCGGTATCAACGCAACAAGGATGCTGCAATGGCGCGGTATCGCTGAATCGCGCATGCACGGAGCATATATGCTCCGCGACGGCATGTCGGCATCTGATATGTACACCATGCTGTCGCGCAACCGGCAGACACCGGTACGACTTACTTTCAACAATCTGCGCACTACCGATCAGCTTGCTTCGCGCATAGCCTCGGTGCTCGACATCACCGCCGAGGAATTTCTGTCAACGGCCGACTCACTGCTGGCCGACATTCCGGCGGCTGAACGCATAGGCCATTTCATGCCAGACACCTACGAGTTCTACTGGACAGTATCACCCGCCAGGCTTGTCAACACCCTCAACAGCTACTACGATCGTTTCTGGAACGAAACGAGACGCAATAAAGCAACGGCATTAGGACTCACACCGGCTCAAGTCACCACCATAGCCTCTATCGCCGAAGAAGAAACCAACGACCTCGCCGAGCGTGGCACTGTAGGCCGACTGTATATCAACCGTCTGCACCGTGGAATGCCGTTACAGGCCGACCCTACAGTAAAATTTGCAGTAGGCGATTTCACTCTGCGACGTATCACCAACGTCCATCTGTCAGTAAACTCTCCATACAACACATATCTGAATCAGGGACTGCCACCTGGCCCCATACGTATGCCATCGGGAGCAACCATTGACGCGATACTCAACGCACCGGCCAACAACTACCTCTACATGTGCGCTAAAGAAGACTTTTCGGGAAAACACAACTTCACCTCCGATTATTCAACGCATCTGGCCAATGCCCGGCGCTATCATCAGGCTCTCAATTCCAGGAATATACGGTAATGAAACAGTCAGACAATCTCGTATTGCTTGGCACCTACGCCAATGCTGCCGACGCCTACATAGCCAAAGGCGTACTTGAAACCAATGATATCCCGGCGGTAGTCAATGACGTCAATATCTCAACAATATATGGCGGATTGCTGCCCGATCTCGATGCGCGGCTTTACGTCAGGGCTGTCGACTACAAAAAGGCAATCGGTCTTCTGGCAATCGGTAGCAACAGCAATACGGAATCTTTGCAGCCGACACCAAGAGAGAAGGCCGTCGTGAAAATATCGCAGATTGTGATCGGAGTGATTTTAGCCGCGTTAATTCTTATCGTTTTGCTCTACCGGGCGCGTATCTGATACAGCAGCACGCCTCTTGTCGCGAAGCGAGAGAAACACGATATATCTGTCGTAATAGGCCAGCAGCAATGTCGTCAGAGGCAACGCTATAATCAGGCCGAGAAAACCCAGCAACGTACCCCACACCGACAGCGACAACAAAATAATAGCCGGATTCAGCCCCATGGCCTTTCCCATAATTTTCGGTGTAAGATACAGATCCTGAATAGCCTGCACAATACAATACACTGCAAACATCTCCAGAAATATTACCCAGAAGTCTATACCGGAGTCTACCGAACATACTACACAGAGCAGTGTAGCAGGCACAAAAGATATGAGCTGAAGATAGGGTACCATATTTAGCAGACCGATAAACATTCCCAGCACTATAGCCAACGGCATACCGATAATACTGAATCCGATAGAAAAAAGTACTCCGACACAAAATGCTATGAGAGCCTGCCCGCGGAAGTAGTGGTTCATCGATCGCTCTACATCGCGTCCAAGCCGGAATACGACGGTACGGTAGCGCGGTGGCACCATGCTGCGGAGTGTAGCGCCCAGATGTTCGTAGTCAAGCATGATAAATATTACATATAGAAATACGATAAACCAGCTCAATACATTTATTATTACCACCACACCGCTCGACAAGAAATCCCATAGATAACCTATCAGAGACTCGGCCAGACGCAATTGCTCCTGATTGCGCAATACCGACGACAGATAATCAAAGTCGATATGCGTACGGATAAACTGATGGAAACTTTCCGGAATAAACGGGATGGCATTGTCGGCTGAACGTGAATACTGTGTGAGTAGCTCCGACATATGACTCATCTCCGATCCAATCATCGGTACAAGAAAGTATATCAGTGCCGAAAGAAACAGAAGCGATTCAGACAAAGTAATAAAAATGGCACTCACCCTCCCTTTGAGTTTAAGCAACCGACGGTTATACTGTACCGCCGGTTCAAGAAGATAAGCAAGAAATGCAGCAACGCAAAACGGCAACAATACACCCTTGAGCGTATATACAAGCCAGAAAGCACCCGCAGCAAGAACGCAGTTTATCAAAAGTCGCACAGTGCGGTCGAGATTGTAGGGCTGATATGATTCTTTCATCACGTATTGGTGGAATATATAATCTGTTTTACGAGTAAAATCACCACTAAATTACAGATAATTTCGCACAATATGCTATTTATTCGTAAATTTGTGATGGAAATTTCACATAAACCACACATCTCAACAACGCAATGATTGAAAAAGTAAGAGAAACTCTCAACGACAAGGCCTGGGCACGGTGGACAGCCCTGATTCTTATAGCATCAATGATGCTGTTTGCCTACATGTTTGTCGATGTAATGTCACCGCTCCAGTCGCTCATCGAGACACAGCGCGGATGGTCGCCCGATGCATTCGGTTACTACGCCGGAGCCGAATACATACTCAACGTTTTCGGGTTCCTGATTCTCG
Source organism: uncultured Muribaculum sp. (assembly GCA_964578325.1). GTDB lineage: Bacteria > Bacteroidota > Bacteroidia > Bacteroidales > Muribaculaceae > Muribaculum. The sequence continues at coordinate 17,407 of CAZOCO010000018.1, forward strand.
CCGGTATTATTCTTGACAAACTCGGAGTGCGTTTTACCGGAACTCTGTCGGCCTCACTGATGGTAGTTGGCGCTGTCATCAAGCTGTATGCCGTATCTGACATGTTTCAAGGTACAGCTCTCGACAACTGGCTTAACTCCTGGTGGCAGACAATGCCCGGCTCGGCCAAACTCGCTGGATTCGGATTCATGATATTCGGCTGCGGATGTGAAATGGCCGGAATCACCGTATCAAAAGCTATCGCGAAGTGGTTCAACGGCAAGGAAATGGCTCTCGCCATGGGTCTTGAAATGGCTATAGCACGTATCGGTGTATTTGCCATCTTCTCTATCTCGCCCCGTCTGGCCGATGCAATGGGGACACCCAGCGTAGTGGTTCCTCTGGCATTCTGTACGGCACTTCTATGTATCGGTCTGTTGTGCTTCATCACCTTCACATTTATGGATCGCAAGCTCGACAAGGAACTTGGAGAGGCAGCCGCGGCCGCCGGTGTCGAAGCTGAAGAAGAATTCAAGGTGAGCGACGTAGGCCGTATTTTCAGTAGCAAACTGTTCTGGATTGTAGCCCTGCTGTGTGTGCTATATTATTCAGCTATATTCCCGTTCCAACGCTATGCTGCCAATATGCTTCAGTGCAACCTCCACCTCGACGCGACACAGGCGTCCGACATTTTCCGCTGGTTCCCCATCGGTGCCGCGATCCTTACCCCATTCCTCGGATACTACCTCGACCGCAAAGGCAAAGGAGCAACAATGCTTATCTTCGGCGCCATACTCATGATACTCTGCCATCTAACATTTGCCCTCATACTTCCCGCCGTGCCGTCAGTGGCACTTGCATTCTCGGCTATCGTGATTCTCGGTATATCATTCTCACTGGTACCGGCTGCCCTGTGGCCTTCGGTACCTAAAATCATGGATGCCCGTTTCCTCGGTTCCGCCTATTCACTTATTTTCTGGGTTCAGAACGTAGGTCTATGCCTCTTCCCGATACTCATCGGCAAGGTTCTCACTGCTTCTAACCCCGGTGTAGACAATCCGCTCGAATACAATTACACAGTCCCGATGCTATTGTTTGCAAGTCTTGGCGTAGCAGCTCTTATATTCGGCATATGGCTCAAGATTCTTGATGCACGCAACCACTACGGCCTCGAACTGCCGAATATCGTCAGCAACAAAGTAAAGACAGAAGAACTCGAAGCCGAATCGCAGTCGGTTGACTGATTCCAACCATACAACTATAAAGATACCAAATAGCAAAGGAGGCGGTATGACGAGCAATGGTCATACCGCCTCCCTACTACATCCGGGTCTCCCCGAGATGGCTTATGGATTTAGGAGATCGATATTTCGATAATCGAGAATGCGGGTAGTGATTTCGATAAGTCGTTCGGCCTCGCCGTGGGGTTCCAACGAATCGGCGGCAAGATAATCATTGAGTGCTTTACGCCGCTCGCCTCGAGCCCAATATGCCTTACCTCGAGCGATATATGCAGCCGCAGATGGAGAGGCTGCAATCTCATCGGTGAGGCGTATAATATATTCTTTTGTACTGTCCATAAATAATGAGGCCCCGAAATCTTTAAAATCTGTAGAGACTAAAAAGACTCCGGGACCGTGGGAATAAGGTAGATTGATTTTTACCAGATTACTACACGTTCGTCCACCGGACGGAACATCGGCTGGCCTTCAGTAATACCGAATGCTTCGAAGAACGGATCGAGGTTGCGCAATGTTACATTAACACGGTTGATACCGAGCGAGTGAACATCGCCGGTAGTGAGAGAGCGCATCTCTTCCTCACGTATGTTACCGGCCCACAGGTTGGCGTAATTCATATAGAACACCTGTTCAGGAGTAAATCCGTCGATTTTTGCTTCTGGCGACTTGATGTCGACTCCTTTGGCTTTCTGCGAATCGAGGAACGCGGTATATGCGATACGCAGACCACCCTGGTCTCCGATGTTTTCACCGAGAGTATACTCGCCGTTTGCCATCAGGCCAGGAAGCACCTCAACAGCATTAAACTGGTCTACGAGACCCTTTGTGAGTTCCTTGAATGCCTCTGCATCGGCTGGTGTCCACCAGTTGACCATATTGCCTTCTGCATCAAAGTTACAGCCCTGGTCATCGAAACCGTGGCTCATTTCATGGCCGATTACGACACCGATACCGCCGTAGTTCTCGGCATCTGAAGCTTCGGGATCGAAGAACGGAGCCTGAAGGATAGCGGCCGGGAATACAATTTCATTGGCAAGCGGATTGTAGTAGGCATTTACAGTCTGCGGAGTCATACCCCATTCAGTCTTGTCTACGGGTTTGCCCCACTTGGCGAGTTCCTTGGCAGTGTGCCACATCGACACATTATGACGATTCTCATAGTATGAGAGAGCCGGGTCAATCTCCATTGTGGTATAATCTTTCCACTTGTCAGGATAACCGATCTTTACAGTGAATGCGTTGAGCTTCTTGATGGCTTGGAGCTTGGTTTCAGTAGACATCCAGGGCAATTCGATGATATGCTTGCCAAGCGATGTACGCAGATTTTCAACCAGACCTATCATATATTCTTTCGACGATTCGGGGAAATACTTTTCGACATAAAGTTCACCTATTGCCTCTCCGAGAGCTCCTTCGGTAGCACCGAGTGCACGTTTCCAGCGGGGGCGCTGTTCCTGTACACCGCTCACAACCTTTGAGAATTCAAACGCAGCATCGGTAAAGTCGTCGGAGAGTGCACCGGCAGCCTGGCTGACATATTTCCACAGATAGTAGTCTTTTTTCTCACGATCGGTAAGCGAACCGATGAGATTGTTGGCTTGCATCACAGAATTGGGTTCTGTAACAATAACAGTGGCCGGAGCCTCGATACCCATCATGGTCGAAGGGAAGAAACGGCGCCAGTCAATGTTGGGGTATGTAGCCTGCAGCGAATCGATGGTAAAGACATTGTACATAGCCGGAATGTTGCGGCTCTGTTCACGAGTCCATGCAGAGTCGGCAAGCAATGTCTCGATTTTCATGACGTTTTTCATGACGCGGTTGGCATCTTTTTTAGAGTAACCGGCATTGCGCATCTGTGCTACGATAAGCTTTTTATAAGCTTCGCGCACTTCCTTGTTACGGGCGTCGTCCTTAAGATAGTAGTCGCGGTCACCGAGGCCCATGCCTCCGCCGCTTACATACATGGAATATACCTTTGAATTAGCGAGGTCTTCCATGGGGCCGGCTCCGAAGAAGGGGCTGGCATAGTTACCATGAAGCCACAAGAACAGGGAATCCATATCGGCCGGAGCCGTTGTCTCGATACGCTTCAGGTCGGCCTGAATCGGAGCTGCACCTTCGCGGTTACGGCGTACAGAATCCATGGCCTGTGAGTATATAGTCCACACTTTAAATGCCACACTGCCAGGCTCCGGATTGGTCGAGCCAAGATTAAGTACAATTTCCTTGATACGTACTTCGGCGGTATCATTGAGAATGTTAAACTGGCCGTAGCGCGAGTGTTCGGGAGTAAGCGGATTGGCTTCCTGCCATCCACGGTTCACATGATGATAGAAGTCGACACCGGCAGGAGTCGAGTTGTCGATGTAAGCCGGATTGAGGCTTTTGAGATGCTCTTCGGCCGACATCGCTAAAGTGCAGCTACCAAGCAGCATGGCACCGATAAACGATCGTGTTATTTTCATTATATTATAATGTTATGTAAATTTCTACTGACAAAGTTAGTGCAAAAATACGAGAGATAAAAGCAAAAAAATCATTGCCATACCCACGTCGCCACATAAAAAGTCAGCACGGGCCTTTACCGGCTCGCACTGACAATATATACAAATACTCTCTATTAACCCTTACAATATAACCTTTACCGACTTGCCACCCTGACATCTGATATACAGTCCGTGAGTGGGATTCTCGACACGTATACCCTGCAGATTATAATATTCAACTGGAGTATCATAAGCGTCGGTGTCAATCTCATCGATACCGGTAGTGATACCTCCCGCACTTAATTCAAGTAGCGTGCCTTTTTTATCCGGACCTATAAGCTGAACGTCGATAGCATTGATGTCAGACTTCTTGATGGTAGGATATACTACAGTTGTGGCAGCGGTAGCGGCATTTACATCAGCTGTGAGAAGAGTGCCGGTAGCCGGATTCACGGGTACGTTAGATATGATACGGCCGTCGTTGAGACGCATTACATAATTATAGCGATAGCCTGCGGGAATTTCAGAGGCATTTTTCACTGCAAGAATTACTCCGGGTTCGTCCACATTACCAGGATGCAGTTCAGCAAGCAATCCTTGAGGTTTCACTGAAACTACAGTGGCCCGATTGGCAGCAATAGACACAGAGGTTGCTTCAGTATCAAACATCTGGTTGGCTTTTGAATCCCAGCTGTGCCCCATGACTGCAACCGATGCACATCCTGAATTGCGGTAATCATAAGCTGCCACAGATGGCGATGCGCGATGGCCGTCCATAGTCGACTCGGCTTTGTACTCCCCGTCGGCAATGTTGAGGATCGTAGATGTATAGTAGCTTAAATGGTTTTCTCCTGCGTAAACGATATCCGGACGGCCATTGCCGGTGATATCAGCCCAGTCAGCGTTGCCCTTTTTGACGGGATCAAGAAGCACATCGGCACGTACAAACTCATCATTACCATTGTTTATAAGCAGATTGGCAAAATATGAGTCGTGACGATTCCAGCCGTTTTGAAGTCCTGAGATAAACACATCAAGCAGACCATCCATATTCATGTCGACAAACATAACGCCACCGTCGTAGGTCGCATACGGCTGCAACGATGCGGGAGTAATAGTCTCGAAATCCATATCGCTGCGTGTAAGTACAATGCTCACTACGGGCTGATCTTCTTCATTTTTACCATTAATAAGTATATCTGCAAAACCGTCGAGATCGTAGTCGCCTACGGCCATCGTACCCTCTTTGATGCGGGGAAAGTTGTTGGCTACAGAGGCAAACGTGCCGTCGCCTTTGGAGGTGAAGACTTGGGGATACCCTTCTTTGTTGTATATCACGACATCCTGCAGTCCGTCATGATTGACATCAAGTACCACTACTCGGCCCTCAAATCGGTTATCTTCATTGATGGATGTGGTTTCTGAAATACCCGTTTCAACTTTCACATATTGTGCGCCACCTGTGTTCATAGCCAGTTCTACACTGCCGTCTTTCACAATAAGCATATCGAGGTTGCCGTCGTTGTTGAAGTCGATGGGAGCGAGTACATGATTACCATAGTTCGTTCCAAAAACACGTTCGGTCATAAAGTTGAAGCCTCCGTTACCATTGTTGGTCGTGAAGAATACAGTACCGTTGTCCGACTGTGATGAAGCTATCACATAGTCCATCAATCCGTTGCCATTGACATCGGCAAAGAAATTGTTACCATAGAACATATGATCCCAAAGTACACCCGACCACGATTTATCGGTGAAACGCACTTCATTAGCCTGACGGGCCACATACTTATCGATATACTTGAAATTCTGATCGATGACGGCCTTGGTGAGTGTAGCGCCATGGGTGGTATATGAGCCTGACGCTCCGGCAAAACCCGAATGTTCGTCGGCACCGAGAAAATCCATCATAATCATTCCGGCCGGACCATTCGACTCTTTGAGGCAGTCGATAAAATAAGCATTCATGATATTGGCATTGTCGGCATATCCGGTTGATGCTGATATTGAACCATTATTGTAGGCCGAAGCAAAATTGAATGTCCACACCATATTGTTGCGGGTAGTAGGGCACCATGTCGACAGAAAATCGAAAATCTGCTTGGCATAGAGTTTTTTCTCGTCAATGGCATTGTATGAATTAGCTTTATCCTGTATGAGCAGATAGGTCTCACGACGGTCGTAGCGATTGGTTGTACCTCAATGTCACTAACTTAACGTTCCCAGCCTATCCCAACAAAAATGGAGCCGTCCTT